>PMBU01000056.1 GCA_003153895.1 Methanomassiliicoccaceae archaeon | reverse complement strand
GCTCGGTGACCATGACCGGCAACAAGCAGGACACCGCCACCTGCCTGCAGGACGTCTACACCCTGACCATCCACCTGTCAGGTGCGGGCAGTGGATCAGTTGTTACTGACCGGCCTGCCCCCTATCATTTCGGGGACGTCGTACAGCTCACAGCAAATTCGGCGGCTGATTCCACTTTCACAAACTGGAATGGGGATCTGAGCGGGAGCGCCAACCCATCCTCGATTACTATGACTGGTAACAAGGATGTCACCGCAGTCTTTGGCAAGATCGCTCATGCAACAACGACTATGAGCTATTCCGGAGCCACCTCCGGAGCATATTCCGACACCGTCATACTCAAGGCGAGGCTGCTAAGCAACGGCCTGCCACAAGTAGGGAAGCAAGTGAATTTCAAGATTGGTACACTTGTTGTCGGAGCAGCTTCCACAGACTCGAATGGGTATTCATCACTAACGATCAAGCTGACACAGACGGTGGGAGCTTACGTTCTGGAAGCGCGGTTCGCTGGTGATTCCGGACTACAGGGTGCCTATGTTCAGGTGAACTTCAACATTGCAAAAGAGAATGTGGACCCGGCTTATACTGGAGATACGATAGTACAAAGAACCGATTCTGGCATAGATCTGCGCGCCACCATTTACGAGGACATGGATGGGAGCTTCGGCGACATGACCCAAATGCAGGTCTATTTCCAGATCTGGCCAGGGGCGATCACCCCAACGCCATGGAAGAGCATCGGACCGATCAACGTGCAGCTGACCGATACCCTTGGTGTTGGTGTCGCCACCGCCACCACGCCGCTAACGGGCTTCACTGACGGGGCGTATACCATGGTCGTCAATCTGGTTGGGGGCAGCAATTATGTCTCCAGCAAATCGCCAGCGGTCTCCGTAACGATTTGCAGCGCGGTCTCCGGTACCTCCTCCGTCGGAGCGGGGATAATCAACGACGGCGGCCACCCAGGTGTATTCGGATTCGTGGTGTCGTTCGACAAGAACAACAAGCCGGTGGGGGACTTCCTTTATATCTATTTCGACGGCACCTGGGACTACATCGTTGTCGGCACATCCGTGACCGGGCTTGCGTTCAGCGGCAACCATGTCTTCTTCGAGGGCTGGTGCTCGGTGCAGCGCTTCAACCCAGACACTGGACAGGTTATCAACGAGGTGGGCAAATTCAAGTATCGCGTGGATGCATGGGACAACCTGTTTTTGGACAACTTCCAGGTCCAGATCCTCGACGAGTATGGGATCAATTACCATATGGCCGGTGGCTCTGGCAGCCAGGGACAGGTCCTCGGAGTAGTGTCCATAATCAGGAAGAAATAGGAGCCAAACCCCTTCCGATCTTCTTCTTTTTCAATATCAGCCACGGGCATCTGCAGATGCGATAGATGTCTCATGAGTAGCTGAGCGGTCTAAAAAGGGATCAAGAAGCTCAATCACAAAGAGCATCAAATTACACGATTCAACAAATGCCGGAAGGAATGAGGGATGTGGGCCCGGTCGGATTTGAACCGACGACCATCCGGTTATGAGCCGAACGCTCCACCAGACTAAGCTACGGACCCATGAGACGCAATTTTTCAGTTATTCCAGAGCTGAATATAAAGGTATTGGCTTGGATTTCCCCGCTCGATTTTGCATGGCATCGAGATTCTGAAGTGTCCTAGACGATCGGTCATCATAATCCCCGACCGCAATAGGTCGGTCTCCCCTTATTAAGTGCCTTCACGACTAGCACCAGTACCGGCAGTTCGACGATCACCCCGATGATTATCGCCACCTGCACGAGCGGCAGATTAGGAAAGAGGCCGAACGCGATCGCCAAGGCCAGGGGGGAATTCCTTGCGATGCTGGTGCATGTCAATAATGCGCATTCTTCGTACCTCAACCTCAGCCACCGGCTGATGTAATGTGACAGGACATAGGATATCGCGAAGAAGATTAGGACCGGCAAAAGGACGACTGACAGGGGGCCAACGTTATCGATGATCACTTGGGTTTGCCCCGCGAACATGAAGAAGATGGCCAGGGCTAAAGCAATGGTCTGGATCGAGATCGGAACATTCTTCATCCGCTTCTCTTTCCACTCGGCACCCTTCGTTCGGATGATAGCCCGGTTCGTCAGGATGGATAAGGTGAATGGCAGGATGATGAATATGATGACCGTTTCAATGAGCGCGCTGAGCTGAAACGGGACTATCTCGCCGGTGAATAAGAGGAGATATACTGGGATGAGCAAGATCTGAAGCACGAGCTGTGTGGGAAGGAGGGCAAGTCCCAACGGGACGTCGCCCTTCGCCATGCCAGTGAACACCAAGAACCAGTCAGTGCAGGGTGTGACCACATAAAGGATGAAGCCAAGGAAGATCAGTGGCGTTTCACTGAGGAAAATACTTGCCAGCAAGAAACCAACCAATGGAACGATAATGAAATTGACGGACCAGGCGATGCCGAAGAATCTCAATCTTGCAAAGGACTTGGCGACACTACCCAACGGGGTACCGAGGGCGATTCCGAACATCAAGCCCACCAAAGAGAAGTAGACAACGGAATTGCTGATGCTAGCGATGCCAGAGAAAACTGGCCCGATGAGAAGGCCGAAGAGCATCGCTGCTATCAGGATCATGGGCTGGGAGCTCTCAAACTTGCTCAACCCTCCCTCTTCGCCCATTTGAATCCTCGTTGTATCCATGCCTGGGTAGAATAATTTTCCCAAAGCTCCGTCGGGTCGTTTTCCCGAATGACGGTCAAATCGCTTGCGAAAAGCGAATTTATTTTTGTCGATCCAACAGCACCTTCAGGTTCCTGGGGAATATCGAGAGGTCCAGACCGACCATTTTGAGCTTCTCCTCCATCGCCTTTGCCTTTTCGCCTTCGAATTCACCGGCCAAAAGGTAGGCCGTCTCTGTTTCCGAGAACTCGCCCCCTTCGGTGTACGATCCGATGAATGCCTTGTCATATGGACATACCCGCTGGCAGTGCATGCATCCAACGATCGCGTTATGCGCCGCCGGATCGACCCATCCTGGAAAGTCCTTCTCGGAAGATTGCTCGTTGAGAAAGGTGAGGCATCGTTCCACTCTTACCAGGAACCGATCCTCGCCGATGACGTCATTAGGGCAGGCTTTCAAACAGTTCCTGCAGGTCTTGCAGGCAGGGAGCATCTTCCTTTCAACCCACGTCTCGTCCTCGCAAACCAGATCGGTGTAGAAGGCCGTCAGCCGCAGGAAGCTGCCCTTCTTCAGCACATACGCGATATTGTTCCTACCGTAGAAGGTAAGTCCGGAGCGGGCTGCCAGCGTTTTGAGAGGAAGGATCGCCTTCTCAAGTCTCAGCGCCTCGGGCGCGACGCTCTCTGCCATGACCCTGGTCACTCGTTTGTCGACTTCGCGGGCGAACGCATAGGTCGGAGGGACCACCGTCTCGATCCGCTTCCCCTTCCAAACGAACGCTAATCTGAGCTGAGGTTGCGGCACGGCGATGACGATGATCGATTTCGCGTCAGGGAAATCCTTTGGCACTTGATATTTCATCGCTTGGAGGTAATCGTTGAATACTCTCTCATCCAGGGCACCAGCATTGCGCAAGCTCTGAATGTCCTCCTTAAGCTGGTCCAGTTTGTCGATCGAGATCGCTTTGGCGCTGCATCCATCGCGTTCCAATGCCTCCAGAAGGACCTGGGACTTCATGCTATTCGACCAATAATAAGCGCTTCTAAGCAATCATGCTTTTGATGCTATCATGCTTGGAAGGACGTACAATGGTCGGTGCGGCTCATGTCGTAATATGCCAATCTTTTCGGTGCTGAATCGTTCGAGTCCATATCGGTCATTGTCCGGGGGCCACCGGTTCGTTGCCATATACCACCCAGCTCTCCCTTGATTCCAGCCATTGCCTGCGGTGCCTGCCGAACTCTATCAGGTATCTCAGGCCAACCAGCGCGGACCACAATAACATGATCATTAGGAACAGCTGCAGGAACGGGGATATATCGAACTGTACCGGTGTGCCCGGAACGCCGAACAAGGTGTTGATTCTGGTCATGCTGCTGACGAACACGAATGTCCAAAGGACGATGACGCCGGTCGCGATGAGGCCGAAGCAAAGGCGCGAGAACGCGCCAGCCCGGTAGCTTCCACGGCAGAACTGGACGATTACCAAGACCACGCCGATCGCGATCACGGTTGAGTCCAGGTCCTGAAGCCCTTGGATCGCCTGGTCCAATATTGCATCATTCATGCTGGTGAGCACAGCTCGGACGACCAATACAAAGATCACCGGCATGATGATGTACGATCGAAACGTCTTTCGAGCCATCTTCGCTCCGTCCCCGAAGCGGGTGTAGCGCAGCCTGAAGTCGGTTAACAGACCCTTCTCCGGAGGGCTCAGTGGCTTCAGCTTGCGACCGACCTTGTATTTCCATTCTCTCCTGTAGTCGACCAGTTCGCAGACTGGTAACATTGCCACCAAAGCAGCATAGATCAGGAAGATCTCGATAATCGGGCCGAGGGTGATCTTCAGGTCTGAGTTCCACAACGCCTGCTCGAGCGCCCCGCCCAGGAATATCGCGTTCACGAACAGCAGTATGAACGGGACTTTCAGAAGCCCGAAGGTCAGCCGCCCGAACGAGCCACGGGGGTAGAAGCCCCAGACGAAGCTCAATGCGATGATGATCAAGGCGAACGGGGCGATAGCGCCTGCGATCTTCCCGATCTCCTGGGCCAGAGCGACGTTGTTCGCGATCTGGGTCACGTCGTCCAGGATGCCTGAGAGGATCGAGAGGACGAGGAACGGTATGAGGAGCCAACCGATGTAAGCACGCTTGGCAGCCTTCGCGCCATTGCCGATCTTCCCGGTGCGCAGATTGAAATCCAGCAGCATCGAGTCGACGTTCAGCGGCTTCCCTTTGATGGCGAAGCCCAGCCTTGCCTTCCACGGTTTCCGTTCATCGATCAGCTCGCCGATCGCCTCCACCGCTTGGAAGGCAGGGATGATCATTATCAGGAGGACCATAAGGTCGTAATCGAAATGCACCCCGTTAGCGAAGAGCCAGTCGTTCAATCCATGGCCGACCAGGACCAGGTAGATGTAAACGATCAGGAATAGAACATATGCTAAGCTGAATGCCAAACGGCCGAAACTGCCTTTTGGATAGAACCCTCGCATCCAAGCTATCGGCAGAAGCAACAAGCCAAGCAACAACAGCGAACCGACGATGTTCGCAAGCACTGCGAACAACTGAAGCCCTTCAGACTGGACATCGACGAGGCTCGACACCAATGGGGGAATCAGGATCAATAGAAGCGACGGTATGATAATCAATAGCAGGAGCTTGTTCCTCGCCTCCCTTTGTGCCTCGGGCGGGATCCCGATTCGAAGAGAGAAATCTGTGGCCAGGTTCTCCTTCAGGGGAGGCTTTGCCGGTATCTCCCTGCCGATGGCCTTGAGCCATTCTTCTCTGAACCAGAATAGTTCGATGAAATAGCCAAATGCAATTAGGACTACCAAATAGAGAAGGGCCAGGTAAACTCCGACGAGGTCAGGGTGGTATTGAATTAGGTCGAACACCCGCGGCAGGTTCGAAGAGAGTAGCAAGACTGATAGATAAAGGAGCACCAGTCCGGCCTCGACCAGGCCAAATGTCATGCGAGCCAGGCTGCCTTTCTTATAGTAGCCTTTGAAGAAGCTGGCGACCGCTACGGGAATTCCGAGGAGAACAATCAATAGAATAAGGCTCACCAGCTCCGATCCTAATGCTGGGGTCGAAGTCCTTATCTTCAATAAGAACGCAAGAACGACCGGAACGATGATCAGAAGCCCAGCGGTATTGCTGGCAGAGACGATCCCCTTTCTCATCGTCCCGTACTTGAACTTGAAATCCTCCACGAAATCAGCTCCCATCCAGTGAGGCAAGCATCGATATCATGCCATAATTAATCTTGCATTTCGTTCCACTTGGTGATAATGTCGGATCATTTGCCAGCCAACGACATCGAACCCATTATCTCGCCAATTATCCATTCAGTGAGCATGTCGGAGAGAACGGGCAAAGCCATGAACGTCCGAGCGGACGTTAGGAAGCTATGCAGCAATGCCCTGAGCTATGGGGCGATCAAAGCGGCACCGATATCGGCGCGGAAGATCGTCGTGGACCCACGGGTCCGTCTGAAGTGCGCCATACCGGTCTGCGATAGTTATGGCCGTTGCCTGATGTGCCCTCCCAACATCATGTCGGTGGAGGCGTTCGAATCCGCCCTGGAAATGTACCAGGTTGCTATCGTGATCCAATTCGAAATCACCATGGATAAGAAGAAGATGGAGGGAAAGATCTGCTCGATGCAGTTGGCGAAGCTGCGACTTGACAATGATTACGATGCGATGCTGACCGAAAGCATGCGCGCGATGAGCATGGCGTTGATCAATCTGGAGCGGGATGCTCTCCATTTGGGTTATCGGTTCACGGCGGCCCTGTCAGCAGGCAACTGCCGTCTTTGCGATGAATGCGTCGGGCCGGGAAGTGGCAAGCAATGCCGGCATCCCTTTGAGGCCAGACCGGCGGCGGAAGCGATGGGAGTGGACGTCTTCGCCACTGCTGCGAACGCCGGAATGCCGATAGAGTTTCCGGCTAAGCGTCCGGTTTGGACCTGCATCTTGCTGGTGGATTAAAAGGTCGCCAGCCGGCAACGATTGCACCATCGCGAATCAAGGATGCGGGGTCATCCGGTGTGCCTTCTTACCATGATAAGTATTTGACAATTATGCATCATTCTATTCCCAGGTGATTCAGGTGATCGAGTGCCGGTCCAGAAGAAGGAAAAGGGTAACGTCGTGGAGAAGCAGCTCGTTGTCAACGATCTCATCGCTTACCAAGAAGGTGCGGTTGTGAGCCGCACGCTGATCGATAAGCTGGCTGGGACAGTGACCATTTTCGCTTTCGAAGAGGGGGAGGGCCGTGAGCGAGCACATGGCGCCATTCGATGCCATGGCCCAAATCACTGATGGGGAAGTGGAAGTTAGGATCTCCCGGGCAGCCGTTCCGTCTCAAGGCAGTGGAGATGATTATAATGCCAGCGAATAAGCCACACTCCCTCCGTGCCATCGCCTCTTTCAAGATGATGCAGATTATGATTCGCTCGGAGGTCAAGGTCCCCGATCTCATAGCTACTCCAGGCAGATGATTCCGGGCAGGTCGAATTATGGATGGAAAAGGTGCTCATTTGGAAGCGCGATCGAGCGAGATTTTGTTCCGAGAGGTCCAGTATTTCCGGCGGCCTTGGTTCATCATCGCTATCTTTGGCATCACGGTCCTGATTTGGTATGCGTTCATCACCCAGGTCATGATGGGGCTCCCCTTCGGGGACAACCCAGGACCTGATGGACTGCTCTGGTTCCTGCTAATAGGATTCGGGATAATCTTCCCTGCCCTTCTGGTTGGTGCCCATCTCATCGTCGAGGTCAGGAATGATGGAATCTGGTTAAAGTTCGTCCCATTCCATCGGAAAATGTGGAGGATAGGGCGGGAGGAGATCCATCGCCACGAACCCGTCACCTATCGAGTCCTCAGGGACTTCGGGGGGCATGGGATCCGGTATGGGGCGATGGGCACTGGCTATAATGTCAGCGGGAACAGGGGCGTCATGCTTCACCTTCCGCGAAACCAAAGCATCATGATCGGATCGCAGCGAACCGAGGAATTTGACCAGGCTATCGGCCGGATGATGACGGGCCGCACTCTTTTCATCGATACAACTGGAGTCATGGATGGTAATGCAAAATAAGCCCTCTTCATCGGATTAGAATGGAGAATGGCGCCGTCGAGCGGGATCGAACCGCTGACCTTGTGATGACTGCGTGCCTTGAAAAGGCATTAACAGTCACACGCTCTACCAACTGAGCTACGACGGCTTTGCGACCAAAACAACCCGCTTCTATTAAGCCTTTTGCCCGGGACGGCCAGTGTCCGTGGGCAGGGAGGCCCGGAGCTTGTTCACGGTCTCGTCCATGCTGGTCAAGATAGTGCGCAGATCGTTGAAGAACAGCGGCAGTTTTTCAGTGGTAATAGCGCCCTCGGGCGAGGGGGCAATCAGGCCCTCTTGCTCCAAGATGCGTAACGAGTACCTCACCTTGTGCTGGGGCACGTTCAACTGTTCCGAGAGCCTGATTATTCCTATCGGCTCGTGCTCCATGATCGCCTTGAGCATGGTCACGTGGCGTTCGAGGAGCTCTATCTCGCTCTCTATCTTGCTCGTCAAAATGCTTCTCCCCTTCACCCAGTCACCCCATGACACTATCTGTCAATGGCCATGATAGCGTTCGGCATTTAAATTCATTGCCCACTCTATTCTTCGGTCGGTAACCATCTGGCTTAGATGGATGTCCATGCCAATCCCATAATGTCCGGAGTCGTTCAATGAACTTTCGTGCATAACCATTTCTATGATGGTCAAATATTGACAGGCAGTCATGACCTCTAAGGCTGAAATTGTGGAATCCCATCCCGCGAACTTTACTAGCCGCGCATTCTGGTTACTAACTGGTACCTTATTCGTGATCATCGGGGCGGTGGCCTTGCTGGTTCCGTTATTGCCGACCACACCTTTCCTTCTACTCGGCTCCGCATGTTATGCAAAAAGCTCGCATCGTTTCCATGGTTGGCTGAAGAGGAGCCCTGTGCTGGGCGACTATGTGCTTTCATATGAGGGAGGAGTTTCTTTGCCGGTCTGGGTGCTCGCGCTCACCATCCTTTCGATCTGGGCGGCAATGACAATGACCTCGCTCTTTTTGGTCAAAGAGCCGTATCTTCAACTAATTCTGGTCGCTGTTGCGGTGATCGAGACGATCGTATTGTCCACATGGAACAAGCGAACCTCGGTGAACGAAGCTTAGGATCGTCGAATATCGCAGACCCAGTTGTCGTAGAAAGCGTCTCGCTTGTTCTCAATGACCGCTACTTTACGGCCTTTGTGCTTGGACCAGGACTCCACCAGGTGGGCTTCTTTCTCGGTCCCGGTCGACACCAGCGTCTTTTCGGTGAGCTCTAGGATTTCTTCGATTATCTTGCGCCAGAAAATCTGGTTGAACTGGGAGATCTCTCCAGCCATGAGCACCATGCCCAGCGGGGTATGGGGCAAAAAGCTGCTGGCCTTCGTGCCATCTAGGCAGACCGTATCCTCCGGTGCTAATCGGCCGGAATGTAGGCCAAGCGAAAGGAGCGAGGGATCATTGTCGAAGCTGAGGGGAATGATCCCGACCTGCCTCAGGGCAACCGTGCCTGCCCCCGAGCCGCAGCAGGCGTCGATGCAGGTCTCACCCTCTACGTCACCCCAAACCTGACGGAGCAGCTCTTCCACCAGGACCGCCCTCTTTGGGGTGAAGTCTTCGATCGCCGGTGGCACATCTTTTACGATGCGGAGGGAGAACAGCTCGCGCACTGCTGCCTCCCATTCATGGCGCTCCTCTTGGAGTATCTCCGCCTCCAGCTCTTCCGCCCTCTCGATCACAGCTTCGGTCGGTTTGCGCAGCAGGAAGGAACCAGCCTTCCAGGACCTGCCATCGCCCAATGCAAATGCCAATGGCCACTCATCCTCGCTGATGAGCAACTTGGCCTGGTTGGCAGGCAAGGTGAGCAGCAGGTTAGTGAAATTATTGTCGGCCAGCCGCTCGAAGTTCGGTTCGACGAAATCCACATCATCCAGATCCAGCAGAACAGCGGCGCGCATGTTTCAATCCTCATTGAGTAGGTCACCGGGAAGTCAGTTCGATTCATTAAAGTCTTGCTGATGAAAACGCCAGCATGCCGAGTTCAAGAAATCAAGCTACGAATTACTCCTGAGGGACCGGACAATGATCATATGGACGGCTTCCAATTGCTTGGCGGATTCTGGTCTATCTCTCATATCTGGATTAGCTGAAATTCCCAGAAGATAATGGCCTGGGACGAATTAAATAGCGACCGCCGCATTGATGTGCCGCATGGCGGCGATCGAGGTTCTGGAGCTTAGCAAGTCATACGGGAAGAAGAGCGCCCTGGAAAGCGTCAGCTTCCAGGTGAAGGAGGGAACCTTCTTCGGCTGCTTCGGCCCGAATGGCGCCGGCAAGAGCACCTTACTTCGCATCCTTACTGGGCAGATCCAACAATCCTCCGGTCTGGCGACCGTTCTGGGCATCGATTGTCGCACCCAAGGGATCGAGGTGAAGAAGGCGATCGGCATCGTCCCCGAGGTCGAGTCACCGCCTTCATATCTTACAGCCTCGGAGTTCCTCTATTTCAGCGGGAAAGTGAGGCAGGTGGAAGACCTCGATAAAAAGGTCATGCGTTGGATCGACTTCTTCGACCTGAAGGAGGCAGAGGGGACCCTATGCCGCGACCTTTCCAAGGGAATGAGGCAGAAGGTCATGCTGGCGAGCGCTTTCATCCACGAGCCGAAGCTGCTCTTCTTGGACGAGCCNNGAGATCGCCCAGCGCCTATGCCAAGAGGTGATTGTCCTGCATCGCGGCAGGCTGGTGGCGCAGGAGCAGCTGGAATCCTTGCGCGCCAGGGGGGAGGACTTGGAGGGGCTGTTCATGCGTCTGGTGGGAGGCAAGGATGCTAACTCTCCTTAGGCTGATGCTCCTGGAGGAATACCGGGTCCACATGGCCTACTCCTCACCGCGGGTGTTCTTCTCTCTGCCGGCATACGTCTTCATGATCGCATTCTTCCTCGGTGCGACGCTTCCGATAATGGAATCGAGCATTCACATCTCCGAGGTGCTGCTCTTCGCCAACGCCGGCATCTTCGTCTACGGGATGAGCGTCGGTGCCTTCGGCTTCCTGGGCAAGACCTATCTGGAGCGGAGGCAGGGTCGCGCGAACTTCTTGGTGGCTATGCCGTTCCTGCTGCCTTTCTCATTCAGAAAAGCGTACCTCAGCATGTTCCTCCGGGACGTGATATTCTATCTGATGCTGATCATGCTGCCCGGGCTGCTCGGGGTGCTAGCTTCGACACCGCTGGTCCATTATTCGCTGTACTCTATTGGACTGGCTTTCTTGGCGGTGGTGCTCTCCTTCCTCCTGGGGATATCCTTCTCCTTCCTCGTCTCGGTGCTGTACGTTCGTTCGAAGAGGGCGTTCGCCTTGGTCTTGGTGGGCTTCATAGCCCTGCTCCTCGGATACGGTATCCTGCACCTCTATCCGCTGGACTGGATACTGCCATCGATCGCCTTCCAGAGCGCGCTGCGACCGCTCGGGAACGACATCCCTCGGGCGGTGCTCTTCCTCGCAATTAGCCTGGTCTCGACCGCTCTATTCATGTTCCTCGCTATCGCATTGGTCCGCGAGGCACCGCTGGGCAATACCCCGAAGGTCGAGGAATCCTTCCCTCGGCTTCACAGCCATTTCGGTTTCGCCAAGTCCTACCAATCGCTGCTGGCTAAGGAGTACGTCGACCTGGCCCGCTCCGGCGCCTTGAGCAAGATGTTATTGGCTTACGTCGCTCCCCTGGTCTTCCTTAGCTTCACCACTTGGTATGTGAACCACGGTTTGGCCATCCCGGTCGGTTTCAACACGGTCTTCTACGCCGCAATGGTGGGCTTCTTCGGCGTCATGCTGTATTCTTGGCTGACGAACATCGATGCCATCGATTACTATGAGACGCTGCCAGTCAGCGTCACCAAGCTGATCAAGGCCAAGCTGATGTCATTCTTCCTGCTGACGACGCTCATCAGCACCGGTTTCGTGATCTTCATATCCTTCGCGTACAATGAGACAAGGCTGCTCTGGATCGCCCTGCCGGTTCTGTACATCACCGGTGCCTATATGGTAGTGGCAACCGCCTACCTCACTGGCCTGAGTCCCAATTCCGTCCTCTTCAGCCCTGCGGTCATGACCAGGTTCATGGTGATCTCTTTGCTGCCCGATCTGTGCATCACCATCCTCTCCTTCAGCCTGGACTCGCAGCCATTGATATCCCTGGCAGGCATCGGCTTGGTGTGCTTCGCGCTGCTCGGCACCACCCTGCTGTTCTTCCGTCGTCTGGGGCGGAAATGGGATTACACTGGTTTCTCCTGATGGCCTGCTTTGAACGCCCCATTGGTGGATCGGACCGATCGTATCGCGAGCTTCACTCGGGCTGGCCATATTATTTATAAACCCAGACGAATCCTGGCGGCATGGATTGGGGTCATGTTCTTCGTCGGCTGGTGCATATCAGCTCGCCGATCTTCCTGATCTACTATTGGCTTCCTGATCCCCTCTGGGTTGGAGGCCCGGGACGACAGGTCGGATTGGTCTTCGCGCTCCTATTGACCCTGGCATTCGAAACGTTCCGCATGTCGAAGCAGTTGCAGATCATTGGAATGAGGCCTTACGAATCCAATCGCATGTCGGCGGCGGCCTGGGCCGGCATCGCCCTGGTCTTCGCCTTCCTCTTCTTTCCTTTGGAAGTGGCGGCGCCGGCTGTCTTCGGCATGGCATGGATTGACCCATTGTGCGGTGAACTACGCCGGCTCAAGAGCCCCCTCTATCCGGACTTCCCCAAAGTGGCCTACTTCGTACTGGTGCTGGCGGTAATGACCGCGATCGTCGGTCTTTCCATCGGGGTATTGATCGCAGCGGTCTTGTCTGCGCTTGTGGCGATATCCGTCGAGAAGGTCAATACGCGCTTTTTGGACGACGATTTCACCATGCTGGTGATCCCTTTGATAGTGATCGCATTCGTCTTCCTGGTGTTCGGTATATGACGAAATAGGGCTGATTCGAAGAATATCACCTGAACGGCGTTAAAAGAATCACTTCTTCTCTTTATGGAAGGCATTGCCCCAGGGCGCGCGGTACACATCTCGCTTGACCTTGGTGATTATCGACTGAGTCGGGCCGTTATGGCACTTCTCGGCGGCTTCCAGGGTCGAGTGGCGCTTCCCGCATGCCCAGCATTGATAGATGGTCTTCATCCAACCTGGGAATAGGAATAGGGCATAAGTAACTTTTCCTGACCATATGCAATCGTTAGCATCTTTTATGGCCACCATTCAATCGTTAAATTCCCAAAACAATTCCTCATGGGACTCGTAATGTTATATACAGTAGCAACGCATATTAGAGAGAGATGAATCGGATTAAAGTCATCAACGAGCCCTCTGAGCTTGTTCCGATGTTGAGGGCGGTTGATACCAAGGTTAAAAGAGATGTTCTGAAGGAGGTTACCTTGGAGTGGCGCACCTCTAAAGAGATCGAGCAGAAGTACGGCGACGAGGGGAAGGAAGCCATCAAATTCTTTGAGAAGATGAAGCTGGTCGAGACAAAGTGGCAGTCGACCGGCGGCAATTATCCGGAGAAGTCCTTTCACACCTACTACAACTCGTTCCATATCAACGCGTCTTGGCCGGTTTACGAGATATCGGACGTACTTTCAGTTGCAATGATGGACAAGGACGAGTTCAACGATCTGGAGAAGAAGATCATCACCGCGGTCGGGGCAGAGGGCAAGTTCTCCGGCGACGTGGCGGAGAAGCTCGGCATCACCCAGACCATGCTCAAAAGCCTGGTCAAGCGCTCGATAAAGCTCGATTTCCGCGGCCATCGCATCGAGCGGCTCAAGGAATGATG
>PMBU01000053.1 GCA_003153895.1 Methanomassiliicoccaceae archaeon | reverse complement strand
AAGGCGAAGGGGCAGAACTTTTTAGTCGACGATAGAGTGGCGGAGCGCGAGGTCGAGTTTCTCGGCATCGAGCCTTCCGATGTCGTCATGGAGATCGGGCCAGGGCTGGCCGTTCTGACTCAACTTCTGACCTCCAAAGCTTCGAAGGTCGAATGCATCGAGCTCGACAAGGGGACGATCGCCTACCTGAAGGAGCGGTTCGGCAGCGAGATCGATCTGATCGAAGGGGATGCCCTGGAGCTCGAATGGCCGAAATTCGACCGCTTCATCTCCAATCTGCCTTACAGCATCTCCTCGCCCTTGATTTTCAAGCTACTTGATTACCCGTTCAAGCGCGGCATCATCATGGTGCAGAAGGAGTTCGCGGAACGCATGGCCGCCAAGGCCGGCAGCGATGATTACTCGAGATTGAGCGTCAATACCTACTATCGGGCGAAGTGCGAGATACTTGAGGTGGTGCCCCGCTCTAGATTCTGGCCTCAGCCGGAGGTCGACTCGAGCGTCGTCCTCCTGGAGCCGAGGCCGGTGCCGTTCAAGGTCTTGAACGAGCGGTTCTATCTCACCCTAGTAAATGTGCTCTTCCAGCACCGCCGCAAGAAGATATCTACCATCCTCAAGATCACCGGGCAGTCGCCCAAGGAGGTCATACCAGGGCTGCCATACGGAGACCTGAGGGTCGAGACCCTCACACCGGAGCAGATCGGAGAGCTGGCGGACGCAATCGTCTCAAGCAGGAAATGAGTGATAGCACGAATGCCATAGTCTGGAAGACACTAAGCTTGTGGATTGGCGGCGATAGCCAAGTCAAATTAATTGGAACATCCGGAGAATAGAACGGAAGGAACGTATCGCTGGAAAAGTCAAAGAGTACATTTTTCGTTTTGATGAGAGCAAGTAGATAATGATCTGGATAAGCCGATGGTAGCCTCCCCAGTTGCTCATCTCCGGAGGCAACTCTCCAACCTCCCACCCTGGGCTCACAATCAATTCTAATATCTTGGAAAATAACCCATCGAGCCCGCGACACTCCAGGCACATCCAAGAGAGCCTGAGCAACCAGTCATAGGTCTGGAGCTCATAGGAGGCAGGCCGTGATCGGTGCTCGAGTTCAGGCAAGGCCAACGAGCCAACCTGGTTAGATGTTGGAAGGTTTGATATCATGAAGCCTTTGGTCGTACTATCGTTGTGCAGGCGTCTTATCAGCCGTGGCCCAGCCCTTGCCTTCAGACACAGAAGGGTGCCGGCATCTCTGAATAAAGGAAGAAGGAGGGGGTGATCCCCTCGCCTTCTAACGTTTCCTGAGCAGGAGAAAGGCCACCGCCCCAACCACTTCAAGGACCACGACTGCGATCTATGAGACGAGACAAAGTTACTATCTCACTTCCAAGGTAAATATCCATGTCTGGTGCAGGTCGACCATTTTCTCCCTGGGCTTGGCACGGCCCAGATGGCAGTTGGCGAACCTCGGCCTAATATCGGACGCGCCTATTTGTACGATACCGGCCGATTCCATCATGTGATCCGATGACCGGGACAACAAAACTCACCATCCTCCATGCCAACGACATGCATGGAGATTTCTTCGCTGAGCAAGATTCGTCCACTGGAAGAAATGTCGGGGGGCTGGCGCTCCTGTCCGGTTACCTGAGCAAGGTCCACCGCGAGGAGGAGAACGTACTGTTCCTCATCGCTGGGGACATCGTGCAGGGGAATCTCATTGACAGCGAGTACAAAGGTATCTCCACCATGGCATTCATCAACTACCTCACTCCGGACGTAATCGCTCTGGGGAACCACGAGTTCGACTATGGGCTCTCGCATTTGCTCTTCCTGGAGAAGGTGGCGAACTTTCCCATCGTCAATGCGAACCTCTATATTAAGCCCTTCAACAAGCGACTCATGAAGCCTTTCTGCATTCTAAAGAAGGCGGGGCTGGATATCCTGGTGACCGGGATAATTACTGAGAAGGTGATGGACTCGATCAAGGGCGACAACCTGCTGAGCAGTTTCGTCAACCTCGAGGAGGCGAGCCAGGAAGTAGGGAGGATCACGAACGCCTACAAGGGGGACGACATCGACCTGACCATCATCCTTACTCATATCGGGATCGAATCGGACGTTGAGCTCGCCAAGCTGCTCAAGCCCGAATGGGGTGTGGACATCATCATCGGGGGGCATTCGCATACCTTCATCGACAAGCCGATAGTGGAGAACGGCGTGATAATCATCACCGCGGGCGAGGGCACGAACCAGATAGGAAGGCTGGACGTGATCGTCGATGACGACACGAACAGCATCATCGACTACCAATGGCAGCTGGTCAAGATCGACGATTCCCTGGTGGAGCCCGACAAGGACCTTGAGACTTTCATCCATTCCTATCAGGAGCGGGTAGATGACAAATATAGCGCCATGATCTCGAAGCTGAAGTTCAAGCATACTCATCCGGTGCGCGAGGTTGAGACAGGCCTGGGAAACCTCTTCGCCGATGCCCTGGCGGAGATGACGGAAAGCGACATCGTGTTCCTGGCCAGCGGCTCCATCCGGACCAAGGAACTCGGTCCATTGGTCACGCTCAGGGACGTGGCTACCTGCTTCCCCTACAATGACCCCCTTTCCCGGTACACCGTCACCGGAACGCAGCTCAGGCGCATCTTCGGCCATATCATGCGCAAGGAGAACCGTAACGGTGAAGGGGAGTGCTATCAGGTGAACGGAAGGGTGAGGGCTTGCTACGACGAGGGCATGGGAAGGCTCCGGTCCTTGAGCGTGGACGGGCATGAGGTCCAGGACAGCCAAACGTTCGGGATCTGTCTGCAGCCATACCATGCCAAGAACTCCAAGGCTTATCTGGACATCACTAGCGAGGAGCTGCATTCCCTCAAGACAAAGGTCGTCTCCACCAGTGCCAGAGATGTCCTAGAGGAGTGGTTGCGCAATAACCAGAACTGCGGGCGCGAGATCGAGGGCAGATTGCAATATCTCTGATGGCGGCCAGTCATCACGTAGTGAGGAAAACTAGGTTGGGAAATCTCAACCTGAGGCACTCGATTCAAAGAAATGAAACGCACCAGCAAGCCGTATGGGAAGGCGGATTGATTTCTTGAGAAATAAAGTTCATCGAAACGAGGAGTAGACCCAAGCTAAACCACCGAGCCATATCACCGACTGAATAGGCCCAAGACAACAGCATCCCTGGCCACCCCATATTAGTGGATAAGGCGGCCAATTCATTCCCTAAGACCTGCAATGTAACGCCCACACCAATGATAGCTACGGGTCTCGCCGTTCAAAGGCTAGGTGCAAATCGAATTTAATTGAATCCAAAAATTATTAATCTGGCTAGGCGTGGGTTAACTTCCCCGGCGGGAGCGAATTTCTACGCTAATCGGCGATGTCTGCAAAGGCCATGACGTTGACCATAGAATCGGTTCCGGCGTGCTCGGCATAGCATTTGCGGCAATACAGATCACAAATATCCCGCTTCTCCCAAAGCTCCACCTGGATCAGAGGGAACAACTTACCACAGGATTGGCATTTGAATATCAAATCGCTCGCTTCCCTTGATCAATTTCATCGCCTTCCTGCCTTTATATGCCGATGAGGCGGTTCTCATCAATGATAACACTGAAATATTATAGCTGGCAACGGCATGGGACGTGCTTGAGATGCCCTGCTCCTCAAATAAGTGAGGACTGAAAATAGGAATAAACGGAAAGGGTTTGGGGTCATTCTCCGGTTGGCTCTTGGGCGAGGATGATCTCCGGAATGCCATCGCCCGGTCCGGTGGTGCCATTGGCGATCTCCTTTTCGGAGCCGGACCGCTCGTGATACTCATCCGCTGTCTTCAACGGAACGTTCCTGATCAAAACGCTCGTTGCCAAACCGATGACGACGATGCCGGCTCCGATGAGGAACATGTAGGTTATGCTGTTGCTCAGGGAGAGCCTGATGGCCTCGAGGACCGGACTGGGGATCGAAGATGCCAGCGGCGACATCAACAACCCTCCTATGCTGTTGACGTCTGTCGTCGGCAGCGTGGACATTGCTCCGGCAGGCAGGTTCCTGCCCAGTTCCGCCACCATGCGGCTATTGACGATTGCCCCGAGCACGGTGACGCCAATCGTTCCTCCGATGGCTCGGAACAGGGTCATGGATGATGTCGTGACCCCCATCTCCTTCTTTGACACCACGTTCTGCGCGGCCACGATGTAGTTGGACATTACTGCGCCCAGCCCCATCCCTGTTACGATCAAGTAGATGATCGCATCGCTCTGCGGACTGCCAGCATGCAATGTCGATAGCATGAACAGGCCGAACGCCGAAATGGGGGGCCCGATGATGAGCCAGATCTTGTACCCGGTGCGCTTGAGCAGGAATCCGCTCGCCAGCATGGTGATCATCACCCCGACCATTAGGGGGATTAGAGTCTCTCCGCTGCTGGTCGCGCTCATCCCGATGACCGCTTGCAGGAACAATGGCAGGAACGCGATCACTCCGAACAGACCGATGGAGAATATCAGCAGCCCCATGCTGCCCAAAGTGAATATCGGCTCCTTGAACAGGTGCAGCGGAAGGATCGGGTCCGCCGCTCTGCGCTCGATAAGCACGAATGCCACCAGCGATATGATCGAGAGGACGGTCAGGCCGATAATTTCGACACTGTCCCAAGCATAAGTGCTTCCACCCCAGGTCATGACCAGCAGTGCCGGCACCAGCGTTGACGCTAATGTGACCATCCCCGGAAAGTCGATGCGCTTCGATTTGTCGCTTAGCATCTTGGGGAATTTCAGGGATGTTACCACAATCGCCAGTATACCTACCGGTATGTTCACGTAGAACACCCAGCGCCAGTCCGCGTTATCGATGATGAATCCGCCCAGGAACGGGCCGACCACCATGGCGATGGCGAAGATCGCGCCAAGCATGCCCTGGATCTTGCCCCGTTCGGTGGGAGCATAAAGGTCGGCGACAGTGGCCATCGACACTGGCATTATCGCTCCTCCGCCCAGTCCCTGAATGAACCGGCAGACGATCAGCATCTCCATGGAGTTGGACATGCCAGCCAGGATCGAGCCTCCGATGAATAGCCCCATACCAGCCAGGAAGACCGGTTTCCGACCGTATCGGTCGCTCATCTTGCCGGCGACGGGTATGCTCAGCACTTCAGCCAGCATGTAGCCGGTGAATAGCCAAGCGAAGAGGCTCATCCCTCCCAGCTCACCAACGATCGTCGGAAGGCTGGTGCCCACAACAGTCTGATCAAGGCTGGACAGGAGCATTCCAAGAGCCAGGCCGATCATGATGAAGATCCTGCTCCAGCTCTTCTTGTACTCGTCAGTCTCAGGCTGCTTGGCGACCGCGTTTTGCTTATTGGATTTCTTATTCCCAAACATTCTAACACCATACAACTTGATTTTCATCTCTGACAAGCCTTGTCTGAGACTCCCGAGAACGGGCGTCTCAGCAGCTCGTCCAATGTGCCAGGTTTCGCGCCTAGCATCCTTTCGGACAATTCTAGCCTTGCCGCATTCATTTGCAGAAGCTGCTCCGGAGTGGGTTCATTAGGGGCGCTCTTTCCGACGCTTCCCAGCATTGTCATCCAAGCAATGGCCGTCTCTCTCGGATATTTCGTTTGGAAGATCCCTTCGTCGACGCCTTGCCTTATGATCCGCTCTACAGCGGGGATGAGGAACTCGCTCGCCCGCTCTTCCACCAAATGATGGAACGCTTGGTTGCGCTCTTTGTGGAACAGGGACACGATCATCTTGGACCGGTCGCTGATGCCCGAGTTCGATGGGGTGAGCTCCTTGAACCGCTCAATGGCGGTCAAGCCCTTCTTTTCCATGGCCAATTCGATCGAGGACTTGATCTCGTCAAGGAGGCGCTCGACGATGGCCGTTAGCAGGTCCTCCTTGGTATCGAAGTAATGATAGAACAGGCCTTTGGCCACGTCCATTCTCTTCACTATGTCATCGATCGATGTGTTCTCGAAACCAGTTTCCAGGAAAAGCTCCTCTGCGACTGTGATGAATTCGTTCTTTCTTACCAACGGATTTTTGGTGTTTCGAGTAATCTAGACCACCGACTGACCGTCAGTCAATTCTGATTTTCTATATAAATTGTCGCAGAACAAGACCATGAAGAGCATTATTGCCTAAGTGACCCAAATTGGAAATCTCGCCAATCGAAGAAGCAATGCCTTAGATACAATTTCATGAAATTCCGCCCCTATTTCGAAGTTTATTAATCATAGGGCATTGCATGGGAGGCAGGTGATTTGGAATGGAGCCAAGAACTGGAATCGCGGGCCTGACCAGCTCTTTCAAGGAATCGAT
>PMBU01000004.1 GCA_003153895.1 Methanomassiliicoccaceae archaeon | reverse complement strand
AGTGAAGGAGATCAAGGCGATGAAGGCGGATGCCCGCGGCAAGAAGCTGCGCGAGCTCCGCGACGAGCTGATGCACGAGAGGGGAACGGCAGCGATGGGCGGAGCGCCCGCCAACCCAGGCCGTATCCGCGGGATCAGAACGAATATCGCTAGGATACTAACCGTCCAGAGGGAGGAAGAGAAGTAATGGCTGAGATTTGCTCCGTATGTGGACTGCCAAAAGAGCTGTGCATGTGCGAGGAGATCGCACGAGAGCAGCAGACCGTCAAGATAAGCACTGACAGCCGGCGGTACGGCAAGGTCGTCACCGTCGTCGAGGGCTTCGACCCCAATGACATCGACATCGATGACCTGGCCCGAAAACTGAAGACCAAGTGCGCTGCCGGCGGTACGGCCAAGGACGGCAAGATCGAGCTCCAGGGTGACCATAAGAAGAAAGTGCAGAAGGCCTTGGACGAGATGGGCTTCAAAACCGAAGTCAGATGAAGAGCATGAGGAAGAGTGATTTCATGAAACTGGAGTTCATAGGTTTGGACGTTCAAGTCGTCGAGTCGGGCCATGCAGGCTATAGACAGATAGCCGGCAAAGTGGTCGACGAGACGAAGAACACCTTCACCATCGCCACCCCGAAGAAGGATGTCATGGTGCCCAAGCCAGGCAACAGTTTCCAGTTCATATATGAGAGTGAGAGGATCACAGTTCTGGGATCAGAGATTCAGCACCGCCCAGAAGATCGCATTAAAAAGATTAGGTGATTACAATGAAAAACGAGGTCAAGGACATTGGAATCGATGTCAAAGCTCCCGAGACAGTCTGCAACGACCAGCATTGCCCGTTCCACGGCAAGCTGCCGGTGCGCGGACAGGTCATCGACGGCGTGGTCGTATCGGACAAGATGCAGAACACGGCCGTGGTGGAGCGCAACTACCTGAACTACGACCATAAGTTCGAACGGTACGTGAAGAAGAGCAGCCGCTATTCCGCCCACTGCCCTCCCTGCCTGAACGTCAAGCCGGGGGATGCGGTCCGGATGGTCGAGTGCCGTCCGTTGAGCAAGACGGTGGCATTCGTCATTGTTGAGAAGAGGTGAGCCGATGAAGGGCATAGCAGGCAAGCAGACCAGGGGCGTAATGACGGGCACGATCCTGGACGTCGTTGACAACAGCGGCGCCAAGACCATCAGCCTGATCGCCGTGCCGGGCTACCATGGTGTGGTCCGCAGACAACCTTCCGCCGCCGTAGGAGACATCATCGTGGCGAGCGTGAAGAAGGGCAACCCGGAGATGAGACGCCAGGTCGTCTACGCGATCATCGTGCGCCAGAGGCGTCCATTCCGTCGCTCGGACGGGACGATGGTCATGTTCGAGGACAACGCCGCGGTCATCACCACCGAGGAAGGAGAGACCAAGGGAACTGACATTAAAGGGCCTGTGGCGCGCGAGGCGGCAGAACGCTGGCCGCGCATAGCCGCCATAGCGTCCATGATCGTGTGAGGTGAGGAAATGGTAAGCAAGCAAGCAAGGAAACAACGCAAGGCACTGTACAACGCACCGATCCATGTGCGCCGCCGCAACGTGTCCGCCCACCTCAGCGACGAGCTGATGAAGCAGACCGGGACCCGCTCCGCCATGGTCATCAAGGGCGATACCGTGAAGGTACTGCGTGGCGACGAGGGCGTGAAGGGTGTCGAAGGCAAGGTCAGCGACGTCAACACCAAGACGGGTCGGATCATCGTCGAGGGCATCACCATGCCCAAGGCGGATGGCACCATGAAGGCCCGCCCGGTCCACTCGTCGAACGTTCTGATCACAAAGCTGGATCTGACCGACCCGTGGAGGAAGGAGAGGCTCCAGCGCACAGAGGAGGGCTCAGNNTTCAGGAGAGCATGCCCCTGGTGATCGTGCTCCGTGACGTGCTCGGCCTTGCCGATACGGCAAGAGAAGTGAAGCGCATCCTGGGAGATCGCCAGGTGCTGGTTGATGGACGGGTAGTTACCGACCTAGGGTTCCCAGTGGGGCTCATGGACGTAGTTTCGATCCCGAAGATCGAACTGCATTACCGAATGATGCTTGACCGGAACGGAAAGTTCCGCTTGGTCAAGGTGCCGGAGGGCAAGCAGGGCTGGAAACTGTGCCGCATCGAAGGCAAGACCACCGTCGCCGGTGGCAAGACCCAGCTGAACCTGCACGACGGCCGCAATCTGCTGGTGGCCAAGGACACCTACAAGACTGGCGACGTGCTCAAGCTGGAGCTGCCGAGCCAGAAGATATTGGAAGTCTACAAGCTGTCCAAGGGTCACACCGCGATGGTCATCGCCGGTTCCCACGTCGGGGAGATCGTGGTCATCGAGGACAATATCATCAGGCGGACCACGTCCCCCAACCTTGTGAAGTTCAAGGACGGAAGATCGACGGTGAAGCAGAACGTCTTCGTCGTCGGAACGAAGGCACCAGAAGTCGACCTGCCGGAGGCGAGCGCGCTATGAGCGACATCATGAGGCAGGCCAAGGTACAGAAGGTGGTCGTGAACATCGGCGTAGGCGACGCCGGCGAGCGATTGGTGAAGGCCCAGAAGGTATTGGAGATGCTCACCAAGCACAAGCCCAAGATCAC
>PMBU01000089.1 GCA_003153895.1 Methanomassiliicoccaceae archaeon | reverse complement strand
CTTCCTGCCTTTCCTTGGGAGAACCTCATTTCAGCCCCTTCCTTTTTCAAGATGATTTGTTTTCCTGCTTCTTCTATCCTCTGTTCCGCCATCCCTCGGCCTGTAGACGAACGGTCTGCGCTTTCCTTCTCTGATGCTGGACTTGCCCTGCTCAACGACTTGTTTCCGGCCAATTTATTTATACCTGGCTATAGATGCACGCCCCATGTCCCTTAGGGACGAGGTCCAGAGGCTGAAGAAGAAGCGGAACGCCATCATCCTGGCTCATAACTACCAAAGACCAGAGGTGCAGGACATCGCCGATTTCGTCGGAGATTCGCTCGGCCTCTCCCAGAAAGCCGCCAAGACCGATGCTGACGTCATAGTCTTCTGTGGCGTCGACTTCATGGCCGAGAGCGCCAAGATCCTGAGCCCCCAGAAGACGGTTCTTCTGCCAGAGCTGCTGGCGATGTGCCCCATGTCCGCCATGATCGACGGCGATTCGATGAGGCAGATGAAGGGTCAGCATCCGAAGGCGGAATCTGTCGCCTACGTCAATACCAGCGCAGAGGTGAAAGCCGAGGTCGATATTTGCTGCACATCATCCAACGCCATCAAAGTGGTGGCTTCTTTGACCTCCAAGGAAGTGATCTTCGTTCCAGATGCTAACTTGGGGCATTGGGTGCAGAAGACCGAGAAGCAAAAGGAGCTCATCCTCTGGCCCGGGTTTTGCCCGACCCACGATTCTATCACACCAGAGATGATACTGACGCAGAGGCGCTTGCATCCGAAGGCGGTCGTGCTCGCCCACCCAGAATGCCGTCCAGAGGTGCTAGATATGGTGGATGCAGTCCGTTCCACCGAGGGCATGGTCAACTTCGCCAGGGATTCCCAGGCGAACGAGTTCATAATCGCCACGGAGAAGGAGATGGTATATCGGTTACACACTCTGCTCCCAACAAAGCAATTCTACTCCTTGCCAGGTGTGACCTGCCCCAACATGAAGAGGATCGACCTCCATTCGGTAGTCAACGCCCTGGAGAAGATGCAGCACGAGATCATCATACCAGATGATGTCATCAGGCGCGCCCGATTGCCTTTGGAGCGGATGATGGCCGTCGGTCGGGGCGACTAGACAATCTGATTTGATTTGCCTTAGAATCCAAGCAAAGCGGATCAGCTAGATCATAACTAGGTAAAGAAATGAAAGGGAAATGGTTTCGCGCCTAGGGACCACGGTATTCTGGCGGTGTCCGGTAATCGAACTTCTGCTTGCCCTTCTTGTTCGAATGGCGGATGATCATCATGACGATGATCATGCCAGCTCCTACCGCCACCACCCCTGCAACAAGCAGGACCACCAATACCTTCAGTCCTTCGAAGTTCATTTGGAACGCTTCGGCGAAGAAGGACGGGTCGTGGATGACGTTGGCACCCATAGGATAGATGTAGCCTCCCAGGATCACCAGCAACTTGACCTGCCCATCGTTCGATTTGGCCGGGAAGTCGGTTTTGTCGCCGGCATGGATCTGGTAGTGCATCTGCTTCTCCTCGCCATCGACGGTTACGTTGTTGACCCAGGTCAGAGAACCGCATTGCTCCCAGTTGTCCATGGAATGGATAGACGTCCTCGTTAGCAATTGGGATCGTACCGGCAGCTCGCTCTGTTGCTTGTTGACCTGGACGCCCTCGGAGGTAGCGTATTCGATCGCCCCAGTGCCATTCGCGATATGCTCCTTGACGAACTGGACATTATACCACTCTTCAACGATCTTCGGGATGAACATGCCGAATGCCATGACGTTTTCCAGCATGAGCTTCGGAGCGGTCGCGTTATCATACGCGTCCCATCCTTGGATCACATGGTCGAACTTGATCCCGCAATCCACGTTCGTTCCAGTGAAGTTGCGCGGGGCTATCGCCTCGGAATGGGTCACATGGCCATCATTGATGGTGACCTTGTAGAACGGCACCTCCGAGGTGACCGTTTGGGCGCTCGCCAAGATGTGGAAGCGGAACTCCAACCTCTCCACCACTCCATCTGCCAAGGTGCCGTTCCGGTATTGCATCAGGCTGGCATCCCATACCTTTGCATAAGTGACGTTGAGGGCACAAAGAGAGAAATCGTAGCTCTTGCTCTGGTTAGCAATGTCCTCAGTGCTGATGACATCCGATAGCGTCCAAGCTCGCTTCAGGTCCACGTATTTGTAGACAGGTTCGGAAGAACCCGTTCCGGACCAGAGAGTTGGTCCGCTGAAGTCGAAGAGCCCGTTGCCTGCTCCATAGCTGCCGAGGATTGGAACATCATAACCGGTATCATCGAACTCCAAGATTGCGAACAATGCCTGCCCGAAGGCGGTGACAACCGGGATCGGCACTTGATTCAGGATGGTATTGCCTTCGGAGTTGACCACCTGAGCGCCTCCCAGGTAACGCAGCGTTGCGCTAGCGATGGTGATCGGACCGGGATGTTCTTCGGTCCCGTAGACTACGCCGAACCAGGCGAAGTTGACCCCATCGGTCATGTTGACGGCCACGTAGTCTCCGCCGTTCCAGTCTTCAGTATGGCCCGTCTCGAGCCGGATCCGTGACATCGGATCCGACCCGGGAGCTGCGCTGACCAGGCTGCTCATGCTTCCTGAAAGAAGCAGGGCGACGAAGATCAGCGCGGCAAATGCGACATAGGTCGTTTTCATCGGTATTACACCTCAATGATCACTCAAGCGCCAAGAGTATCCTAATAACGCCATGAAGGATTGTTACTCAACTATCTTCCTGTGGGTTTTATATAACGAATAGTCGAGTCCATTGGGAATGAACCGTGCTGACGTGAGAGCGGTGGACAATCCCATCTCGGCGATCTTCGACCTCGCCGACGATGTGAATAAGGAAGTCCCCCGCATCCGCAAACTGGTGAAATATGCCACGGTGTTCATAGTCGTATGGCTCATCGTCGACTTCATCCTAACGATCGCCTTGATTTTCAACCAGTTCTTGCTGGGCCTGCTAATGATGGCATTGTTCGTGGTCGGCGTCTTCGCCCTGGCAATGCTCCGTAATCTGAACGATTTCATACGTTATTATGCGATACGCCATGCCGCCATCCTCCGGGTGCGTAATGACGACCCGGTGGTCTTCGCCCCAAAGGGCGACACCGCGGTGCTGAGGCTATTCGAGTTCCTACGCACAAAGAACCCAGCGATGAACGAGGCCATTGCGGGGCATCGATACCGCATGCCAGGAATATTGCGCGGCCGTTCCGGGGTGCTGTACAGCTTCGATGGCTATCTAGCCTCGAAGCCTTCCAAGCTATGGAAGCCGCTCGGATGGGGCTATCCTGGATTCCAATTGATGATCAAGAGCTTCCAGACCCCGCCCCGGGCAGAGGACCTCATTTCACTCAAGCTCGCCGCGGAGGACGTTAGCAAGGACAACCTGATTCCGCCATCCCGCGTGATCGCTCTCTGGACGAGAAAGCCGGAGTTCGATTTATCCGACGAGGCGTATGCCTTCCTGACCTCGAGCCAGGTGCTGTTCACGCATCGCGGAAAAAGCTATGCAACCGCCCTCGAAATGATAATCGAGAACGAGGATGGAAGCTACGAGTTCATCCCTTACATCAACTGAGCGCTATTTTTCGCTGGCACGGGCCCAATGTGGCAGCCCACGGTATTGGAAGTGCTCCTGGATCTGCTCCTTATAGATCGAAAGGAAGAACTCGTTGTATTTTCTGACATAGAGCACGCCCGCCTTCGTGATGCGCACCTGATAGCGGTTTTCGAGATGCTCTACCACCACCAGGCCATCCTCCTGCAGCCGCTCTATCACCTTGTTCGTCATGAAATGGTTCGAGCGGATCTCGTGTTTGATCTCCTCTTTGGAAATGCCTGCCTGTTGGCTCCCGAGGACCTGGTCGATCTTCTGTTCCAAATCCGGCTGGTAGAGGTCGATGCCGAGCTCCGAGACCAGTCGATTGAGGACGAAGCAGCAGTAGATCTTTTGATCCTTGTAGGTCCTGGACATCGCGAGATCGACAAGATATCTGGTCCGTCGTACTAATTAGTTGTCTATCCTAAGCCAGGAGGCTTTGGACGGAGCTCGCTAGGAAGTACAGGCCGAAGAACAGCATGATTCCTCCCGACGCAACGAACAGATATCGATGCCATCGCTCGTTCCATATCGATTTGGACTTGTAGACCGAGAAGGAGAGCAGATAGTTCCATGCGAAGTCGATGGATAGGTGGACCACTGCGAATATGGGCAAAATGATCAGGCCGAATTGGACAGCTCCTGCGATCAGCGTGGCACCGACCGTCGCCCACCACAGAATGAAGTAAGGGTTAGCGGCGGTCATGATGATCCCGGAAACGAAAGAGGAATGTCCATTCTCTTTCTCGATCACCTTTGTGTTGCGCGTGCGTATCTGGTCTATCCCAAAGATCAGGAGTATCGTCCCTCCTACCAAGCCGATGGCGATGAACACCTGGTCGTTCTTCAGGACGGTATCGAATCCTAGGAAGATCGCCGCGATCAGCGGGATCTCTATGACCGCGTGCCCCAAGGAAATCTTAATGCCCGCCCTAATGTCGTTATAGCCCTTGGCGATGGTAGTGGCGAACATCGGGCCTGGTGCCATCACCCCCGAAAGGGAAACAAAGGCGACCATCCCCAGGAATAACAGAACGTCTTCAGTTCCGCTCACCCTTCTGCTTAAAGCGGACCAGGTTAATAATTCTTACAAATCTCGCTGATCCTCGACGACGTCACATGTACCACAGCTCGACCCGATCGATGTACTCCTCCGGGTCGATCTCGCGCACGCGCATCTGGTCGACATCGATCACCATCACGCTATGGATGTGAGCATTCAGTATCTCATCGCGAGAGACCTGCGGGTTGGAGTAGTACATATCGCAATAGCGCTTCACCGTGAGCATGTCCACTTCGGACCGGAAGCGGGCCGGGGTGGCAAGCATGCGCGGAATCGGCATGATATAATGCGGCGGCGCGCCGAGTATGAACTTCTGGCAGTAATTGGAATAGCGTGCAATCTTGCTGGCGATGCGCGCCTTGATGTAGTCCACCGGGTCCAGGGCATGGGACGGCGGCACATAGCCCGTCTCAACCTCAACGATGCAGGTCCCCAGCCCCTTCCGCGCCCAGACGTCGCACGTCAGTCCGGAATCGAGCTCATGCTCCAGCTCTACCTCATAGCCATTGATTATCAGGTGTTTCGCCACCACCAGCTCGAGCACGGAGTGGTTGATCTTGAGCAAGTTCCTATCCCGTAGGAATTTCAACCGGTCGCCAAGCATCGCTAATTTAGGCTGAAGGCTCTGAGCCATGTCGCTCATCATGCTCTTGATGAGAACATCCAGATCCTTTTCGTATGCATACTGCCCCTCGATCTTGCGCTTGGGGGTCTGGGGGAAAAGTGGTCTTTCCATTTTGACTTCTGTTGCAATCACTTAGGAATAGATGAACTATTTGCATTGCCTGCTGACGATAAGGGTTAGAGTGGAACGAATGCCAGATATCCTGCGGATCTTCAAGGTGATGGCATCCTCCAGCTTCTCCATGGTATGCGCGCTGAGATTGGCAACGAGATCATAGACGCCATAGACAAGCAACGCCCTCTCCACCTCTGGCATGCCGCAGAGTTCTTGCAGGATATCGTTCTCCTTGCCGATCTCCGCATTGATGAGGACTATGGCGTTTGGCATCTTTCTTCATAAATAACAAGCTCCCCCGCTACATATTATTTGTTGCCTTGGCTGAACGACGTTAACTTGAAGAGGTCTCAAATGATAATCTGTAAGCGGACGATGGAACGTCCCTGACGATCTTGGCAGGATGAAGAGAAGAGGGTCAGCTGATCCGCAAGGAAGTGATGAACCCTATGAGTGCGGACTGCCAGATCGCCGCCTTCTCATTTCCTTTTTGAAAGCACCCGTCGGACCACGATCTCCGCCCCGGGCATCCCCGAGCCATCGGCATAGCTCTTCTTCGAGCTGATGCTGATGACCTGGGCATCGTCCGGAATGATGATGTTCGCAAGTCCGTCTAGCACGGCCCGGAGCAATTTGTCCAGATCCGGTCGTTTCGTGTTGAGGCACGTCTTCTTCGGCAAGCTCTTGGGGCGCTGGAAGAGGAACGATGCCTCCACCTCGTAGCCATAACATTTGTCCGGGGAGTAGAAGGATACCTTGCGACACTCATTGGCGCGCTGCGCCTCCATGGCCACCCGGAGCTGCCATTGCTTGGTATTGCGATTGCTGTTGGTGGTGACCACCCTATCTAGCTTCTTGACGTAGAAGGCGCGCGTACTGCCTTTGGGCTGCGGCTCTCCACCAACGAAGAAATGAATCTGGTTGTCGTCATCTTCATGCGCGACTATGTCCTCGACCGGGCTGCGCTCGTATTCGTCTTCCATCCCATCTCGTCGGGGTATTGGTCTCATCAGGATTCAATCCTTTGCCATAGCGTAAGGCTTACTCTAAGGCGTCAGGCGGTTCCGGTCGCGGGGGAAGATGATGGTCTCGCGGACGTTCGGCAGATTGAGCATCTTCTGGACCAGCCGCTCCACTCCTAGGCCCCAGCCTCCATGAGGCGGCATGCCATGGGCGAACGAGGCCAGGTAGAAATCGAACGATTCAGGCTCAAGGCCCTTCTTTTTCATCCTCTCGACCAGCTGGTCATAGCGGTGCTCCCTCTGCCCACCGGATGCGATCTCCTGACCGCGATAGTCCAAATCGAACGAGTATGAGAATGGAGTACCGTCCTTCTCCATAATGTAGAACGGCTTCGCCTCTTCTGGATATTCAACGATCCAATAGACATCGAACCCCTTAGTCGCCATGATGTCCCCTAGTGCCTTCTCGCCCTCCGTTCCGAGGTCATCGCCCATCTTCAACGACATGCCCTCGGCAGCAACCATTTCGAGCGCGTCCGCGTACGTGATCACTGGATATGGGGTCTTGGGAAGCTTGACTTCAATGCCCAGTTTCGATACCAGCTCAGAGCCGTTCTTTGCCACGCCCTCCACGGTGTATTGGACGCAACCCTCCAGGACATCCAGAACGTCCCGCATGCTTCGGATGTGGGCCATCTCGCCGTCGAAGCTGATGAACTCGCTCACATGCCTGACGGTGTCCGACGGCTCCGCCCGGAAAGCCGGGCTGATCTCGAAGATCCGATCGAGACCGGTCGACATCAGCATCTGCTTGTAGAGTNNACCATGGACTTGATCTCGAAGACCGCTCTGACCTCTGGTTTGCGCAGGTCCATATATCGATTGTTGAGCCGGGTGTCCATCTCGACGTTCACTTTGTCCACGACGCCCATCGGCAACGGCGATCTTGCAGGCGAGAGCACCTCGATGGCCGAGGGGATGAT
>PMBU01000119.1 GCA_003153895.1 Methanomassiliicoccaceae archaeon | reverse complement strand
AAGAACTCTCGATTGAGCAAGAGCTCGCTCGATGAGGCTAGATTCCATAGATTGCCTTCCTGGCAGGACGCCCTGGAACGATATTTACGGGAGACGATGGAGGTCTGAAGAATGAGATTACTTGTGACAGGCGGTGCCGGTTTCATCGGAACAAACTTCGTATACCGAATGCTGGCCGATCATAAGGATCTCGATATCGTCTGCTTCGATGCCCTGACGTATGCTGGTTGCATTCGCAACCTCGACCGAGCGAAAAAGGATGAACGATTCCGATTCGTCAAAGGGGACATCTCGAAGAGAGACGATGTCTTCCCCGTAATCGAAAAGGAAGACATCGATGCCGTTGTCAATTTCGCAGCGGAATCCCACGTGGACAGATCGATCACGGACCCTGGCATCTTCTTGGTATCGAACGTCCTTGGGACCCAGGTCCTGATGGACGCGTGCCGCAAATTCGATGTCGAGAGATATCATCAGATTTCAACCGACGAGGTGTATGGTGATCTCCCCCTAGATAGGCCAGACCTCCTATTCACGGAAGAGACATCGATCAGACCGTCGAGCCCTTATTCCGCGAGCAAGGCTTCGGCTGACCTGATGGTCCATGCGTATCACAGAACCTATGGGTTGAAGGCGACGATCTCCCGCTGCTCCAATAATTATGGCCCGTACCAATTCCCAGAGAAGCTTATCCCCAAGACAATCATGTTGGCCAGAGCAGGGAAGAAGATACCGATCTATGGCACTGGCCTGAATGTTCGCGACTGGATCCATGTGGAAGATCATTGTACCGCGATAGATCGCATTTTGAGCTCCGGTGCCGCAGGCCAGATCTACAATGTCGGAGGGAGGAGCGAACGCACCAACCTCCAAGTGGTTGGCATGATTCTTCGCGAACTGGGCAGACCAGAGGATTCGATCGAATTCGTAACTGATAGGGCAGGGCACGATATGCGCTATGCCATCGACTCTTCGAAGATCGAACAAGAGCTCGGATGGCGACAAGAGCACGATTTCGAACAGGGGATCAAGGAAACGGTTAGATGGTACATCGACAACGAGGATTGGCTCGCAACCGTTCTTGTAAGAAGGTGATGTAGTAGCTAAATTGCTCATCGTGGGTTCGTGCTTTTCTTTGAGAATAGGCCAACGAAGAAACCGCCAATGGCTGCGACGTCCTGAGTGACCAATATCGCTGGCATGTAAGCGAACGATGCACCGATGCCCGTCCTTCGAAAAACGATCACGGATGGCAGGAGCAAATAGACTATCACGCCAAGCAGCACGATCCAGAGAAGAATAGGGAAGAAGAAGGACAATATCAGGAGTGCCACGCCGCCGAAATAGGCAGCCATGCGCGTCCCCCATTGCTTTGCCATGAACAACCTTGCCTGACCGTCGCCCTTCCGATAGAGGAAGACTTTCCTGTACAGCTTCCCTAAGGTGGGCCTGACCCTCCAATGGACAACAGCATCGGGGGCGAATCTGAACTTGAACCCCTTTTCTTTCAATCGCAAGTCGAAAAGTGTGTCCTCCGCAGTGGCGAGATGCTCTGGATAGCCTCCGACAACCTCCCAACAGCTCTTCTTGAAAGCGATCGACCTTCCAGATGGCAGGAAGACGTCGGGGTTCTTCATCACCCTGTCCTTCCTATAGAACTCCCAAGCGGCGGACACCCTCTCGAAATCGGTCCGGGCATCTGGTTCATACCATCCGGAAACCACATCGACCGTTGGATCGATTGTAAAGGGCTTAGTTATGCTCTCGAACCATTCCTTCTCCAACGTGCAACCTGCATCGGTGCTAGCTATCACACCATAAATGGCATTCCTCACAGCGATATTTCTCCCCTGAGCAATGTTGCAGCCAGGCTCGACCCTCAGCCTGATATTCAATTTGCTGGTTTCAGCAAAACGTTTGATTGAATCAATGGTCCCGTCATCGGAGCCCCCATCGACTATGATCAGTTCATCTGGCAGTTGCGTCTGTTGCTCGATGGAACGAAGGAATTCATCGATCGAGTCGGCCTCGTTCCGAAGGGTGCATATCATTGTGACTTGCATCTCACCGCCTCACCGTGAAAATAACAGGCCAGCATGCAATCCAGTCATATCCCGAGCGGATATTCAAGATTACGGGGATGAGCCCGAGGCTAAGAGCTACTTGATTTCTTATCACTTTCCAGCCTTTCCCTTGGTTGTTTCGGACATTTTATGGCGCTCATCGATCAATTGGGTAATGTTTTTGCTTGCTTCGTCTCCATCCAGATGATATTCGATGAATCGCATCCTTGATGTCTCATACTCCTTGCTCTGCGTCAAATCGATGGCCGCCTTGATCCCCTGAGCTAGATCGGTCGCTTTCTCAACCCCGATGGCAACGTTTGCGATTACGAAAACGCTCTCATCCCCTAGCCCTTCGAAGTCGACGCAGACCAATGGTTTCCTTAAAAGAACGGCTTCATAGCCAATTGTCGATGTGGGCATCACCACGACCTGGGCGAGATTCATGAGCTCCCTCAAATTGTCCCTGGTCAAGATTGAATTCACGTTGTTTCTTGCAGCCGCCCTTTCCGCCATTTCGAAATAGGCGTTGCCACAGGAAGGATGCATTTTCGTCACGATCTGATAGGCTTCCGTTCCGCTCAGTCCCCGGAATACATTGTCGAAGAACCTCTGCTCTTTTTCCATGGTGAAAGCTGCACTTATCCCGGAATAGCGACTGGTCCCAACCAAGAGGATGGGTCGACCGGCAACCAGACCGAACTTCTCCTTGACAGATGCCAGTGACGCCTCATTCGGGTGTATGTTCTCATAGCTATGGCTTCCTGTAATGATCAGAGAGCCCGGATCCTTTCCCCGTTTGGTATGCCAATCAAGGAAGTATCTGCCCCAGAGCGCTTGCACGTTACCCTCCATTGGCATGAGATAGAAACCGGCCATATCTTTCGTCACAAGCCCATGCTGCAGTATTATTATCTGAGCCCCTCCCTTTCTGAATACACGAGAGACGCAGCGATTGATTGGCGTGACGTCCTCCATAATGACCAATACCTTTGGTCTCATCTTCCTCGAATAATAATCAGCCCACTCAACGTACTCGACTAGCGTTGGGACCGTTCTAGAGAAGAATTCGCTCAATCTTTCGTGCGCGATGGAGCATGCTACGCCCGAAGGACCGTTGACGCGATTATTATCAGTCATGACCTTATTTATGTATCCTACGCTCTTTGATCTGAAGTCAGTCACGAACGCCTTCGTTCTCGCATCGGCCCTCCGGTAGGGGATGACCCTCAAAGGTCGCAAGCCCCGCTTCTTAGTTTCGGTGGCCAGACTCTGATAAGCATATACGCTATGGAAAAGTATGGTATTCTTGCGAAGGAATGGAGCGGCTATTTCTAGGATACGCTGGTAAGCATGGGGCTTATTCCAGGTATGGGATGTTTTGGCCTCTTCACCCTTGCTTTGATCATCAATTTTTGAAGCTCTGGCTCGCTCCACTGCGATGCCTTTTTCCCTTGCCACGAACTCAATGGCGTTGGGAAGACTTTCATAGCAGATCTCGCTGATCTCAGCGGTCAAGCTTGTCTGCGGAAGTATCAATCGGTCCGCC
>PMBU01000150.1 GCA_003153895.1 Methanomassiliicoccaceae archaeon | reverse complement strand
ATCAAGCTCATGTAAAGGTTCTCGAGCGCCAGGCCCGATTCCTTGAAGGAGACGATCTTTAGGCCTTGCGATTGCAGGAAAAGCAGAAGCTGCGCCTGGTCCTCATCCCCTCCTTTAAAGTCCAACTGGAAATTGTTCGGTGCGAGGACGTTTAAGAATTCGACGCCATGATAGGCTCGGAGTAGGTCCATCGCCTCTCCTGACACCTGGTTGGCGAGGCGCACCTCCATTCGCTTGCTCTCCACCTTCGAGACCAATGCATCCACTGTGTCATATGCCAACAGCTTGCCGTGATCGATCATGGCTACTTCTGAGCATATCTCCTGGACTTCGTTGAGCATGTGGGACGACATGAATACGGTGTAATCGCGCTTCTTCAACTCCAGGAGGACCTCGCGCACTTCCACCATGCCGCGCGGGTCAAGACCGGAGGTCGGCTCGTCCAAGATGATCAGGCTCGGCTCGTGGAGCAACGCCTGTGCCAGAGCTATCCTCTGCTTCATTCCTTTGGAGAACTTGCCAATGCGGACAGTAGACCATTCGGTCATCTTCACCAACTCGAGCACTTCCTTGCCTCGCTTGGCGATGTCCTGCTTGGACATTCCCCTCAAAGAGCCTAGATACTCGAATGTCTCGATTGGCGTGAGGAAAGGATAGAACTCGGGCGTCTCGACCACAGCGCCAATGTCAGAGAGCGCGCTCTTCGGGTCGGAAACCACATCCACACCGTTCAGGTATGCTTTGCCCGAGGTGATGGTCAATAGATTCGTTAGCATCTTGATGGTCGTGGTCTTTCCCGCACCATTGGGTCCAAGGAAGCCAACGAAAGAATTCCTCTTAACCTTGAGGTTGAGGGCATCAACTGCTTTGAAGTTGTTACCGTAATCCTTGGTCAGATTCTCAAGAACGATCGGGTCTTCCATAGCCAAACCTGCCTAGAGCGCATAGGTAGCTCCTATAAAAAGGGATATCGCTCGCCGCGGCATGGGATTCTTAAACCCTAAAGCAGATAGCTTCGCCCTGCGGAGTCAGTTGAGGCAATCGATTGCTGTCGACCAAACTAATCGAGGACGTAACGGTCAATCTCCTTCGTACTGCAGTCACCACGCTCCCGGATGACGTTCTCAAAGCGCTGCGGGACGCCGAGAAAGAGGAGACCAGCGAGGTGGCGCGAACCCAGCTCCAAACNNGAAGAAGGCATCCGACGGGGCGTGAACCGCGCAACTTCCGAGGTGCCGTTGCGGTCCAACGCAGTGCATCCGATCACCCGCAAGAACCCAGGGGACAATTCCGGCAAAGGCCTCCCGATCATCCATTATGAGCACTCGGACGACGACTTCACGCAACTGACCGTGATGCCGAAGGGAGCAGGGTCCGAGAACATGAGCGTTCTCGCCATGCTCACCCCCTCGCAAGGGATGAAGGGCATCAAGAGGTTGGTGCTGGACACCGTGGTTAAGGCAGGTGGCAGACCCTGTCCGCCCACGATAGTTGGGGTGGGGATCGGGGGCAGCGCGGACCAGGCAATGGTCCTGGCAAAGCAGGCCCTGCTCCGTCCGCTCGATATCGGTAATCATGACCCGCAGCTTGCCGCGCTGGAGTATGAGCTCAAGCAGGCGCTGAACCTCACTGGCATCGGGCCGATGGGGCTTGGGGGAAGGACGACCGTTTTGGGGGTCAGGGTGGAAGAGGCCTACACCCACACAGCGAGCTTGCCGGTCGCCGTCTCGCTGCAATGCTGGGCGGCCAGGCGAGCCTCTGCCAGGATAGCGAAGGACGGCTCGGTGCAGTATTCCAGGGAGGGATTCTGGTGAGGCTGAAGGCGCCCCTTTCGGAGAAGGACGTCCGATCGCTCAGGCTCGGAGACGAGGTGACATTGGACGGCATCATGTATACTGGCAGGGACGAGATGCATCTTCGGGCGCTGGAATACGCAAGGGAGGACAGAGAACTGCCTTTCGACCTTCATGACGCGGTCCTTTACCATTGCGGGCCGATGCTGAGAAAGGAAGGAAGCAAGTGGCATGTCATCGCCGCCGGACCGACCACCAGCAGCAGGATGGATCCCATGGAGCCGGAGTTCATCGAGCGTTTCGGCGTGCGCGCCATTATCGGGAAGGGCGGAATGTCCCAGCAGACGGTGGATGCGATGGAAAAGTATGGCTGCGTCTATCTAGCATTGACCGGAGGAGCTGCGGTCCTGGCAGCTGAAGGGATCACGGATGTAAAACGGGTCGAGTGGCAGGACCTGGGGATGCCCGAAGCGATGTGCGAGTTGGAAGTGAAAGGCTTCGGTCCTCTGATCGTCGCCATAGACGCGCATGGCGGGAGCTTGTACAAACGGATAGATGAGACGGTGGCGGACAATCTGCCCAATGTGAGGAAGCAACTCGGGCTCTGACATCATTTCTTCTTTTGCTTCTCTTCTCGTTCTTCCTCTTCATCTTCCTCATTGGCGAGCATATCAGGTTTTTTGATAGAGCGCATGCGGATATAGATCGCGAAGGCCATGATGACGACCGTCACTAGCATCGCCACGACCATCAGCGAATGCGTTAGGTCGAGGTCACCGATGAACCCCTTGAGTCCTTCGACCGGGGAGCGGGACATGACCGGATCCACCCGCTTGTCCTCAAATGAATCCAATGAGACTGGGATGGTTCTCTCCACTAACCCATCCTTGGACAGATGAAGCTGGTACTCTCCCGATAGCAGATTGGCGAACGAGTAGTTGCCAGAGGAATCTGTTTGGGCTTCCCGGACTATCACACTTCCGAGCAGCAATTGAACGGTAACATCCTTCTCTGGGCTGCTCCCGACCTTCACTATGCCATAGACTCGCGCTGGTTGTACTTCCATGGAGAAGTTCAATTGAACGTTGCTGCCGCGCGCCACGATTACTGGGAATGGCGCATTGGATGGCATATAGCCCGATTTCTCTGCCTTGGCCACATAGACTCCTGGTGCCACGCCATCTATGGAATATTGGCCGAACGGCAGCTCTGATTGGGTGGTGAAGTTTCCCTCCATATTGGATAGAGTGACCGTCACCCCACCGATGGAAATGTTACCAGAGGTGATGAATCCGAAGACGCGGCCGAGGATCTCATTCAAGGTGAAGTTGATCCCCACTGTGGAATTGGGTCCGATCACGACCTCATGATAGGTTACATTGCTCGAATAATTGGCCCTGCTGGCAGATATATTGTATACTCCACCGGGCAGAGAGATGTTGAAAACGCCTGTCGCGTTGGAGGCAGAGGAATAGGTCAGGCCATCCGAGACGTTGATCGCGCTGACGTCCACTTCCGACAGCGGCATTCCCCCTCCATCCCTCACTTGGCCAGTTATGAAGAACGAGTCAGCGGCGCATACCGATGGAACTGCTGGAATGAGACAACCGAGCAGCAGGGCGCACAGCAGGACAACGATAAGGTTCCTCAAGGGTTATCTGTCAAACAAAGCCGTCTTCCTTTTTAAGGATTCGCAGTCTGGGTTCCGTTCAGCAGTCGCACGAACACGCAGATTTGAGCGCGGGAATAAAATCTAAGCCAGGAAGTCAAACGCGACATCATTTTCGAGGCTCTGGCAGTAAAGTAGTAATAGGGGGATGGTCAATGAAACGTGCTTTGAATCGAGGCATATTGGAATGGAAAGGATAGCAAAGAGGAGCAGCAAGAAGGAGGTCATGGGGCTCATGGAGCCGCTCATCAGCGAGTGGTTCAATAGCAAATTCGACGACCTTACCGAGCCGCAGTCCTATGCCATTCCCATTATTCACAGGAGGGAGAGCGTGCTGGTATCCTCCCCCACCGGCTCCGGGAAGACGATGACCGCTTTCCTGAGCATCATCAACGAGCTATTCAAATACGCCAAGGCCGGCAAACTGGAAGAGAAGATATATTGCGTTTATATCTCACCGCTCAAAGCCCTGGCGAACGACATCAACCGCAACCTGGAGGAGCCACTGAGGGAGATCGCCGAGCTGGCGAACAAAGAGCATGCGAACATGCCGAAGATCAGGGTAGGGGTGCGCTCCGGAGATACCTCCCAGTACGAAAGGCAGAAGATGCTCAAGCATCCGCCCCACATCCTGATCACCACCCCGGAATCATTGGCTCTGGCATTGGCGGCCCCGAAGTTCCGGGAGAAGTTCTCCTCGGTCGAGTACGTGATCGTGGACGAGATCCACGAGATCTGCGATTCCAAGCGAGGTGTCTTCCTTTCCTTGACGCTGGAGCGGCTGAACCAATACCGTCAGAACAAACTGACCCGAATAGGGCTTTCGGCCACGCTCGCGCCCATCGACGCGGTGGCGCAGTTCCTGGTCGGTCATGAGGAGGGGGCGGGCAGGAACGTCAACATCGTCGAGGTGAAGACGAAGAAGAATCTCGACCTGAAGGTTCTCTGTCCCGCCGAGGACATGACCGCCCTCTCCTACGAGATCACCAATGCCAAGATGTACGACATGCTCAAGGAGCTGATCGACGCCCATCAATCAACCATCGTTTTCACCAATACCAGATCGGGAACGGAGAACGTCGTCTATAAGCTGAAGGAAAGGGGACTGGAGAGCATCGAGGCTCACCACGGCTCCTTGGCAAAGGAGACCAGGCTGGACGTGGAGGAGCGATTGAAGAACGGCCAGCTGCGTTGCGTGGTTTCATCGACCTCGCTTGAGCTGGGGATCGACATCGGCTTCGTGGACCTGGTATGCCAAATCGGTTCCCCGAAGTCGGTCGCAAAGGGCATGCAGCGGGTCGGGCGTAGCGGCCACTCGCAAGGCAAGACCTCCAAAGGCCGGATGATCGTCTTCGATACGGACGACCTGGTGGAGTGCGCGGTGCTTTGCCGCGCAGCACATCGATCCAACGTCGACCGGGTCACCATCCCCGAGAACTGCCTGGACGTCTTGGCTCAAAGCATCGTGGGGATGAGCCTCGAGCAGCGCTGGGAGGTGGAGGACGCCTATCAGCTGGTGAAGCGTTCCTACTGCTACCGGAACCTCACCAAGGAGAGCTTCCTGGAGGTGCTCCGCTATCTCGGCAGCAAGGAAGGGTTCGAAGGGGTCTATTCCAAGATCTGGTACGACGAGGTCGAGGCCAGGTTCGGGAAGCGGAAGGGCGGTCGAATGATCTACTTCCTCAACCTCGGCACCATCCCGGAAGAGGCGAACTACAAGGTAGTGAACGAACGCGGCGCTTTCGTCGGTGACCTCTCGGAGAAGTTCGTCGAGCGTCTGGCCGTCCGCGATGTCTTCGTCCTCGGCGGCAAGAGCTATGAGTACGTCCGCACCAAGGGGATGAGGATCTTCACCAAGTCCGCTTCCGGGCGAAAGCCGACCGTGCCCTCATGGACGGGCGAGATGCTGCCCCGCTCTTTCGACCTCTCCATGGAGATCGCTCGCTTCAGAAGGGAGCTGGCGGCGAAGCTGGACGAGCCGGAGGAGCAGGTGACCGCCTGGCTAGAGAAGGACTTCGACATCGACAACGGGTCGGCGCGCACCATCCTGTCATACTTCAAAGGGCAAATGGCGGCGGTGGACATGATCCCCGATGACCGGACGCTCGCCATGGAAGGCTACAACGACAAAGCTGGCAATCACAGCATCATCTTTCACTTCCCGTTCGGACGGCGGGTCAACGACGCACTTTCAAGGGCGTACGCGTTCCAGGTGACAGCTGCCTACGGCTGCAACGTCTCCGTGTCGGTGGTCGACGACGCTTTCATGCTTTCGGTCCCCTGCAAGATCAAGCTCGGCGACGTCCAGGCGCTCCTCAAGGCCGAGCAGCTGGACGTTATCCTCAGGAAGGCAATCAAGGACTCGGAGATCTTCAAGCAGCGGTTCAGGCACACCGCGGCCAGATCGTTCATGATATTGCGCAACTACAAGGGGCGCGAGGTCTCGGTAGGAAGGCAGCAGGTCCGTTCCGGCTATCTGCTGGAGTACCTGAGCAACCTCGAGAACTTCCCGGTCATCAAGGAAACGTACCGCGAGATATTGGAGGACGTGATGGACATCACCAACGCCAAGGCGGTGCTGAGCTCCATCGAGTCAGGGGAGGTGGCAGTCACAAGCATCGATTTCTCCCCCATCCCCTCGCCGTTCGCGCACAACGTGGTCCTGGCAGGCATAACTGACATCGTGCTGATGGAGGACCGCTCCTCGCTGCTGAAGCAGCTGCACCGCAAGGTGCTCTCCAAGGTGATGGAAGGGGATCTTGACAAATTCGAGTTCGAGCAGGAGGGGGTTGACGCCTACTTCCGGCGCAAGCGGGGAAGGGCGGAGGGCAAGGATGAGATCGTAGATCTGCTGAAGCGCACCGGCCCGTTGCACATCTTCAAGGAGAGGGGAAGGAGCGTCTATCCCTATTCCGGTCAGGAGAAGAGCGTCATCGACAACTGGTCGTCGGAACTGCTTGAGGAGGGAAGGATCGCATCCGTCTACGCGGACGATGCCACCTTCGTCGCCGCCGAGGATCTTCCGGTCTACATAGCCGTCCTGAGGAGGGAAAGGGTCCAAGGGGAGGCTGACGAACGGGTGCTNNGTCGGTCGGACGTCGCACAAGGGCGGCAAATGGCGCTATTCTCGCAGGGAACTGGTTCCGGTCAATTGGGAGAAGGCGCTCGACAAGGCGATCGCTCGGTTCGTCTCCGCCTTCGGCCCTGCGTCGGTCGAGGAGATCGCCTTCGCTTTGGGGCAGGAGGAGCCGGCCGTACGTAAAGCCGTTTCCGCCTTGGTGGCAGAGGAGGTGCTGGACGAGGGGCGATTCCTGGTCTCCGAGCACCCCCAGCTCATGCTGAAGCTGGACCACCTACGCCTGCGAAGCGCTGGCCAGGACGTCTATGATCACCGCAGCGTCGAGAGCTATCGTCGGTCGAAGCTCAACGGCCCTTTCGGCGACATCGAGGAGGGACTGCGCTTCTTTGGAGAAGTGGGCCAGCAGCTGGACCTTTTCAGGCGGGTCAAGGATTTCGACCTGGCCTCCTGGGGGGAGATGCGCACCGACGGCAGGGTACTGCTCGGCCGCTTCTACCGCGGTCGGGTGCGTTACATCCTGGACGAGGACGCTCCATTGTACGTGGCTGCCTATAGGAATGCCAGCCTTACCACCCTGGACCAACGCATCCTCGACGTGCTCGCGGCCCAAGGCGGGCTATCGATGCGCGGCCTGGTATCCGAACTCGGCCTGGACAAGGAACAGGTCAAGGAGAGTCTGGACCGTTTGGACCGTAACGCTTATGTGGTGCGGCGGTACGAAGAGGGAGAGGACTGGGCCAGGGAGAACACCTATATTCCATACGAGGTGGCAGAGTACCATGGGGATGCGCCACTGGCGATCGTCGAACGATTCGTGACCGCCTATGGGCCGATCCCCTTCTATGCCATTACGACTTATACTGGTTTCCAGCCGAACGAGGTGCGGGCGGCGCTGGCGAAGCTTAACGTCGAGGTGATCACCGTCGGCGACATCGGACAGGAGATGTACCTCATGCCAGAGGAGCTGCCCATCCTAGCCTCGTTCAAGCCCGAGGAGGAGGGCGTGAAGGTCGTGTCCCTCTACGATCCTGAGGTGCAGCCGATGTGGGCGGAGATCGCCTCACGCTTCGGGGACTCCTGGGTCTTCCCCATAATAGCGAACGGGCGCTTGGTCGGGGCGCTGGAGAAATGGAACATGAGCGGCTGTGTCGAGGTCCGCTCGCTGGACCTTGATGACCCGGGGATGCTGCCTGGGGCGTTGAAGGCGCTAGATGAGGTGATGGACTACTCGAAGCTCACCGGTCTGGACATCGTCCGCTTGCGGGAGGTCCTTGGTAAACCGACGGAGGAGATCGAGCCAGAGGTCGTCAAGGTCCTTGAAGGGTCGGGATACCTTCGTATAGGGACATACTTCGCCAAAGGTCGGCTCATCCCCCGGATCCTTAGCAAGCAGGAAGTGCTGGCCTACGTCTTCAAGAAGCAGAGGGTCGGAGGGAGCAAGAAGTACGACAACATCCTCACGGCCGTNNGTCTCGCTGAAGAAGCTGCACGAGCAGGGAATGCTGGTCCGCGCCACGTCGATCCCAGAATTTACTACTTATACTACAATCCAACAGGCATCGCTCTACCGAGCGGCGAAAGGCGTCGATCTCGACCAGGATATGCGATCGCTGCTGGCGATGCTCGAGAAGGAGGGTGCGGTCTCGCGACGCCGGTTGTACGACCTCAGCCCGGTCGGGGAGAAACGGACGCGCGAGGCAATGCACAAGCTCTACCTTGGCAGCTGCATCTACCTGGATGGCGCCAACCGCTTTCGGACCGTGCCGGAACTGGAGATGGAGCAGACCGAAGCGCGGAAGGCGGTCGTCCGCAATCTGTTCGAGAACTTCGGGTTGATGAGCGCAGAGAACCTCTCGCGCTTCATGAAGTTCGAGCTGCGAATGCGGGACCTGAGGGGCATATTGGCGAAGCTGGAGGACAATGACGTCCTCGTTAAGGGCTTCCTGGTCGAAGGCGACGATTCGGTCCATTGGATGCTTGCCGCGGACTCGGACAAGAAGGTCGTCCTGCCAAAGGACGAGTTCGTGCTCACCCCGATGGACAACCTGTCTTACCTGCTGTACCCGATGATCAGGGAGAAGTTCGGGACCTGGCAGTACGTCGTGTTCCAAGGCGCGGAGATGATCGGGGCGTTCAAGGGGCGGAAGAAGGGAAAAGACCTCTACGTCTATGACATCGTCGGCGGAAAAGAGGTCAAGCGAATCATGGCCGAGGGTATCCGCCTGCTGAACATGACCATCCGCGAAGGCCAGATCGGCGGAACTCAGGAATGGGAGCTGCAGGAGTTCTACGAGAAGACCCACCCGGGAGAGGTCTAGATTATTTCACTGCCTTCTTGTTCCAGATCCCGGTGGCCTTCTCCTTCTCGAGTATCAGGTCAGCGACCTTCTTTCCGGAAAGGAGCATGCCTCCGAAGATCGGGCCCATGCGGGGCGCGCCCATCACCGCGTTGCAAGCCATTCCCGTTACGAAAAGGCCAGGGTAGACCTCGATGGTATTCTCGACGGTCATCATCTCTCCCATCTCGGCCCACATGCTCTTCTCGCCCTCGATCTTGCCGGTCGGGGTGTTGAGCTTGCCGACCTTTCTCACGACCACGTGCACCACTTCTGCTGGATGCCCGGTGCCATCGATGACNNTTATAGAGCCTGGCGCCAGCATCGATGGCCGTCGCGATCAGCTTTGCGCTCGCTTCGACCGAATCGGCGGTGTAATAGCCATCGCCAGAGGTCTCCAGCTTCACTCCGATCTCCTCGAGCAGATGCTTGGACTCCTCCTGGACGACGATGATCGGGAAGGTCATGCCTCCGCCCCACATGCCTCCACCAGGGGTGAGCTTCCGTTCGAAAATGACGACCCTTAGTCCGGCCTTGGCCAGATATCTGGCCGCGGTGAGCGAGGCGGGTCCAGCGCCGGCAACGATAACATCCACCTCCAGGTCGGAAACGAATTCCTTGGCGAAGCGTTCTACTATCTTACGGGAAACGATCACTTCATCAATCGGCATCTAACTCACATCCGTTGGCGCCTCTATTACGCGAGGAGCATTTTAGAGTTGAGGTAACAATTGTGAATATATATTATCGATAGGGGGCGACCTCATGAGCCCTATTTGACCGCCCTATCATCGCTTTATTGAAGCTCATGACAATAGTGAATTATGGACAATGCTTCGTCCATTGCAATGCAGCCAGCACATCACTTTTATTCTCAACTACTAAAATTGAATTAATAAGTGTTAAATATCGTTAAGCTGCTGCTTGCTTTCATGAAAATACCGTGCGAGCTTATCGTTTGGTATGTACTCCCTTCCATTCGCCGCGAGCTTGCTCGCGAACTGGTAGACAAACACAATTTTAGCCAGGCCGAGGTGGCTAGAAGGTTCGGAGTAACCGATGCAGCCATTTCCCAGTACCTAAAAGCAAAGCGCGGTACCAGCAAGGAGATCGAGAACAGCGGCAAGTACGAAGACTTCAGAAAGGAGGTCGAGGTCGCCGCGGTTCGCATGGTCAACGGCTCCGACATCGTTACCGAGACTTGCCGGATCTGCGAGATGGTGAAGAAGAGCGGTATGCTGGTCAAGGTGTACGAAACCCGTACCGGTGTCCGCGCGCCGCAATGCGTGACATGCAGGATTGAATGATCAGCGCCTATCGCTGACCTTCCTATTCTTGGCATCCTGATCGTAATAGATGTACTCCTGGGCATAGCCGGCATAACGACCGAAGTGCTGCCGTGCCCAGGCGCTGGTTTTTCGATAGCTTCCTTCGATCCCATATCGCTGCTCGAGCACCCGGCCAATCCTCACGTCGATGGGGAACGCCTCCAGTTGATCCAGGCTGAAGATCGCGACGCAATCGGCCACCTTGTTGCCGATCCCGTCGAAGTGCGAAAGCTCATTGACACATTCCAGGTAATCGGCGCGCTTGAGCGATTCGAAATCGACCTCGCCTTCGTGAACGCATCGCGCGAATTCCACGAACCGCTCGCAGCGATATCCCAGGCCACATGTTCCAGCCTGATCGCTTTTTTTAAGGATCTGCTCGGGAGTCGGGAACGAGTACGTTTCCTCGGACAGCTGATCGCCGAAGGTCCGGCACACCCTTTCCACCATCTGAATGATCCGAGGGACGTTAGCATAGGTTGCTAGGATATAGGAGGTAGAGCACTCCCAAGGGTCCTGGCGTAGAAGCCTCAAGCCTCGGTATTGGCGCAGTAGTTTGGCGACGTACCCATCCTTGCCAATCTCCGCGAATATGTCCTCGGTGTCATCGCCGCAGCGAAAGTAATCGCATATCGCGCGGTCGGAGAGCGATGTCTGGACATCGATCTCCTCGCCCATCTGCTCCAGAACGATCTCCTTGCCAGCGACGATACCCTTCCATCGCCCTTCCTGCTTCCTCCAGCGGAACGCCTGCCCACAGGAGAGGGTATGGTCGAGGTCTATTTCTCCCAGGTCCATCAGATCTTCCTTGCCACGAACGCCATCAGCTCGCTGCTCTTCTTGTAGGGGGAGAATGCATAATCGCCGTAGGTCTCGATCACCTCGAAGCCGCAACGGTCGAGGAGTTCGACCGCCTCCTGGAAGAACATGATATGCAGCGTGAGGCTGGTAGTGACCCGCCTGATGTCCTTGTCCTGACGAGAGATGTCATAGAAGTAATGTATCGTAGTGCTCTGGGTCGCGCTATTGAACGCCTGCGCCTCGAACTTGGAGATGACCTCGCCCTTCGAGGTGATCTTCGTGCCACGGTGGCGCACCAGGTTCTCCGGTCGGTCGAGGCGGGGGTTGAAGACGCTGAGCGAAAGAAGGCCCCCTGGGACGAGATGCGAATAAATGTTCTTCAGGGCGGCCTCCATGTCCTTGCGGTCCAACAGATGGAGCAAGGAGTTGAATGGTATGAACGCGAATCGGAAGCGCTTCTTAGTCTTGAAGGTCCGGATGTCGCCCTGGATGACGTCGATGTTCCTTTCCACTGGCCCGCCGATCAGGTCCAGTTTCGCGCTGAGGACGTCGAGCATCGCCGGGCTCCGGTCCACTCCTGTTATCTCGAAACCCAGGTCCGCCAAGGGTATCATGACCCGTCCGGTGCCGCACATCAGTTCCAGTATCGGCCCCCCGGTCCTCCTGGCCAGCGTATGATAGAAATCTACGTCCTCGTTGAAGTCCTCGTACCAAACGTCGTAGTACTTGGCGCTCTGCTCATACTCGTCCAGCACATCCTCCATCTCTTTAGCGCTTGTATCCGATTTTGCGGAGGAAGTCTTTCCTTTCTTTGACGTCTTCATCGTTCTCCACTCCAAGCGGCCCTTGACCGTCTATGACCCCGATGACGCCGCGCCCTTTAGAGGATTCCGCCACCACCACCTCGAGGTCGTTCGCCGTGGCGCAGAAGATGCTGCAGACCTCTGGCACTTCCTTGATGCGGTTCAGGATATTGACCGGATAGGCATCGCGCATCACTATCAAGAAGACGTGTCCGGCCGCGATGCGCTCCATGTTCTCGATGGCACACCTCTTGAGCTCCGGGTCAGTGCCTTCCGCCCGGACCAATCGCGGTCCGGATGCCTCGCTGAAAGCCATCCCGAACTTGATACCAGGAACGGCGTTCACTAGCGCCTCATAGACGTCCTCGACAGTCTTTATGAAGTGCGATTGCCCGATGATCACGTTCGCGCCGTCCGGCCTCTCGACATGCACGCTATCGATCTTCATGCGCTTCCCGTTCGATGAGTGTTCGCGCTCAACTTAAGTCTTTCAATCGGACCAATCGAAAGGTGAGCTAGCCTCCAACTCTCAACAAACCCTAATATTCAGGCAGGTGCCTCCTGCAAGCCATGATCCGCGTAGGGCCGGCTGGCTATCCCGTTGGCAGCAAAGGACCGATCGATGCGGTGGAACGAGCTCACGCCTCTGGCTTCACCGCATTGGAAATGCAGTTCGTCCGTCAGGCTCGGATGCAGGAGAGCATCGCCTTGGAGGCAGGGGAGAGAGCCCAGAAACTCGGCCTGAGACTCAGCGCCCACGCCCCATATTACATCAACTTCAATTCGACGAGTAAGGAGAACGCGAAGAAGAGCGAGGAATGGGTGTTCCTGACGGCGCAGATCGCGCATTGGCTCGGAGCCAAGGTGATCGTGATGCATGCCGGGGTCGTCCAGGCGGAAGACCGGAAAGGGTGCACCGAGCGCGTGGCCGAGGGCGTCTCCAGCTGTCGGGACAGGATGAAGGCCGAAGGCATCACCGATGTCCTGCTTGGCCTGGAGACCGGTGGCAAGAAGGTGGCCTGGGGGATGCTCGAGGAGGTGAGCGCGGTCATGGACCGGGTCAAAGGCGTCGTCCCGGTCATCGATTTCGGGCATCTGCATGCGCGCAGTGGCGGCGGAATGCGCACCCAGGACGATTTCCAAAAGGCCCTCGACGAGTATCAGCGGATATACGATGGGCCGCTCCATTGCCATTTCTCCTGCATCGAGTTCACCGAGGCTGGCGAGAGGAGGCACCTATCCCTCGACCGCAAACAGCCTGACTTCGGACTATTCGCCGATTGCATCAGGGGCGGCAAGCTAGAGATCACCATAATCTCCGAGACACCAGAGCCTGAGGAAGGGGCAAAGGAGATGCAGAAGATACTTGCCAATACTAGGCCGGGAAAGGCTCATTCTCAAGGATGAATTTTCTCAACGACAATTATTTATGCGCACATTTGGGTAGTGCTCCCAGTATTGGTTGGGTCCAATTGACAGAAGGAAAAATGACAGGTTCATCGAGTAGCGAGGCCGGGGAGTTCGAGTTCGATTGCCCCGAATGTGGTGTTCATATCAAGGGAGAGCTCTCCAAATGCCCCAAGTGCGGAGTTGAGTTCGTCATCGAGGAGGTGGCGGAAGTCCAATGCCCAGCTTGTGGAAAGATAGTCCCCGCAGACGCTAAAGTGTGCCAGAGCTGTGGAGCCCAGTTCGAGTCCGAAAGCTCAAGGGTCCAAGCGCCACCACAACCGATTGTGCCACCGCAACCCATAGTTTCCCCTTCTATGCCTCCACCCTCTGATCCATTGGTACAAAAGGAAAAGATGGACAAGGAAGAGATGCGCAAGCGATTCCCGTTGCTAGTGGCAGAGGTAAAGCCGTTGCTCGCTTTGGCGAACGAATATGGCATGAACGTATCCGAGGGGCGGCGGTTGATCGATAAGGCGGTCAGGGCGGGAAAGGACAACGACGTCGTCACCGCGGTCAATTACGTCAAAGAGTGCAAGGCGAGTATCATGACGGTGCTGAATGGCACATTGGATCACGACGTCGAATATCTGGAGAAGTTGGCCAGCGTCGCGAAATCCGTGAACGCCAGCCCCGCGACCCTGTTGGAAAGCATCAAGCTGGTCAACGAAAGGCGGGCAATCGGCGATCTGGAAGGTGCCTTCAAGGAATCGGCCAATGCGAGGAAGCAGGCCGAGAAGCTCACAGGGAAGTACATCGAGGCAAACGAGCTTTGCGAGAGCCTGGAGAGATTAATCCAGAGCAGCGAAAGGTTCTATGTCGACGTCCGCGAGGCGCGCAAGCTCCTCAGCGAGGCGAAGGATGCCGGGGAGCATGGCGATTGGAGCATGATGGCGATTCTAGCAAGGAAGGGTAACGATGAGATACTCAAGACCCTGCCGGACATCCTACTCAGCGAGCTGAAGAAGGCCAAGACGCTGCTCCTGGATGCGAAGGCCAAAGGCAAGGACGTGACGATGATAGTGAAGCTCCTCAAGGAAGCGGGGAACGCCCACCGGCAGATGAGATATGAAGAGTCGCTGGAACGATTGATCGAGTTCAAAGCCGAATCCAAGCATCTCTAGCCGATCTCGGACGCTTTTACTACTTCCATCTCCCTTTCCAGGATCGACCGTTCCTGCTGCTTCAGAGCCTCAGGGTTCATCGATAAAAGGAAGATAGCATCCCTCTCTGAAACCTGGTCGATGAGCATCCGCAGGAACCTGATCACCCCGTCGAAGCTGGTGTTGCCGATCAGGTACTGGATGTCGTCGAGAAGGATGATCGATCGCTTGTTCTCGGCCATGAACTCCTCGATGATGGCGATGATCCGTTCCAATGTTGGGGACACCGTCTTCTCGTCCTTGGACTCATGGTCTGTTAGCCAGAGCAAATGGAGGTTGGCGCTCCCCATCTTCCCACGAAGCAATTTCGGATTGCTTCGGATGATGCCTAATCCGCTGTATCCTTCCCTCACTTTGAAAGCGAGCATGCGGTGCCCGACGTCCGGTTTCTCCTCTTCGAGGAGATAGCTGTGCCCATTGACCAATTCCAGCTTCTGCGAAGGGGATTTCTGGACGTTGCTCTCGAAGCGCAGGATCTCGTGGGCAAGCTCCAAGCGAATGGTGGATTTCATCAACGAGGAGAAGGCCACTACCCGGTTCAGTCCCCCTTCCAGCTGCCGCACGTTGTCCTTGCACACCTGGGCGATGAATGCCAAGACATCCTGCGGGACGTTAAGGCCTTCGCTCTTGATCCTCTTGTCCAGTATCGCCACGCGGGTCTCGAGGTCGGGGGATTGGATGTCGGCGATCAGGCCTGACTCGAACCTGGTCACGAGCCGCTCGCTCAATGCAGGTATCTCCTTCGGCTGGCGGTCGCTCGTCAGCACGACCTGTCCTCCCTTCTCGATGATCGCGTTGAAAGTATGGAAGAGCTCTTCCTGGATCCGTTCCTTGCCGGCCAGGAACTGCACGTCATCGATCAAGAGGACGTCCGCTCCACGATAGGTCTCCCGGACCTCCTCGAGGCGGTTCGTGGCCAATGCATCGATCAGCTCGGACTCGAAGACATCTGTCGGCGAGAGCAGCACCTTCTTCTCTGGATTGTTCTTCAGAATGTAATTGCCGATGGCATGGAGCAGGTGAGTCTTGCCCATTCCCGAACGGGAGTAGATGAACAACGGGTTGTACGATTTCCCCGGCATCTCAGCCGCCGAGCGTGCGGCCGCCTCTGCGAATCGGTTGTTCGGCCCGGCCACGAAGGTGCTGAAGGTGAAGCGCGGGTTCAGCGTCCGCCCATAGTGTCCAGGTTGCTGCTGCGCGGAACAGGTGGGGCAGGAGGCCTTATCGTCCAGCAGACCGCCGCATAGCTCGCAGCGGCTCTCCTCTCCCGGTTTCGTCTGCTTCTTGTGATACTGGAGGATGAGGTCGTAGACTCCATCGATCTTCTCGTCCACCTTTTTTCGTTCCAGATCGTGCTGGATCTGCTCCTCCGCCTCCGTCTCCTCGTAACCTTCGATGCGACGGCGCAAACTCTCCAGCTCGGTCTCAACATCCAGCAGTCTCTCCGGGTCCTTCATCCGCCTGAGCAGTGATTCCGCTTCCCTCTCGTATCCGACGGTGTCTAGGAAGCGCAGCACCTCTTCCAGGCCCTCCAACCTTTGGATGTTCGACTCGAAGTAGGGGATGGCGCGCGCGGCCGCCTGCTGGTCGGTCAAATAGAGGCGGATGAGGTTGTTGACATTATACCCCTCTTTCGCCCAATCCTTGATATGCGAGGCGACATCGTCCATGCGGTCGGACAGCTTCTTTATCTCCTCGGTATTGCGGGGGATGCTGAGGGTGCTCGGCGGCATTAGCTCGACCCTGGTTATCTTGGCGTCCAGGTTCGACTGCTCGATATCGGTGACTGGGACGCGGCTATGAAGGGAGATGGTAGCATCGGGGAGCAGAGAGTCCTCCCAAATGAACTCCACCGCCTTTCCTCCCTTGTAGTATCGTTCCGCGTGGGAAGCTCCTGCCTTCTTGAACGTGTAGATGGCGATCAGCGGCTCGCCCGAATTGAAAAGAATGATGCCCTCGCCCTTGTCGGCGTTGAGCTCGAATATCAATTTGACGTAACCGGTGAAGGCGTATTTTCGGACGTCCTCCAGGAC
>PMBU01000133.1 GCA_003153895.1 Methanomassiliicoccaceae archaeon | reverse complement strand
AAGGCGAGGAAGATCGTCATAGATCCCGTATGCGGCGCAGAAGTGGACCCCAGGGTGGCCAAGTTCACCGCCGAGTTCAACGGCGTTACCTACTATTTCGATAGCCAGGAATGCAAGGATGCCTTCGGGAAGAATCCCGACCGGTTCATGGAGATGCAGCGGGTGGTGGAGGCCACCTGTGCGGTCCGATGATATTCAAGTCATCCTATAGATGACGAATCCAGACCATATCTTCGGGTAGAAGAAGGTGGATTTCTTTGGCATCTTCTTGCCNNGCGAAGGAGTATTTACCGGTCTTCATCTTCTCCAGTACGGAGCGAGCCTCGTGATCGTATTCGATGGAGGTGTTGTCATCCACCAGGTCCTTGAGCGTTTGTTGCAGGAGGACCTTCTCGCAGATGAAAGAATCGACCTTCCACAATGGGTTCTGATCGGTCTTACCAATATACTCCGCCACGAAAAGGCGGCCATCCGGGGTTGCGAAGCCTAAAGCCACCCTCTTGGAGCTTGCTAGTGCCCCCTTCAGCTCATCAAGGCTTTTCATCTCCCATAGCCCGAAGTCCTTGGCAGCTAGAGAGAGCAATTGCTCGGTGGAGGCGTCCGGTATTGATAGAATGCGATGAGTCGGCTCTACGACCAGGCCGGCATCGTTCGATGCAACGAGCGTCGCCACGACGTAGCGCTTCTTCTCGTCCTGCGGGTGTTCCTGCGAATAGCGCATCGAGGTCTCATAGCGGTGATGGCCATCNNGCGATCAGCATCTTCTTCTGCTTCAGCATAGAGACGATCGATTCGACGGTCTTCTCATCCATCAGTTCCGAGAAGGAATGGGTGACACCGTGATCATCCTTGAAAAGGAATAGCTCTCGGGAATGCTTCTGCAGTTTCGTGGCGATGGCCTGGTCCATGTCCTCATAGATGCCGAAGATCGATTCGAGATGCGATTCCGTAGCTTCCAGCAAATTCAATCGGTCCGCCTTCACCTTTGAGAACGTCTCCTCATGCGGCAGGATATTGCCCTGCTCGTACGGCTCGATCAGCAATCTGCCCATTATGCCAGTACGGGTCCGCTCCTTTCCTTCAAGAACGAAGGTCTGTCGATAGAGGTAGAAGCATTCCTTGTGCGATTGGACCAAAATCCCGTTCTCGATCCAATCATCTAGTTCCTTCCTGGCAGCTTTGTATTCGCCGTCCTTCGCGCCCAGGGTGATCCTGGTAATGTTCCCAGGTTGGGACTGCAGTCTTCTCTTCTCTTGATCGTTGATGACATCATAGGGAGGCGATACTCTCTGCGTGATGTCAGAGCCGACCAGCGGAGTATATCCACGGAATGGAAGGAATGTTACCATTTTGATTGCACCAATCAAGGGATAAAAGCTCAGCCTTCAATAGCTTTGCTCTTGATTCCAGAGAGTCCGCAAGTCCTTGGCCAAACCAGTAATAGCGCTCAAATAGCAATTCTGGAGATAATTTGAAGTGGGCTCAGCCGGATTCGAACCGGCGACCTACGCCGTGTAAGGGCGTTGTTTGTTAGGCGACCTGGGGATGCCAGGCCATCTCATAACCACTAGACCATGAGCCCGAGCATTCTGAATGAATCAAGCCTATTAAAACCTAGCCTATGTCGGATTCAAATCAAAGGCAATTTGGCAATGCCAATCCAGATACTCTATGGCTGTCTCTGAACATTAAAAAAATAAAAAGAAAGAAAATGGATTGGAAGAGGTTTATGCCGGTTCGAGATTAACGCCGTTGAGCATCCCAAATCCATAATCGCTTGGGCCGTTAGTCGGGCTTACCAAGATGATCATTTCCTGATAGTTTACCAGGCCGCCGATCTCGCGCAGGAATGATACGTCCATGTGCGCTAGGTTGACGTTCATCACCAATGGTAGGTACCTTATTCCATCCGTCCCGACGCATCCTGGGAAGTAAAGAGTCACCAACCATTGGTTCATGGATGGTGGCGTGCCAGATACCCAAGAATCCATCGGGATGGCATTGTTGTTAAGGGTAGCTCCCGTAACATACCAACCGCCCAAATTGGTACCCTCATCCGTCATGTAACGCAGTCTGACCTGCACTACCTGTCCGACCCATTCGCTCAGGTCATAACTTGACATTACATATCCTCCGGAGTTGCCAGTAATCCCTGGCAGGTTATCTGAGATCGAGGTCATGTCTGTCAAGTAATCGGAGGTGGTGTACTCGTTAGCCACCGACGTCCATGTCTGACCATCATCGGCAGAGACTTGGACGAACCCGAAGTCCCAGTTAGGCTCGATGTCCCAAGAGGTGTCGAGGGTCAGCACCGCGTTATCCATTCCTGTCAGGTCGAGGGTGTTGTATAAGCTGTAGTCGACCTGATCGCCCTTACCTGACCACCAGCCACTGGTGCTCATCACATCATTGATGGCCAGGTTGTCAATAGACATCGACGCACCCGTACCACCATATGTTATGAAGTCAAACCTGAGCTGGATTACCCAGCCGGTGAGGTCGGATACGTCCAAGGTGACCGTGCCACCAACGTCTGAGGACCACAGTTGGTACGTCTGGAAGGTCGTGTCTGCCGCTGAAACCGCGGAGAACCTGATCCTGCAGAAGTCGTAAGGCGTGCCCATCAAGAAGTTCATGTCGAAGGACAATTGGGCCTTGTCGACACCCCTCAGATCATAATACGCTGTATACAGTCGTTGGTATTGGTAGACCGTCGGGTCATATGAGCCAACGAATCCGTTGACATTGGCCTGATAGTTGCTGCCAGATACTTGGTTCATGGACCACGGGCCACCGCCATAGACTGCCCCAGCGGTCGTCTCGAACCATCCGCTCGGGAATGCGCCGTCGTGGTCGAAGTTCTCAGTGTATAACGCATCACCGACACCTGAAGGAACAGTCGCCATCTGCCATCCTTGCGACGTTTCTGCTTGGCCTTGGAACATGAACTTCAGGTCGAACGGGTTGACGTCATAGGACCAAGGCAAGGGTGAGGTCGGACCAGTTCCTTGGACGTTGATGTAGTCAGTACCGTAGGCTCCAAGGTTCCGCATACCGGTATAGTACCCTCCATAGCTGCCGGTCGGTCCGAAGTATTGTCCTCCTGACGTTACTATAGGGTCAAATGCGGGGTACCAGGCATAGACCTTCGGTCCTCCAACCGAGGATATATCGATCGACTTGTAGTTGTACAATCCGTTACCTGGGCTGTCGCTGAGGATAAGGTTAGCCAAGCGCCATGACGAGAAGGCCCTGGTGAAGTCCCATCCTGTCTGGCCGATCTGGTCGAAGGCATAGTTGACAGAACTTATGCCNNATGCCTGAGGTCCCATTGCTATGTACCATAGCCTGGATCATTTCCGGTCCGAAGTGATCGGCCAACCAGGTCGTGAATAGTGCCGCTGCGCCATAATCGGCCAGGATATTGATACCGCCCTGGTCGCCCCACTCTGTGAGGGAGTTGTCCGGCGTGTAGAAGAATTGCTGGACGTAGCTTAGATCAAGCCCAAAGCCGCAAAGGATCTCTGCATACATCGAGCACCCTTCGTTCAAGAAGCTTATCTGGTCTGGGTTGAAGAAGGCATTTAGCAGGTGTTGGTACTCGTGGGCCAGGGTCGATTCGTAGACCCATGGCCGTGCCGACGTGCCTGTCGTCCTGTTCTCCCAGTCCCAGCAATCCATATTGATGATGTTCCGGTCATAGAACTCATCGTTCGAGCGGTCGAAATAGCCCACTATGTAACTGGGATAATTGAAATCAAAGAAGGACTCATCCACAATGTTGAAGACCATGATCATGAGCCGACCGCTGACGTTCGTCCCGAAAAACGGTCTCCCCATGGAATTTAACAAAGAGTTCTGGCCATCAATCCCTGGCGGGAGGCCAAAGAACGATGTCATGTTAGGATAGATTGAATTCTCGTATTCATCGGCCATATACTGCGCTTGGGAATCGTTGATCGTGATACGGCTAGTGAAATCGTTCCTTGGATCCCCGGCCGGGAATGACAGGTCCGTCGCTACCCAAAGCTCGCAATGCGTGGTCTCAGTTCTCTTCTGGAACAGCATATAGCCAGTGGGGTTCGTGTCATTAAAAGCCCAACTGCCATACGCTCCTACCCAGTACCTGGCAATCGATCCGTTTTCATAAATTGTGCCAGGCACCAATAAGCTATTACCACTCATGGCACCCAGATCTTGGGTCATCGCCGCCAGATCCAGATAATGATTATGGTATTGTTCTCCTGCATACATCGGCTCTGGGTCGACGAATTTCATCGTCGCTTGGGCCGCTGGTGCGTTTCTTGCGCTCAATGCCGGAGTTAAGACGGCAAATGCGCCTAGCACCATCGCCAGCACAATCGCTATACTGATGATTTTACTTACATTTCTAAGCATCTTGCCCCTCCTTTATCGATTCCGCCGATTCAGGTTTTGTACAACTGTAACCCGCGTCTAGCGGTCATAAGTTTATTGCCAAATATTCAGTCGCTGACTATTTATAAATTATGCAGATTTTTTTAATATCTGGATAAGTTCCAAAACGTGCTCAGTAGAACGCAAGTTCTAACAGATGAAAGGGAATTGAATAGTTAAGGATAATGAAAAAGAATAGAGCCATTGCAATTCTCTCTCATGAACATCTTACTGGGGCGTGACCGAAACGATAGAATACTCGCCCGAATGTTTCCAACTCACCTATTGAAGGACGGACATTTTAATGGCAAGAAGGAGGATGAGAGAGCGAATTGAGGCGGCTCTGAGCCTACCAGAGACTTGGCCATCGATTCGACGATATTTTGTCAATACGATGTTCGACTCCACGTTTGTGATGCTAGGCATCATAATCGCTGGAGCATTCAACGACATCCCGAACCTTCGAGTAGTGATTGCCACCATCTTGTCCAGTGCGGTCGCACTTGGAATATCTACCGGGGTCAGCGTATTCGAAGCTGAGAACCTGGAACAGGGTCGGCGCATCGATGAGATAGAGAAGGCAATGCTCCGGTCGATGGAGGAGACCCACATCGGTCGATCCTCGCGGTCGAGCATCTACCTTATTGCCTTGGTCAATTTCATGGCCCCTATCGTTACTGGCGCAGTTATCCTCGCGCCATTCCTGGTGTTTGCGGCAATTGACATCAGGACCGCCGCTTGGACGGCGGTCGTCCTCGCCATAACCCTTCTGTTCTTGACCGGTTATTTCATGGGCAGGGCTGGGAAACGCAACCCCTGGATCCAGGCCATTAGAATGGGGCTGGTAGGCGTGGCAGCATTCATCATTTGCTTCTACATTGAGAGCATCGTAGCCTGATCAGCATATGCGTGGCACTGGATCTCCGACCGGAGGTTCCAAGATCCTCTTTCCTCCAACCTCTGTAATGAGGACGACACCGTGATATTTGGAAGTGGCATGACCGATTATCGCTGCGTTACGTCCATACGGGTGGGCGCGGATCGCTCGAAGGACCTCTTCCTCGCGCTCCTTGACCACTCCTACGATCATCTTGCCTTCATTGCCGATCGTCAGGGGATCAAGTCCAAGCATCTCACAGGCGTTCTTCACCGCCTCGTTTATCGGTATGGAATTCTCAACCACCTCGATTCCGATCTTTGACTTAGTGGACCATTCGTTGACGGCGTTTGCCAACCCGCCACGGGTCGGGTCTTTCATGCTCACCGCTCCACCGACCTTGAGAATATCTTCGACCAGGCCATTGAGCGGTGCTATGTCGCTCTTCACAACTGAGTCGAAACCATACCCCTCCCTGAAGGAGAGCAATGCGATACCATGGTCGCCGAGCGTCCCAGTGGCGATGATGGCGTCCCCCTCCCCCAGGTTGTCGTCGGTCATCCATCGAGAGGCGACCTTCCGATATTGCGAGGCGACCTCGAGATCGTGATCAAGATGATTCGACCTCCGACCGATCGCAGAAGTTGCGATCACCATCCGCTCGATCTTGCCTTGCTCCATGACCTTGGTGTCGCCAGTNNACTGGAACCCCTGCCATCTTGGAGGTTTGGCCGATGCTATTCGAGACCCGCTCCAGGACCTCGAACTCCAAACCCTCCTCAAGGATCATGGCACAAGATATCGCTAGGGGCCGAGCACCCATTACCGCGATGTCGTTGATGGTGCCGCAGACGCTCAAGGTCCCGATGTCCCCCCCAGGAAAGAAAAGTGGCTTGACCGTATGGCCATCAGTGGTGAAGACGATCCCATCTACAACAGCGGAATCGTCAAAGGAATGCAATGGAACTTCGGTGTCCACCTTCGGAAGGAACGGGATGATGTGCTTGCTGATGAGCTCATGCATCATTTCGCCCCCGGCCCCATGGCCCATGGTCACCCGGTCCATAACCGGCTAGATAAACTGAAGGCTCATTAAACATTCTGATTTCCTTAAGCTCATCTTGGAAATGGACAAAGTCTTATCATGAGAAGTCATCATACCGGCAACGAACAAGGGCTCGTAGGGTAGTCTGGATTATCCTTTTGGCCTTCGAAGCCAAAGACCGGGGTTCAAATCCCCGCGGGCCCGCCAAATGTCAATCGGACTCCGTCCTCTCGTCACCAACAAAATGGTTCGAACAAACTTATAACTCAATGAACTCCATTCAGGTTGAAGCTATCGTTAAGAAGTGATGGGATTTCAATGCCTGGTTGGTGTGCAAAATGAATCTTGGGCTGGGAATCGATACAGGCGGAACTTACACTGATTCTGTTGTCATCGACCTCGATGGCGGTAATGTCCTGAGCAAATCGAAAGCGCTCACAACGAGGAACGACCTATCCATCGGAATATCTAACTCGATCGATAATCTGGACTCGTCTCTTTTGAAAGAGGTCAAGCTGGTGTCGGTCTCCTCCACCCTTGCGACCAACTCGGTGGTCGAAGGGAAAGGCTGCCGCGTCGGCCTGATCGTCGCTGGATATGAATTCGACAAATCGATCCTGGTCGAAGAAGCGATCCAGATAAGAGGAGGACACGGACTGAACGGCGAGAAGAAGGAGGAGCTTGACCTGGAAATGGCCAAGAACTTCGTTCTCGCGGTGAAGGACAAGGTCGATGGATTCGCGATATCGAGCTATCTCAGCGTTAGGAATCCTGAGCATGAGATCGCCCTGAAGCGCATGATGGAGCCATTGACCTCGAACCCCGTGGTGTGTGGCCATGACCTTTCGTCCAAACTGGGTTTCAACGAGAGGACCGTGACCGCGGTCCTCAATGCCAAGCTCATTCCGATTATCGCGGATCTCGTCACCTCCGTCAAGAGCGTTCTCAAAGCTCGCAGCATCGAGGCGCCCTTGATGATCGTGAAGGGCGACGGTTCCCTCATGGGAGAATCGGTAGCGAAGCAGAGACCGGTGGAGACCATCCTCTCAGGACCTGCTGCGAGTCTGACCGGAGCCCGTTACCTTACCCACGAAGATGAGGCGGTCGTCATCGACGTCGGTGGAACGACCACCGATATCGGGATACTGAGGAAGGGAAAGCCTCGTCTGGACCCGGAGGGCGCTTTGATCGGCGGCTGGAGGACGAGGGTCAGGGCGGCCGACATCCTGACATCGGGCATCGGAGGGGACAGCCGTGTGGTCGTTCATAACGGACGGATCCTCCTAGCGCCATTGAGGGTGGTTCCGCTTTGCATTGCCAGTACAATGTACCCGAAGGTGCTAGAGAAGCTCGAGAAGGTCCGCACCATTTCGATAAGGCCGCAACCTTCATACCTCGATATCACCCGGGTCAGCCAGATAACCGAGTTCTTCATTTTCAGCAAAGAAGTGAGCGGCTATGAGCTGAGCCCAATCGAGAGCAAGCTCATTGAGCTGGTCAAGCAGGAGCCACGATCGGTCCACGAGATCAGCGAGATAACCCGGGAGCACCCCTTCTCTCTTAATTTCAAGAGGCTCGAAGAGATCGGCATGATCCAGAGGATCGGGCTCACCCCGACCGACATACTTCATGCCGAAGGCTCGTACGTCGAATATGACCCGACGCCGTCCAAATATGGCGTCGAGATCCAGGCAAAGATCCTGGGCATGAGCCCGGAGGATTTCTGCAAGGCGGTCAAGGTCGCGGTGATCGAGAAGATTGCGACCGAGCTAGTGAAGAAGCTCGTCAACGAGGAAACTGGGGAGACTTCATATTGCAAAGTGGCTGCGGATTTCCTGGATAAGTTCGTGAAACAGGAGAATGGGATCGACTACTCGTGCAGGTTGCACCTGAACAAGAAGATAATAGGGATCGGGGCACCGGTCGGCACCTATCTGCCAGAAGTGGCAAAACGCCTGGACACTGAACTGCTCCTACCAGAGCACATGGAGGTCGGCAATGCCGTGGGGGCGATCACCGGGAGTATCATCGAGAGCGTGGAGATACTGATCAAGCCAAAGCAAGGTATGGGTGTTATGGAGGACCCGCCATGCGTCCTACACTCCTCGAATGAGATGAGGGAGTTCGAGACCCTGACCGAAGCGACCGAATATGCCAAGAGGGTGGGAGTTGAGATCGCCACTGACCGGGCACTGAGGTCCGGTGCGGAGGGCGTCGAGGTCGTGGTCGAGAACAATGACATGAGGGCCAAGCTCGGCAGCGACTGGGGGCATGACGTGCTCTTGGAAGTGAGGATCATGGCGACGGCAATCGGGAAGCCGAAGCAATTCTTCGAAGGCAGAGGCAGATGATAGACCTGGTGATATGCGGTGGATACAGTCCACAAGCGAGGGTGTTGCGAGCGGCGGTAAGAGGCGTCGCCAAATGCGGTGAGGTCCAGGTCATCACGCTTTGCCCGGCGCTCGCAGGTCTATCAAACCGGCTCGAGGAGATCAAGTCCCTCGACCCTGAGCTGACCGTCGTTGTTGACGCCTGTGAGGGCGGCTGTGCCCTTCAGGCATTACAATTGATCGGCCTGAAACCCAAATCATCCATTCTTTTGACCAAATATCCTGTCTTCTCTGACAAGTACGTAAAGGAAGCCCAAGAAAAGATAGTGCGGCTGCTGGCGGAGGTCAAGAGCTAATGAGGAGAGCGGTGGTCGTCTGCGGGGCGAACGGGGAGCGCGGTCTGATACTGGAAAAGGTGGTGGAGCGATTTGCCCGCGAGAACCAATCGAAGATATTGCAGTTCGGGGCAGGCGGGATCGCTGTGAGCTCCTTGATGCTGACGATGAGCAATGTCGACCTTACCAATGTCATCACGGTCAACGGATGCCGCAACAAATGCACCGACAAGATCATCGAGAAGGCTGGAGCGAAGATCGGGACCTCTTGCGTGCTCGATGATGCACTTCAGAGGGATGTGGGTGCATGCAAGACGACCTGCTCCTTTGATTTTCCGAACGTCAATGAAGAGGAGGTAAGGCGGTTCGTCTCGATCATAGCAAAAGGGCTCGAATAGATATCAGCGGTTCTTCTTCCAGCCCTGCTCATCGTAGTATTCGGTCATCACTTGTTGGATATGATCTTGTAGAGATCTTCCCTGTTGCTCGTTCTTGATCTCAGGCATTTTATCGATNNGCATATACTAGGGAGAAGACGAAGCCACACTGGGGGCAGGTGAACGTCTTTCGGATCGATTTCACGGTGTTCTCGGAGAAACCCTTAGCCTTCATCGCTTGGTAGTAACCGTCCATGTTCGTCCCTCACTTCTTCACATGATGCGAAATGCTCTTTTCCGTTTCGTAGTAGTCCTGCACTATATCAAATTCGGCATCGAACTCGCGACAGACTTCCTTGATCGAGGCCATCGATACATCCCTCACCACCGGGTCCCAAATACCATGAACGATGACGTGGAGGATGACGTCCATCTCATCGATCGGCTCGTCTTCCATTCCGTCGGTGATGACGACGCCGACGCTGAGATCGACCAGGCTCCCCATTAGCGTGCCCGACGAAGCTTTGATGAAGGACTTGACGTGACCGATCATATCCGCCCCTTGGTTCATGCAGTCCGTCGTCACCCTCGTCAACAAGGTGTTCAGGAACTCCTTCGCCCGCTGCTTCGACATCGGCTCATGGGTGTGCACATGCATTCTGGTAGCGAACTTCCCCAGCTCATCCGCTGCTCGGTGTAGGTCCAGATGCAGTTCGTCGTCCTCTTCCATGAATTCGATCCCCCTTAACCTATGACTTCCCTTGCCCGATCCCATACTGCTGTCTGAGCAGCTCCTTCTCGACCGCCTCGTCGTATCTGGGGGAGATGCGCTTCTCGATGATGTCGGCCACCTCCTTGATCCCCTGTCCGGTCCGGTTCGAGGCCAGCAGGATCTCGGCACGAGGATTGATGTTCTGGATCAGCTTCCTCGACTTCTCGATCTGTTCTTGTGTCGCGACATCGACCTTGTTGATGAGGCAGACGTCTGCTTCGCGTATCTGGGTCTCGACCAGCCGCCTGACAGCATCGATGAGCATATCGATCCTGGTGGCATCGACCAGGGTGACCACTGGCGCATGTTCGATCACGACATCGGTCTCTGCTTCGGAATACTCGGCGGCGCGCTTCAGCCCCCAAGGGATCGCGACGCCAGATGGTTCCACGATGACGATGTCCGGCTTGAAGGTATCATGCAGGATCGCTAGCGTGTTCGCGAACGATCCGGCTATCTGGCAGCAAATACATCCGCCCGATATTTCCTTCGCCTTGAGACCATAGGACTCGATGAACTTGGCGTCGACGTTGATCTCCCCAACGTCGTTCACGATGATGGCTATCCTATGACCTCTCTGCACCAGGTCCTTGGCTATGGTGATAAGGAGGGTGGTCTTCCCGCTTCCCAGGAAACCTGCGATCTGAGCGATCTTCATCTAATCACTTCCGGACCTAATGGTGCTGCCTCTAACGTTAATGTTTCGGTTAGAGCCAGAAAAGAGAAAAAATAAAAGAAAGAAGGCGCAGGGCGCCTTTTGTTTAACCGCACTCGATCTGACCGTACTTCTTGGTAGTGTCCACGACTTCCTTGATGTTCTCGAGCTTGGTGATCATCGCCGGCGGCACTTCGCAACCGGATGCGATCACATATCGGGAGTGGAGACCTTTTGCGCACAGCGCGGTCTTCACTTCCTGAAGCAAGTTCATCGTGGTCTTCTGGATCTTCTCGGTTGAGGCGCGAACGAACTGCTGCGGGTCGATGTTGCCTCCGACCAGGCAGTTGTCGCAGTATCCCTTGCCGATGACTTCTTTCGGTGTNNTTGTGTATGCAGAACGCCATGCCATTATCGGCAGTCATCTTGTTCAGCATTCCAGCGTACTTATGCTGTCCCTCGAATTCATCGTATTCCTTGTCACCAAGGCAAGAGTAGCTGCCCCACAGATAGTCCCACGCCAGTCCGGCGCATCCGGTGGTGGCGAACTTCTTCACCATCATAGCGTCCAGCTCGGTTATGGTTGCCAATGCCTTGTGCACTGCGCTGCGGTGGTTGTACATGTCCATGAAGACCTTCTCGGCTCCGGCGGACTGCGTAAGCACGAGCAATGGTCCTTCGATGAAACCGGCGCAGACTATGGTGTTCTTCAGCTGGTCGACGAAGAGTTTTGTGCCTTCTATCAGAACACCAGCTCTCCCCTTTGTTATGTCCGGGATGACCAGCTTCTCGTAGTCCTCCGGCGTCTTTATGACCGGTTCAGTGACGAACGGGGTGTTCTGCTCGTCCATCCTGACCTTTGCTCCAAGGTCATGTGCCAGCACAGACAAGTCCATGAGTCCGAATGTCCAGTCATAGTCGAAGTACTTCTGTCCTGCCACGAACGCGGCAGCGAACTTCTTCGGGTCCGATGCCCATTCCGCATACGTCGTCGGGGTGGGTAGCAAGCGTCGGTTAACGCCGCAAGCGATCGGGTAGGCGGTCAGGCGGTCGACCGGCTGGTTGGTGATCGATGCCATGCATCTTTCCAAATGGTTCATTTCCTTTACCATATCAGAACGCCCCCTTCAGCTTCTCAACGGCGTCCTGGGCATTAAGCCCAAAGAAGTCCGAGCCGATGCTTTCGGCGAACTCCTGCGAGCATGGCGCCCCGCCGATGATCGTCTTCACCTTCATTCTTATTCCGGCCTCGACCAGTCCGTCGATGACCTGCTTCATCCCGTCCATGGTGGGCGTCATCAGCGTGCTCATCGCAACGATGCTGGCTCCCTTGTCCTTGGTCACGGTGATGAAGTTGTCGATCGGCACGTCCCTGCCGAGGTCAGTGACGCTGAACCCACCTGCCGTGAGCATCGTCTTGACCAGGTTCTTGCCGATGTCATGGACGTCCCCTTCGACCACGCCAATCGTGACCCCGACCATCTTCTTCGCTGATTCAACCGGAAGATGGGGCAGAAGCACATCCAATGCACCATACATCGCATCCGCGGCCAGCAGCACCTGGGGCAGGTACAACTCGTGGACAGCGTATTTGTCGCCGACGATGGTCATGCCCTTTACCAGGCCGTTATCGATGGCGTCCAAGGCCTTGACTCCAGCCTTCAACGCAGCGTGGGCGTTCTTGACAGCTTCAGCCTTGTTTCCGACCACCACTGATTTCTCCAATCCTCCTAGAACTTCTTCCCTTGTCACAATGTCACCTCTTTGCCAAAATTGGCCATTAAGAGATTGTTAACATCTCACCGCCATTCCGAATTATAAAGATTAGGATAGGATTCCTTGGAAAGTGTTAAGGACGTTAACCCAGCCAGGCAAAAACGAGTTACCCTTTAGGTTCGGAAATCTCAAGCGCCTCAACGGAAATCGACACGCTTTCGCCCGATGCTCAGGTTGAAGTCCTTCTGTAGCCGCTGCAGCCTCGATTCGACCATTGAAACCATTTGGTCGTCGACGAGAAGTACGAAATCCCTGCCTTCGCAGGCGCCCAGGACGGAATTGTCAAACGCGTTGAACCAGTAGTCGACCTTGATTCCCAACTCCTTGGTCAATCTGCGCGCTCTCGTGCCGTAAACCCCGACCGATGCCTGGTCCAGCCGATTGGTGCTGATGGCCATCTTCAGGTCCTCGGGGCTTGAGGTCGGCCCGATCGATAGGATCGTCCCGCTCCCAACCGGGCTCCTATTCCCGGGGAAGACCTTGAGCGCCATCTCGGCGGAGGTCCTGGGATACGGCGTCTCGATTGCCGCTTTCGTCCTCACCAGATACTGGTTCAATTCGAAAAGGGTTGGTGGCACTAGACCTATCTGATGCAATTTCTCATCGTTATCGAAGAACTCCTCGGGAGAGCCGGAGAATTCAAGCCGCCCTTGATGAAGGACGCGCATCTCGTCCGCCCAGGAATACGCGATCTCGACGTCATGGGTCGACATGATGACCGTGAGTCCGCTCTGGTTAAGCTCGTCAGCAAGCTCGAGCAGCTCATGGACCATCCTAGAGTCCAAACCTGCGGTCGGCTCGTCCATGATGAGAACCTTCGGTTTCATCGATAGAGCGCCTGCCAGGGCCACCCTTTTTCTTTCCCCGAAGGAAAGCTGTTGAGTGGACCTTTCCCTCATCCCGTCCAACCCGACCAGGTACAAGGCATCGTCCACGCGCCGCTCAACTTCGTCCTTAGGGAGGGAGAGGTTCATGGGCCCAAAGGCCACGTCCTCCTCGACCGTGGTGGAGAATATCTGGTCGTCAGGGTTCTGCAGCACCACCGAGATGTTGGTTCGCAGCTCGGCCAAGGATTTCGCGGAGTAGCCTAACTTCCTTCCTGCATACAGCATCTCCCCCGACTTCGGTTTCAGTATGCCATTGAAATGCAGGAAGAGAGTGCTCTTGCCCGAACCGTTTGAGCCTACCAGCACGGTCTTCTTGCCTTCCGGTACCGTCAAGGAAACATCGCTCAGTGCCATGGTCCTATTGGGATACTCGAAGGTCAGGTTCCGCGTCTCCAAGATCGGTTCAGGGCTCAGAAGTTCACCAGCCTAGCATCATGATATCCGAAATGGCAAGGTTCGCAGCGTACAATAGGGCGAATGACAGGAATGGCAGCAGCACCCATCTGGCCGTCATTCTGGTCGGGGGTCGGAATGTTGGGAAGTCCCCCTTGAAGTTGCGGCAGAACAATGCGACCTGGGAGCGCTCAGCGACGTCCAGGGACTTGATGAAGAGGCCAACCGCAAGCTTTCCAGTAGTGCGTATCTTATTCCTCGTCCCGCGGAACCCGAGGCGGCATTGCGCTGCGGTGTAGAGGACATCCAGCTGCTCGAAGAGCAGGAAGGAGTAGCGATAGACGAGTATGACCAGCTCGGTGATATAGCTGGGGATGCGCAGCTGCCTCAGAGCGGCAGCGAAGTGCGGGATTGGGGTGGAGGTGGCGAAGAAGAGCATTACCGTTATCCCGGCTAACGCTCGGAGGAAGACCGTCATCCCTCGAAGCAGCCCACCCTCGGTCAGCCTCAGGTGGAACGAAAGCAGGTTGAGGTCGAACAGGACCTTTCCCTCCATGGTGACGAAGGCTATGATCACTGCCCCGATCAGGAATATCCCCATTCCCTCCAGGATCGCCAAACCGATCACTTTAGGGAAACGTAGGTGGGTGGAAACGAAAAGCAATGTCAGGCCGACGATGAATACGATGAGAGGTATGACCAGCGATGAGGAGACCAGGGAGACGATGAGCAGTGATAAGGCGAGGAGGAACTTACCCAGGGGTGGCCAATGACGCATTGGCGATGCGTACGCCAGCTCGTCGATGGCGAACATCTAGGATCCCTCGGACTTCAAATCCGACCGTTTCTTGCGCAGATAGCGAATGAAATAGACCAATACTGCCAAACCGATCAATGCCTGTACGGCGAAAAGCGCCAGGTCCAAACCGCCGCCTGGAGTGAAGAAGCTCGAGAACCAGGGCTGATAATTTGGGTCTATCTTCTGGATCAGTTCGACCCCCTGATTGTCCGTTCCCAGGAGGCCAACGGCCGCGTTGGCCACGACCGCAATGGCGATGATCATCACCACCGCCGCCCCGAAGACCGTGTTCCTCCCCCCTTTCAGACTGGGCTTTGCCGTGCGTACCACGCCCACCAATAGGTTCGGCTTGCTCTCAGCCAGGAAGTTGAAGAAGATCACCAACAGCACGCCCTCCGCAATGGCGAGGGGTATCTGAGCGATTGCGAATATCGCAAAGAAGGCCTCGAAGGAAGCGATGACCGACCCATTTGTAGGGTAGGCCAGTGCGAGCTGGAAGGAGGTAGTAACATAGGTCATTATGTCGGCGAGGAAAGCGGCCGAGAAGACTGAGATGGACATCGAGACGCCAGCCTTCTGCATGACTTTATAGACGGCAAATGCGGCTAGCGGGCCAGCGATCCCCATCGAGAAGATATTGGCTCCCAACGTCGTCAAACCCCCATGTGCCAGAAGTAAAGCCTGGAAGACGAGCACAATGCTCGCCAGGAGGGAGGTCACGCCGACACCGTAGAAGACGGTCGAGAGGCCGCTGCCAGTCGGGTGCGAGGATGAACCGGCCACGGAGGGGAGCTTCAACGCGGAGAGGACGAACATGTAAGCTGCGGAAACCGCGATGGTAAGCTTCATCTCCGGATGTTCTGCGAACAGCTTCTTGACCCTCAGAGCGCCCCAGACCAGAAACGGTATTGTTGGCAGGAACCAGAAGCCGGCCCATACTAATGGCAGGAAACCTTCCATTATGTGCATTTGCTTTCACACTCTTTGCATATGCCTGTCATTCGAAGTTCGAAATTGGTGACTTCCATCCCAACCTTCTTTGACAAGTCCGTCGTGCGAAGATCGAAGGGCACGCGCAGGATCCGCTTGCACTTGACGCATTCGAAATGGGCATTGGTGAAAGGGTGTTTGAAGAAGGTCTGGACCTGTCCCTTTTGAACGGAGGCGATATACCCCCTCAGCACCAATTTGTGGAGGTTCCGGTACACTGTGCCGAGGCTGATGTTAGGCATCTTCTTCCTCGCCTCCGCGTACACTTCATCGGCCGTCAAGTTGAACTCATTGCTGTAGACGATGTCCATTATCGCCTGGAGCTGCTTCGTCCAACGGGAGGCCTTGGATTTCATAATAGTAACTATTATCAACAAAGGCTTACTTGATGATTTTGGATTAACATCTAGTAGAATCCGATCAGCAGGGTCTGCAATTTAATGATTCATGATCTTCGCGAGCGAAACCTCGACCTCGGCCCAATCTCGGCATTCGACCGCGAGACCCTCTATGGGCTGGTCCATTTCGATGACGTATTCGTTCTCTGGAAGAGGGGTGATGAACATGATGGGAAGGACCATGAACCCACCTGGGTTCCTTCCCGCCGTTTTGGGGTTGGAGACGACAGAAGCGCCATAGTTGTTCGGGAACCGGTAGGTCTTATGGAATCTGTTGCCATCCATGCATCCGCAGACGCACTTGGCATTCAGGTCGGCCTCGTATCTTTTGAAATCGGTCGCCATTCTCTTACCACCTCGTGTCATGAGGCTTCAAGCCGTTCTGATGAACTGAGTTTCGCTCCTATCTAACTTGTTCTTTCGATCGGGTCGAAAAGCATCAAAATCTTGTGATCGGTTCGTGTCTGTTCCTCCTCGTTGCCGATGGAGCAATAATAGTCACTAGTGAAATGGTGCCTTGTATGTACCTTGCATCCCGGGCACATACATCCCCTTCTCTGGACCTCGCATGTGGCTTTCCCTCTGATGCAGAATAGCAGAAGCCTTGGGTCGATGACGCATTCAGGATAGCTAGGGCAACGCGGGCAGATGCAGTCTTTCTCTTCGTTTCTCACCAAAGAAGCATCGACCAGATATATCAAGCGCAACTCGCTTTCATTGTCTCATCATATTTCCACTTCGAATGCCAGGTCAGAGCCCCTTCATCACTAGCCGTTCGCTGATCTCCCAAAGTCTTGCTGCCGATTCGAGATCGGTCGCTTCCTTTGGAGGTTCCTTTTCCTTGCCCTTCGAATAATATTTTCCGGTGACATCCCGAACATCTGGAGAGGATGCAAGGTAGATCGGAGTCATGGCTGCCTTCTTGGCATTGATTAGGAAAGGGCTGAACAAGGCGTATCCGATCTTCATTGCTCCTTTATTATTCATCGCAAAGCCGGTCCTGGCCACACCAGGATGTAGGCAGTTCGCCGTCACCCCGGTCTTTTGAAGCTGGCGGGCGAGCTCGAAGGTGAAGAGTTGGTTCGCCAACTTCGATTGGCCATACGCCTTGAATCCGGTGTAATTTTTCTCCAACATCAGGTCATCGAAATGCATATGTCCCATATTCGCCGCCGTGGAGGTCGTCACGATCACCCGGGATGGGACGCTTTCCTTTAGTAAATCCATCAATAGATTGGTAAGAAGAAAATGCGCTAGGTGATTGACGGCGAAGGTCAGCTCATATCCATCTTTGGACAAGAGTCTCTTGCTATTGATCGCCCCAGCGTTGTTGAAGAGAACATCTAACCGAGATCGATCGGAATGGAAATCCATGGCTAACTTTCGAACATCGGCCAAAGATGCCAAGTCGCAGATATAGGGGATTATCCTCTCATTTCCGGTGGCTGCCTTTATCTCGTTTACCACGTATGTGGTTTTTTCTCTATCTCGACCGACGATGGCGACTGTGGCGTTCAACCTTGCGAGCCCGAGCGCAGTTTCCTTGCCGATTCCAGAGGTCCCACCAGTAATCATTACGACCCGGTTCGCCATGTATTGACCGTTTTCGCTCAGTTGCAACACCAACGTTCCGAATATTGTGTGAAGTGCAACCGGCCATTAATAAATCCGTTGTTGAGTCCTATTTAGACGTGCCAGCACAGATCGGTTGAGATCTGCTCACAAGCGATTTTCATGCCATTAGTTCCAGTCTTAACAACTACTGGCTCGACATCTCATGCTTAGATTCACCGATAACTATATCTTTTTCCTTGGCCTGCATGCGTCTCATGGCTAACGTTACACCTCAGGTTGAGAAATTGTTCAATGCGTTGAAGCAAGCTGGTGCGATCGGCGAAGAGAAGGCGATAAGTGCGGAAAAGGCCACCGCGCATTCCAAGCTCCCGAAGGCACAGTGCATGAACGCGATGCAGGACCTAGAGAAGAAGGGAGTAATCAAGAAGAAGACCAAGAACAACTCCGTCTCATATTATCTTGCAAAGACAGAACTACCCTGAACTGCGCTAGATCGACGGTAATACTGAGGTGTTCTTTCCTCTTCCACCGATTAAGAATCGAATGGCTCATTTCGATCCAAAGGCGCGGACGTGCTTCCACGCCTTGTCCAGGTGCTCTGGCGCCTTGCCATCTTCATAGATGGATGAGTCCATTCGGGAGAATTCCTTCCGGTCCTCGCCGACCGGGCAAACCTTTATGCAGAATCCACAGGGAGAGACGAAGCGTTCGGCCAGAAGTTCGTTCCTCTCCGCGCAGGCCCTCTTGTCCATCAGCCCATCAGGATAATCCTTCCGGCGCAATGCGTCCACCGGGCAGATCTTGACGCATCGCATGCAACGGACGCACAACTGCTCCTTGAGCACCGGGTCACCTGGAAGTTCTGCACTGGTAAAGACCGCCCCGAACCTGACCCTCGGTCCATGCTCGCGGGTAAGGATCATGTTGCTCACTCCGAAGGAGCCTAGGCCGGCCAGATAGGCAGCATGGCGATGGGAGAAGAACGCTATCGGTTTGTCCTTGAGCAAGCTGATATGCCCATAGCCGTCCCTTGGCACGTAGATGGAGGGGAACCCCTTCCCGGTAAGGTAGAGCGCCAGCCGATAGGTGTACTGGTCCAGGAGCGCGTTGACGTTCTTATATAGCTCATGGTAGAAAATGGAAGGCGACGTCTCGAGGATGGGCAGCGCAATTGGCAGGCCGATGACCACGACCGACCTAGCCTCAGGGAAGATTACATGGGGCCAGAAATCCTTCGGTATCCAGGGCTCGAAGGGAGGTCTCTCCCATCTCTCCACCGGCGCGATCCCCATCATCGGTATGTCCAAAGAGGCGCACTTCCTGCGAAGCTGCTCTTTCAGCTTAGTGTTCATCGTTGATTGATGCCACTTCAACGCATTAAAGGTTCGATGAGTTATCGGCTAGAATAGCATGTCTGATGATCGCTCCAATAGCGCCAAGAACGGGACTGTCGAATCCGTCCTTCTCATGGGGTTGGATCGCGATATTTCGAGAAGACCTCAACCAGCTTCTCCACCGTTGGCACTCCGCCGAAGAGCTCCAATTTCTCGTTAACGAAGATAGCAGGGGCGATGGCCGAGCCATACTTATCGAACAATGGCATGATCTCGGACATGAACGCAAACTTCTTCGACATCATCGCCTCGGTGACATGCACCAGATCGAGCTGAGCTTCCTGGCCGGTCCGCTTCAGCGCCTCTTGGATGACCTTTAGGTACTGTTGGTCATGGACCGCGAGCTTCGGATTGCAGCAGGCGAAGGAGAGCAGGATTACGCGCATCTTCTCAGTCATACAGATAGCCTCCAACCTTCCTCAGGTTCTCGATTCCATAAACGTCCGTCTCCAGCAACGGCACCTCCTTCCTGATGACGCTGCTGAAGCGCTGCTGGATCTCGACCAGGTAGCGCTCCTGCGTCGCCCTCCGCTTCTCAAGGAACCAATTGCCTTTCAGGACATCGGGTGGGATCACCTCGTTGATAATGAGGGCTGGTACCTTGATCCCGAAGCCGCCAAGGTCCTCGAACGCTCGGGCGGTCTCTTCGATCGGGAGTTTTTCCGGCAAAAGCACCAGGGTGAAAGCGGATATGCTCTGGTCCGCCAGGCCCTTTATCGCGTTATCATATCGCAATTTCTCCTTTTTCAGGTCCTCGATCATGCTCTCGTCGTAAACGAATCCGAGCATCTCCGACAGCTCCTTCCTGTTCTGGATCTGGTTGGAAATGTAGCCAGACCAGTCGAACGGCATGCTCAGCTCGCGAAGCGTATGGCCGGTCGGGGCAGTGTCGAAGACCACCTTGTCATGATGGGTGTCCTGCATGAAGCTGACGAACTGGTCGAAGGCGGCGATCTCCTCTGTGCAAGGGGTGCTCAGGAGTTCGCTGCCGAAGAGGGACGACATCCCCTCCATCATGCCAGTCATCCGGCTCTGGAAAACACCCATCGCCTTCTTTGGGTTGATGTTGAGCCCGCTAAGCCTGCAGGAGCACTCGATCGGGGTGATCTCGGTGGCACTGATCTTCTGCTCGAATATCGCCGATAGTGAGATGGTGGGATCGGTGGCGACGATCAGCGTATTGTATCCCTGGTCCGCCAGCCAAAGCGCTGTCGAGGCGGCCATTGTGGTCTTACCGACGCCTCCTTTCCCCCCGAAGAAGAGGAACTTCTTGCTTTGGACCAACGATCTTAGCTCATCCTTTCCATTCATGGTCTTCACCTTCATATCGAAGAGCATAGCTCATAATCCTTCTGCTCTGCCTTCGATCGATTTCCTAATAGACAATGCTCTATGTTACGAGATTAGATCTGGACGTTCTTGGCCTTGCCGTTCATCTCAGGCGAACTCTCGGAACGATTCCTTCTTGGCCCCGCAGATCGGGCATTTGTCCGGGGCATCTCCCTCCATGGTATAGCCACAGGTCTCGCAGATCTGGACCTTCTCCGACCTCCAATCCTTCCCCTGATCGGCCATGGCCTTGGCTTCCATGAAGAGCCTCTGGTGCACCTTTTCGGTCTGCAGAGCCCAATCGAAGGAGGTCATCACCGCCTTCTCGCCCTGGAAGACGGCCGTCTCCTTGTATACCGGATACATTTCGTTAATCTCGAACGTCTCTCCATCGATAGCGAACTGCAGATTCTGGCTAAGGGTCCCCAAACCGAACGGCGCCTCTCCCGCCATCGGGGCTGCGGCTCTAGGCATGCGCATGAAATGATTCGACGCATGGACCTGTTCCGCAAAGGCGATGGCCCTGAGCAGACGAGCCGTGTTCTTGAAACCGTCACTTTCCGCCTTGGCGGCAAATATGATGTAGCGCATGTGCGCCATGCTCTCTCCTGCGTAAGCGTTATGCAGATTCGATTCTGTCATTGGATGCATTTTCGTTCCTCTTGTTATGCCAGAAAGGATTTGAATAAAAATATTTCTCCTTTTATCTATCGGGACGGGCGATTGAAATCATTCAGCGGGATCTCGTGAAATACGCCAATATAGCAATCGCTCCCGAGAAGATGAGGAACACCGCTATGAGCACTGGGACATTGTTGGGGAATATGTCGTTGAGCAACAATAGGCCCCCTAGCATGACCATCACCCCTCCCCATAGGAACATATACATCGCCCATGACCGCCCTTGATGGTCCTGCGGTCTCTTAGTGACCACCCCGAGCAACAGGACGAAGGCTCCAAGCTCCAGTAGGAAAACAGGGAGCAGATAGAACCATTTGTTCGTGCCCCATCCAATCAGGATGGCGACGGCTGCGGCGATCAAAACGAAGCCAATGGTAAGACCGGTTTGGCCCCCCTCCCTCACTCTGTTCGCTTCCATGTCCTTTCTCACTCATTCACCGCCGATGATCGCAGTGGCGTCGATCAGGCTCATCCTTACGTTCATACTAGAACGCCGTCAGATAAATGTTGTCCTTATACCGTCAAATGCGAAGACGAGCGGATAAATGAGCCATGCTCAGCTGGCGAGCTCGACGATCGTGCTGGCAACGGTGAGGTGGAAAATAGCGGTAAGGAAGTGCGAAAAGTCTGGAAAATGGAAGTACCGCGCAGCTATTGACCGGCAAGTCAACGGAAAGGTCACTTAGATAGGCATCAGGGCGATTATGTGTCGAGAACATGCAGAAAAAGGATCTCCTAGCGGTCGCGTCATTGCTGGTGGCAACCTTACTGTTGGCCGGTGCCGCAACAATGTTGGTCAAGCCAGACCAGAATGGAACGGACAATGGGGTATTGCCCTCGTTCGACAATTATAACGAGGTCAAATCGTTCCTTGGAGCAACGGGCCATCAACAGTCGTGGTACTCCGCGGCAGAGTCTGGCGCTGGCGATAAGGTCGCAGCTAGCGCCCTAGGAAACGACGTTCGGCACTCCGATACCAACGTGCAAGTGGAGGGTGTTGACGAGGCGGACAGCATCAAGACGGACGGCCATTATTTCTATGTGATCGCCTCCGAGAGCGTCAATATCCTTGATGCCTATCCTGCTAACAATCTTTCCAACGTGTCCAAGGTCGATATGCGCGAAACTCTGGGGTTGGACGCGCATTACTCCGTATGGATAAACGGTATCTACGTTACGCAACAGAAACTGATCGTGGTCGCCAGCGTCGCAGGTCCCTACCAATATTATGATTGCAACAGGAGTGCTCCCTTAACATCGATGATCTGGCGCATGCCTGAGGAGAAGGCCGAGATAGCGATATTCTCTTTGGCCGATATCGGCCACCCGCTACTGATCAAGATGTTCGGGATATCCGGTTCTCCCATCACTTCGCGAATGACTGGNNGACATACACTATGACCCAAGTTCCAGCGACATCTCCTCCTTCATCAATATCATGGCGGTCGACGTTGAGGCGTTGGAAAGCAACCACACCTCGGTCCTGGCTGGATACAGTTCCGCGGTCTACATGTCCCATTCCTCTCTCTTCCTGACGTTCCAGAAGATGAGCGGAGGTGGGCCGATATTCTTCGATGGCAACGTCGCGACTTCGGATAGCAGCCAATCTCAATATACCACCTCCATTTACCGCATCGACATCGATGGGCTTTCGATTGTGCCATCGGCCAGAGGAGAGGTCCCTGGCTGGCTGCTGAACCAGTTCTCCATGGACGAGAAGGGCGGCTATCTCAGGGTGGCAACCACGTCAGGATGGGTCGATGCCAGTAATGGCGTCTTCGTGCTGGACTCCGACCTCAATATCACAGGGAGCTTGGAGAGCTTGGCAATTAACGAGCGCATCTATGCCTCCCGGTTCATCGGGGATATGCTCTACCTTGTCACCTTCCGCCAAGTCGACCCCCTCTTCGTCATCAACCTGACCGATCCGTCGAACCCCCGCCTGGTTGGAGAGCTGATGGTGCCAGGGTTCTCCTCCTACCTCCATCCTGTGGACGCCGACCATCTCATCGGTGTGGGCATGATCGATGGCAGCGTCAAGGTGTCGCTGTTCAACATTTCGGACCCGGAACATCCGAGAGAGGCGTCCAATGTTACGGTGCCAGGATGGTCATCTACCCAGGCGCTTTATGACTACAAGGCGGTGTTATACGACCCGGAGCAGCATCTGCTGGTCCTCCCCATTACGAGCTACGACAATCGTACCTGGAACATCACCTCCGCTGCATACCTGTTCAGGGTGAATGGCACTGAAGTGGAGACGGCAGGCATTCTTACGGTGCCTCAGAACGAGTACCTGATGCGTGCCCTCTACATCGGCGAGTTCCTCTACACGATCACTGACACCACCATCCGCGCATATCAGACGTCGAGCATGGAACTGGTGAACAAGCTCATCTACCAGGAATGGAACGAATTCTACTTCCCCTGCCTGATGGGGTCGGGAGAAGTGGCGGTGGTGGCAGCGGTGAAGTGACTTGGACGCGTCAAAGGGGTTAAGCCCCCCCATGCCTTTTTCCTATCCAAAGGGGCCCAAGATGAAGGTCGAGATTGACAAGCAAGCGTTGTTCGCGCTCGCCTCGGACAGCCGCATCGAGATCCTCAAAGCATTGGGTCCGCAGCGCCGGACGGTTACTCAGCTGGCCGATTCGCTGGGAATCGACAAGGCCGCGGTCCACCGTCATCTCAAGAAGCTCGAGGAGGGGGATTTCGTGGTAAGATACGAGGACCACGGCTTCGTGTACTACGGGCTTTCATGGAAGGCCAGGGATATCATCACTCCAGGGGAGAACACTAAGATCGTGATCGTCTTCGCAAGCGGTTGGCTGATGGTGGCTGGAGCCGTCATCGCCATTTGGGCGGCCTTGACAAGGACCGCTTCCCGGGCTGGAGAGGTCATGCAGGGCAATACCACTGCGAATGGAGGGCAGGATCTCATCATGCCGATAACAGAAACGAGCTGGGAATGGATCATCCTTGGTTCGGTGCTAGGCATCTTGGCGATAAGCCTGATCTACCTAGGTTATCGTCGTCTCAGACGACCCAGGCAGATAGGGGGTGTGGCAAAAGGAGTGAAGCCAGTCGAGGTCCTCGATTAAAGGAGAAGGCATAAATAGCCTGGGTCGCCTGCGCACTCAGCGCTCTCTGAGCGCTGTGTTCCTATGAGTTGGTATCACAGAGGTTCACCAACACCGGCAGCATTCATCGGCAGGTGGGCATGAATGGGCACCATTGGCATCTTCGTGGATCGCCAGACATTGAGCTATTCAAAGAAGCTAGGCATGCTGATGCGTTTCAGGGACGTGGCCGAATCTCTCGACCATCGTTCCTATTTCATTTTCCCGGTTGAGCTGAAGAAGATCGTCAAGCTGGATGGCCTCNNCCCGTGATCGACAATCCGGAAGCGATCAGGGTTTGTTCCGATAAGGTCAACATGTATCTGCATTTGATGCAGGCTAAGGTCCCCATCCCTCGCACCGAGATACTGGTAACCAAGAAGATCGTCCCTTCGGATGCTAGGAGTTATTTCGAGCGGCTAGGTTCGCAAGTCGTGCTGAAGGAGCCATCGACCAGCTATTCCAATCGAGTCAAGAGGGTCCACCGCGTGGAGGATTTCCTTCAGACCGCCCGAGCATATCTAAAAATGGCCGATGAGCTGGTGGTGCAGGAATATATCGAGAGCGAGGAGGACTGGCGCATCGGCGTGCTGGATGGCCGATTCCTCTTTGCCAGTCGGTATGTCCTCCCGCGGGAGTCGGATCAAGTGCAGGCGGTCGACAGTGAGGAGATACCCTACTATGGGATTGAAATGGTGAGGGAGGACGAGGTTCCTAAGGGCGCGATCGACCTGGCGATCCAAGCGTGCCATGCGATCGGGAGCGGCCTGTTCTCGGTCGACATCAAGGAAAGGGAAGGGAAGATGTACGTGATCGAGGTAAATGACAATCCCTCCCTGGAAAGCGGTGAGGAGGAATTTTATCCAGATATCTCAGAGCGAATAATCGTTGAGCTTCTGGGATGAACACAGCGATCGCTCAGGAATGAAGGAACATGAAAGAGAGGGAACGCGATATGGGTGAAGGGGCGGAAATCAACCGGAGGCGGATGGATGACGATCGGAACTGAGCACGAGTACTCCCTGAGCGACAGCAATTTCAAGCCATTGCCAATCAACGATCGAGTGATCCAGCAGATAAATGGCAGCATCGTTAACGAGTTCCCGTTCGGTCCGGTCAATCTGTCCAAAGAGCTCCAGAAGCACGTTATCGAGATCGTACCGGCCGTCCCGGCCAGGGACCTTGCGGAACTGGAGGGGATGATCTATCCCGGCCTGCAAAAGCTCCATGCCGAACTGGGGGCGGACATCAAGATGTTGGGAATGGGCATGCATCCATTGCTCGAGCTGTCACAGACCGCGGTATGGGACCACGAGGACCGGGAGATCTACGAGACCTACGACCGCCTCTTCGACATCCACCAGCATGGCTGGCTGAACATCCAGGCTCTTCAGATAAACCTACCATTCCGCAACGACGACGAGCTGGTGAGCATCTACAATCGAATCCGGGCACTGGTCCCGTTCCTGGTGGCCGTAGCCTCCTCCTCGCCATATGTGGAGGGCAAAGCCACGGGCAAGGTCGATAATCGACTAATCTACTATCGGGAGAGCCAGAGGAAACTCCCGATCATCGGCCACGGCATCATACCGGAAAAACTGGGCTCCAAGAAGGACTATCTCGACATCCAGGAGAGGATGTATGCCGCCTTGAGGAAGGAAGGCGCGGACATACTGTGTCACGAATGGGTCGACTCCAGAGGGCTGATCGTGCGCTTCTCGCGCAATTGTGTCGAGGTCAAGGCGCTGGACGAACAGGAGTGCATGAAATCGGACATGGCCATTACCGCTTTCGTCTTGGCGTTGCTACGCTGCGATCTTCACTTGGAGGAGGACGAAGGTGCGCTCAAGGAAATGCTGGAGAAGGCGATCAACAGGGGGACGGTAGACCTGAAGGCCGAACTTCGCGCGTTGTATGGAAAGGCGCTGGCCGTGGCGAATAAGGATGAGCGCCGCTACTTGCCCTTGATAAATACAAAGATCGAATGCGGGAGCCTGGCGGAGGCGATGCTGGAGAGGGCCAAGACCCGAGAGGAGATCATGGAGCTGCTGCCGGAGATGGAGCGCTCCCTGAGGATCAACGTCCCCTACCAATGCGACAAGTGCAAGTCGATTAAGCCGTCCTTATATTGAAGAGGTATTTTCGCTGACCCGGGGCATCGGTTGATGGCACGGTCGGAAATAGGCTTCTAGGGATGGGATGAAATGGCGAAATCATCTGGACATAGCTGATGCGGTAGCCGATGCCTTGGAACTCTCACCTCATCGCAAGGAGATATTGAGGCAGGCATCCGTGGAGCCGGACAAGCACGGGGAGAGGGTGCTGCATTTCGACCGGAGGGGTGAGCCATATCTTCGTTGGATGCGTCACCACCACCCTGAGGCGGAGGTGATCGAGGCGATGGCATGGAAGGCGCGATATGCTCTCTTGGAAGGGAGGGAGGACGACGCAGTCTGGTGCGTGGGCAAGGCGCTCCATTTTCTCCAGGATGACTGCGTCTCCCTCGGCCCTCTCGGGACGAGGCACGATAGAAGCGAGCTGGCGATCTCGGAGCTTCGGTTGTCCCGTGAGACGGTCGTTTCCGGAGTGCGGGGAGCCAAGGTCTCGGTGAACTTTATGCGCGAGTGCCTCCGATCGATCAGGCCAAGCCGTGACCCCATGACCGCTTTGGACCGAGCTGCACTGTTCTCAGGCGCCTTGGCGGCCTCGGTCCTAAGGGGAAGGAATCCCGAAAGAAGGTTGCTGTCGGAATGGCTTGCGACTAGGCGCCGCTTTCTGCTAGGGGTCGTTCCCGCATCGTTCGCACTCGCGATCGCAGCATTTGTCTCATCGCTCCTCGCCAATGAGCCTATGATCACACTGATCGCGTTTCCCGCACTATTTGCGCCTTTTGCCTACCGTCGCTACTGGTTCCTGAAGGAGGAGATGACTTGGTTCGGTCTCTAGATCAACGACTTCGCGGATTGCTATAGCCTCACTACGCCCAAATCCGTTGAGCTGGCACCGTATTGGCAATAGTTTATGAAGAGCACCGGTTATTAGGAGTTCGAGAGCATGGTCAAACTGGTAAAGGACTTCATGGTGAAGAAGCGGGAGACCGTTGAGGCCCAAGACGCCGTCCTCAGCGCCATCGAGGTGATGGTCGAGCATGACGTCGGCAGCGTCCTGGTCATCGATGAGAAGGACCATCTGATCGGCATCTTCACCGAGCGCGACCTTCTTCGTCATTATCTCGAGTCGCAATCGAAATTCCTGTTCATGACGGTCGGTGAGGTCATGACACATCCAGTCGTGACCGTTCATCCTGACACGAAGATGTCTGAAGCCTTGGAAATAATGGCCGAGAAGGACATCCGCCACATCCCAGTGGTCGACAAGGACAACAAGGTCGTGGGCTACCTCACCTGGAAGAACCTCTTCCGCCACTTCTCCAAATTGATGAAGAACGAAGGCAGCTAGATCGTCCGATATCGCTAGTTCGAATTGGAGTCCGGAAAGCTGATAGTCTTTCTTCGACAGCCCTCACTCTTCCATCGAGTTCAGGTCGCCGACCTCGAGGCCAAGCTCCCTTGCCTTCAGCACCCGGCGCATGATCTTGCCGCTCCTGGTCTTTGGCAGCTTGTCCACGAACTCGATCTCCCTTGGGTTGGCGAACGCGGAGAGCTTGGCCTTCACGAAGTCGGATATCTCCACCTTCAGTCTCTCGCTCGGAGCGAAGCCATCGCGCAATATCACGAACGCCTTGATTATCTCGCCCCTGACCTCATCTGGCTTTCCTATGACTCCAGCCTCGGCGACCGCCGGGTGCTCGACCAGGGCGCTCTCCACCTCGAACGGCCCGATCCTCTCGCCAGAGGTCTTGATGACATCGTCCGCCCTCCCGATGAACCAATAGTAACCTTCCTTGTCCATGTAGGCGTTGTCCCCGCTGACGAACCAGCCGGGCACCCGGAAGTACTCCCTGAACTTCGGAGCATTGCGCCAGATGCTGACCATCATCGACGGCCAGCCCGGTCTGATCGCCAGCATCCCCTGGGTCATCGGCGGGAGCTCCTTCCCGTCCTCATCCACTATTCCCGCCACAACTCCTGGGATCGGCTTTCCCATCGATCCCGGCTTGATGTCCATGGAGGGATAGTTGCAGATCATCTGAGCGCCAGTCTCCGTNNTCGCCGACGCTGCATATGTGCCGGAGCTTGGAGAAATCATGCTCCTTCACTACCTCGTTCCCAGCCTTCATCAACATTCTCAAAGCGGTTGGGGCGGTGTACCAGACGGTGACACCATGGCGCTCGATAATCGAGTACCAGGTCCTGGCGTCGAAGCGGCCCGCGAAGGTCACCATCGAAGTCCCCAATAACCAGGGCCCTACTATGCCGTACGACGTGCCCGTCACCCAGCCTGGGTCTGCGGTGCACCAATAGGTGTCCTCCTCCCTCAGGTCCAGCACCCATTTGGTGGTGACGTACTGCTGGATCATCGCCTTGTGCCCTAGGATCACGCCCTTGGGCTTCCCGGTCGAGCCGGAGGTATAGTGCACCACATACGGGTCCGCCGGAGCCATGTTGACCGTCTCGAAGCGGTCGGATGCCGCGTTCATCATGGTATGATAGTCGGTGCCCTTCTCTGGCAGTACTCCGTCATCCGGTCCGTTGCGGACCATGATTATATGAGAGAGTTCCCCGAGATCATCAGCGATGGGCTCGATCCTCTTGTAAAGGTAGGGTTGGGTTATCAGGAACTTGGCGCCGGCATCCAGCACGCGGTCCTTGACCGCCTCCGGTCCTAGGGCGGAGAACAGCGGGCTCGACACCGCACCCATCTTCATCGCTCCGATGGTAGCGATGTACAGCTCTGGCAAGCGGTCCATATAAATGAAGACCCGGTCGCCCTTCTTAGCACCGAGATCGGTCAGGGCATTGGCGAAGCGGTTCGTGAGGCTCTTCATCTCGCCGAAGGTGAACTTACTCTCCTCATTGGCCGGCCCGATCCAATAAAGCGCGATCTTGTTCTTGCGCCAGCTGGCCGCATGACGATCGATGATCTCATGAGCGACATTGTAGACACCGCCGTTGGACCAGTCGAACTCCTTTTCGACCTGGGCCCATGTGAAATTCTTGCATGCCTTCTCAAAGTCCTGCATGTTCCCCTTGCTCTCGGCACGTATCAAATCGCTGCTCATCAGGCAATATCCCCCGACTCTGAAGGCGACTTGAAATTCAAGTACATAAAAATGGTGGCAAAATTTCGTCAATAGCAAGTGCAGATGTCGTTGTTACCGCTGTTTTCCGTAATAATCTTCCAATTTTCGTCGATTGACGCCGGAATAGGCTATCAAGGCCGTTACCAACACGATTATTAACGACGTGAGGACTTTGCCATCCGTATGCGGCCACAGACCTTTGCTGAGAAGGTGCTCTCTAGGGCTAGTGGGAAGGAAGCGACGACAGGTGAGATCGTCATCGCCAGGATAGACCTGGCCATGTCCCACGAGAACGCAGCCCTCGTCCTTCAATCCTTCAAAGAGATGGGCGCTGCTCGGATCTGGAATCCCAACAAGATCGTCCTGCTCTTCGACCACCGCGTTCCAGCCAATACGGTAAAGGCCGCGGAATCGCACAAGCTCGTGCGGGAGTTCGTTCGCCGAGAAGCGCTACCACATTTCCTCGACCTGAGAGAGGGGGTTTGCCATCAAGTGCTTCCCGAAAAAGGCAAGGTGCTCCCTGGCAAGTTGATCGTTGGCACAGATTCCCATACAGTGACCTATGGCGCACTAGGAGCGTTCGCGACTGGGATCGGGGCGACCGAGATGGCGTCCGTCTGGGCGACGGGGGAGCTCTGGCTGAAGGTACCGGAGACCAAGCGGCTCTCCATCATCGGGCCTTTGCCTGAGGGAACCAGTCCCAAGGACGTAGCATTGCGCTTGATTGGCGACGTCGGCAGCGACGGGGCGGATTATCAGTGCATCGAGTATGTTGGGGACGTGGTCGATTCGTTCTCGCTCGCTGGCCGGATGGTGCTCTCCAACATGAGCGTGGAGATGGGCGCCAAAGCGGGGATATGCTTCCCAGACGGGAAGACCAGGGATTTCCTTTCGACGAGGAGCAGCGAGCCTTGGACGGCAGTCGTAAGTGATGCCGAGGCAGAGATCGGCGAATCGTTGCAGTTCGATTTCACTAATTTGGGTCCTCAGGTGGCAAAGCCACATGCCGTCGACAACGTCGTGGCAGTAGAGGAGGTCGAAGGCGTGCCTCTGGACCAGGTTTTCATCGGTTCCTGCACCAACGGTCGGATGGAGGACCTTCTGGAAGCTGAGAAGGTGCTGCGCGGGAAGAAA
>PMBU01000152.1 GCA_003153895.1 Methanomassiliicoccaceae archaeon | reverse complement strand
TCCTCTTGTCGTAACTGGTCGAGAAAAGGAAAACCTTCTTTCCGTCCACCGATGGTAACCTATCAGCTAGATCAAGTAAGTCTCTGTGGTGCTCTCCACCATAGATCCCTGAGCCAAAGCCTATCAGATCATACTGCTGAAGCTCTTCTGGACCCATCTCTTCCGGCGTTCTTATCGGAGCATCCAGAACGGCAGCGAAGGCCTTGGCGATCTTCTGAGTGTTGTTGTGATGATACGAGACAAGGACCAATATGGATCTTGCAGCTGTATTCATGATATTCCTCCTGATCTGCTTGGAATGCTCTACCCTTTCGTCTTGACCTCGCTCACCATGCTGCACTTGGTAAGGACCTGAAAACGAGTGATCGACTTCGGGATCAGTACGATCGAGCTCGACTTGATCGACATTACGGTTCGATCGAAAAGGTCCCAATCGATGTCGTCCGCGAACTCCAGTTTCTTGATGCGGTGCAGCATGACCTGCCCCTTCAGCGATTCCAGGTCCTTCCTCGTGATTACCAGCGAAGCGAGATCGCTGATACGGTAGTTTGTCGTGCCTAACTCTTCGACCAGCGCGCGCATCACAATCGTGGTCAGCTCCCCGATAGACAGCTCCCGCTTCTTCGCCTCGGCAGTGAATTTGGCATAGACATCATCGTCGATGCCCCTGATCGTCACGTCGGTCATAGGATCACCATCCTCTTCTCTTCAGGGCTTTCCGGGTCGCGACGGCCGCGGCGACGAAGAACCCTCCGACGAACATGAGGATCGCCGGGAAGATCGCNNTGCTCTGCCTTCTGCCGGGTCCATTTGCACCATCGGCACGTAAGAGTCCGTCTGGTCGGGCGTTCCATTCGCACCCGTCGCTTGTAGCTGGCGTCTAAGGTTCTCCCTGAACGTCGGGTCCTGTCCAGGGTCTGTCCGTGTTGACGAGTTTGTCGTATCTGTCATCATATCACCATTGCACCATTGCACCAAATGCACCATGTAATATTAAAAGGTTGCTATTTTGCATGGGCTTATTAAAAAAGGTTGAACTTTAAATTATCTGGGTTGGGGGCTGATCCCGGTTCATCTTCACTTAGAAGCAGGGCCTAGCTTACTACTATTTACTTCGATGGCACTAACTGTTATGGAATGGACGAAATCGACCTGCATCTCTGCCAGCTCCTTTTCGCAAACTCTAGGCGCCCGCAGCGCGAGCTCGCGGACGAGCTCGGGATCGGAGTTGCCGGGGTGCATCGGAGGATCCAGTCGCTCGTGGAGCAGGGCGTGATCACTTCATTCAACGCGAATCTCTCGACCAGTTATCTTAAGGCGCTTCATGCGCAGGTGGACGGCGTCTGCGATTGCAAGTCAATCGGGGAAAACCTCGACGCTATAGCGAAGAGCGGTTTCGCATTCACGGTGCTGACCTCGGCAGCCAACCTCACATCGGTCATGCTCCTCCTCCGGAGCATCAACGATCTCGGGCCAATGGTGGAGCTGGTTAGGGGCGCCCTCAATATGCCCCAGCCCAGGGTGACCATCTCGATGAAGATATTTGTTGGCACCGAGTCATTGGAAAGGGAGTTCACCGGGAACCGGGAACTCTCCCGCCTCGACTACCGCATAATAAATTCGCTGCATCTCAACTCGCGCAAGCCGATAGTAGACCTCGCTGAAGAGATCGACATCACCCCCAAGACAGCTCGAAACCGCCTCGAGGCCATGGAGAGGGAGGGTGCGATCGAATACGGTTTCGCTTGGGACCCGGCTCGAACGGCAGGTGCCAGCTTCATTGTGAGGATCTATCTCAAGCCAGGAACGGATAGGAGCGCGTTCATATCCCAGCTGAACCAGCACTATGGGGCACGGTTCATCTATACCTTCATCTTCAGCAATATAATCGATTATGTTGGCGGCTATTGCTGGGCGCCCACCGTGGGCCAGCATAACGAGCTGGTGGACGCGCTAAGGAAGGATGAGGCGGTCGCCGAGGTCAGGTCGGGCATTGTCCACGACATGTGGGGGTTCGAGACCTGGCGTGACCGGCTGCTAAGGGAGAGGGCATCGAGCCCTCGGAATCCTGCCCCGGACGGTCAAGTTTGATATAAGACCATCCAGTCGGCGAAGGTGGCCGGGCGTTTTACCTTTTTATTTCATTGGGTCGACATTAAAGGGCACTCTTCGGCTCATCGGCTACCTTTTCCTCTCTAGCCCCAGGAGCACGACCTCAAATCCGGTGGTCGGAATCAGTGGGATAGGCGCGAAGACGCGCCGAAGAGGTTGAAAAATGAAACAGAACAAAGTCCAAAAAGAGGGGACGGAGAGAACGCGGATGACCAAAAGCAGATGGCGGCGGAACGCCGATGGGAAGTACGACTACGCTGGTGTGTGCCCATTCAACAATCTTGTCTGCTTGATAATGAATGCCTTCGTGGGAAGGAAGGACAGGAACGAGGCGGGATGAGACATGGTCGTGGACGAGGAGATGCTGGTTCGGGCGAGGAAGAGGGCGGAGGCGAAGCTAACCTTCTATACGGATCTAAGCTTGTATTCGATCGTCAATGTTTTCCTGTTCGCACTCTGGTGGAATGGAGGGGGCGGATTCCCGTGGTTCCTGTTCGTGGTATTCTTCTGGGGACTGGGAGTGATATCGCACGGGCTGGTCCTCTTCCGTCAATCGAACTGGTTCGACAAGATGGCCGAGACTGAGTACCAGAGGGAGCTGAAGCGGGTCTATTGAGGGAGGAAGCTCGAACAATAATAGGAGAGGATCGGCAGCCTGTTCGCGGATGAGAGCTAGAGAAATTGGAGAGGGCGATGATGCTGAAGAAGAGAGGGCAGGGAAGAACTCTGGAGGAGGCCCATGTCCCTGGCGACAGTGGATATGTGAAGACGCGGGCTCGGACCTTGATCATGATCGGCCTGAGCCTGGGAATGCTCGTGGCTAGTTTGGACCAGACCGTGGTTGGCACGAGCCTCCCGAAGATCGTCAGTGAGCTGGGAGGCATGAGCCTGTTCTCCTGGCTCTTCACTGCCTATATGCTCGCCGAGACCATCACCATTCCCATAGCTGGAAAGATGAGCGACCGCCTCGGAAGGAAGCCGGTCTTCCTGGCCGGGATGGGGCTGTTCCTAGTAGGATCGATCCTGGCAGGCGTCTCCAGCTCCATGGAGATGCTGGTGGCATTCCGATTCATCCAGGGGCTTGGCGGCGGGGTGCTAATCCCAATAACCATGGCCTCAGTGGCGGACCTTTACGCACCAATGGAACGTGGTAAGATACAGGGCATAGTGGGAGCGTTGTTCGCCCTGGGAAGCGTGATCGGTCCGTTCCTCGGCGGATTCATCGTTGATAACCTGGACTGGCGCTGGGTGTTCTACGTGANNGCTGGGTGTTCTTCGTGAACGTACCGGTGGGTATCCTCGCCATCGCCGTCACCATGGTGGAGTTCCCACGAGCGGCGAAAGAAATGCAGAAGAGGGTCGATTTCCTTGGTGTGGTCGCATTGATTGGGACGCTGACACCGGCCCTACTCGTGATGACATGGGGCGGAAGCACCTATGCCTGGATGAGCAAGGAGATAGTCAGCTTGGCCGCCCTTTCGATCATCTCCTTTGTGGCTGTCATCGTCATCGAGAGAAGAGCGGAGGACCCAGTCCTCCCCCTGCATCTATTCAGGGAGCAGAT
>PMBU01000008.1 GCA_003153895.1 Methanomassiliicoccaceae archaeon | reverse complement strand
TAAGTGTGATCACCGGCGTTCATCAGGTAGACCATGGACTGGACCAAAAGGGATGCATTGGTGCCGACCGCCGAAACCCCGATGATATTGTAGGAGTTCATGTCCACTACTACCTTAACGAACGAATCCTCTTCACCCATTGAGTAACCCTTGGCGCAATCGATATACTGACCTATGCCGATCAAAACTTTGATGCCTTTGGCTTTGGCCTCAGATTGGGTCACACCCACAGAGGCAACTTCTGGATAACCGAAGACCGCGTGTGGTACAGCGTGTTCGTCAAGCTTCACTTTGTTCTTGGCGAATGCGTTGATCCAAACGAGCTGCGAATGATAGTTAGCCGTGTGCCGGAACATGGTCCTTCCTATGACATCGCCCATCGCGAAAATTCCTGGAACGTTGGTCTCCAGGTACTCGTTGACAATGATATACTTACCCGAGTCCGTCTTGATACCCGATGCTTCCGGATCGATCATGTCGGCGTTACTTTGAACCCCAGTGGTCAATAATATCTCCTCTGCCTCAATCTCCTCTACGACACCAGTGGTCCGGTCCTTGAGGACGACGATCTTCCCATTTTCACCTTTTCGGATCGAGACCACTTCCTTGTTGACCTTCACGTTCATGTATTCCATCATCTTGGCCAGTACTAGGTCGCTGACCTCCTCCTCTTCGCGAGGGAGGATCCGGGGGTTATGCCCGACAATGGAGATGTTGGTCCCGAAGGCAGAAAAGAAATGGCCGAACTCGCATGCTTTGTAACCGCCACCCAGTATGATCATGCTACGGGGTAATGTCTGCAAATCGAAGACGCTCTCCGAGGTCTCAAAACCTGTCTCCCTTAGGCCTGGAATTTCCGGGATAGAGGTCCTGACGCCGATCGCCAACACAATCTTCGGCGCCTTGATCTGTTCCGAACCAACCTGTAGCGTATATGGTCCTACGAAACGGGCGGTGGTATGATAGAAGTCCAAACCACTGTCTGCAGCCACTCCTTCCTCCATCCCACGTCTGTCCTTCAGAACCAGGTCCCCCATGCGCTTCCGGACCAATTCGAAATCGATCGATTCTATCTTAGCGTGTATGCCGATATCGCTAGCATGGCGTATCTGCCGGATTATCTCCGCTGGATAGGTCAGGATCTTGCTTGGAATGCAACCCCGGTTGAGGCATGTGCCTCCCATTACCCAATTCTCCACCAAGGCCACCTTCAAACCGGTGTTCCTCGCCTTGGAAACGACGTTCATACCAGCGCCTGACCCTACTACAATTAGCTCGTATTCCTTCATCGGACCGGACTTCTATTGCATCTGTTAGGATTAATTGGTTTCCCATTCGCAAACGAAGATGGTGATTCCTGACCTGTCTTTTCCTATAACATCATCAATCACAATATTTATCGTTGCTGGCTATGTTTGATATTATAACTGGATCAAGTATTTTAGACCGCTGAAAGGAACTCGATGATTAAAATTTCGGAAGGTCCGTTTTGGTGCCTCGCAAACAATGATTCCGATTAGAATTAAAAATAACCATCTCGGAGGTGGCTAAAAGTGAAGTATTGTTTCGATTGTCACCTTTAGCCAGATATTCTATTTTATTATTGTTTCTGTTCGTTTTCATGCGAAAATCGATTGATTCTCATTATACACATGTCTAGTATTTTTATACAATCTATTCATTTGATGCGTAGGAAAAGCTTTTATTAGCCCTTTGTCTATCGAGGAATCAATGTGCGGGACATATATCGAATTCGCATTCGAAAACACAATTAGGTGGTTGGTAAGATGCGAATCCGATCTTCCGTCCATTCCGACCGATGGTCGGTCCGAGGTGATAAGGTGAGAAAGTCCAACGCAATAAAGATCGGATTACTAATGGCCCTGGTTATCATGGTGTTTCCAGTCCTGGCCACGCCGGTAGCGGCGACGGACGGACTGGCTTCTGCCATAAACTCGGGCGATACGGCATGGATGTTAGTGGCGACTGCCTTGGTGTTCATCATGACCCCCGCGGTAGGATTCTTCTACGGCGGTATGTTGAGAAAGGAAAGCTTCCTTTCGATACTTGGTCAGACGATCATCATCACCGGAATGGTGACACTGATCTGGGTCCTATTCGGTTACTCGCTGGCATTCGGTGGGTTCCATTCTGACCTGATTGGGAACATGGATTTTGTTGGGATGAAAGGTGTAGGACAACTCCCTAACACAGATTACGCTGGATCGATCCCTGCGATATTGTTCTCCATGTACCAGCTGATGTTCGCTATCATCACTGTCTGCCTGATAATCGGTGGCATTGCAGAGCGCATGAAGCTGAAGGCGATGGTCATATTCTTAGCCATATGGACAATACTTGTCTACCTGCCAGTGGCTCACTGGGTATGGGGCGGCGGCTGGCTCGCGAAAATGGGAGCGTTGGACTTCGCAGGCGGTACCGTCGTGCACATCACCGCAGGTGTGTCAGTATTGGCAGCGGCGATCGTCCTAGGCAAGAGGCTGTCCGCTCAAAGCGGTAACGGGGACCACCCGCACAACATCCCCATGGTCGTCCTTGGTGGGGGTCTCCTGTGGATGGGCTGGTTCGGGTTCAACGGGGGCAGTGCCCTTTCGTCCGGTGGATTGGCATCTCAGGCCTTTGCCAACACACACATCGCAGCGGCATTGGCAGCAATCACATGGGGCTTGGTCTCATGGCTCCATCAGGGCAGGCCAAGCGTGCTAGGTCTGATCTCCGGCGGCATCGCCGGTCTGGTCGCTATCACCCCG
>PMBU01000037.1 GCA_003153895.1 Methanomassiliicoccaceae archaeon | reverse complement strand
GATGAACCTGACGACCCCGGCCATTTTCTCCTTGCCACCCTCATTGACTATAGCAACGATCGCCATCTCCCTGTCATAATCGATCTGAGTGTATCTTATCACGAGCTCGTGGGTGATGTCCTTCAAAGGCTGGAAGAACCTGAGCCTGCTGGTCCTTTCCGAGAGACCCGCGAGCATCACAGATTCCATCGGTTCGTCCTCAGGTCTGATCGGCCTTAGTATCACCTTTACGCCATCTGTCATGGTGAAATCGGTCTCATATTCCTTGGGATAGGGCGAGATCACCATGTGAGAATAGGGCTTCGGAGATTTGCCAAAAAGGCTCTCATCAAGAACGATCTTGGCATCAAGGACGACTCCACCTTCCTCATCGACGGCAAACGGGTTGATATCGACCTCTTTGATCTCCGGGAAGTCCATCACGAGATAGGCGAATTTATACAGAAGGAATTGAATGGCGCAGATGTCAACGCCCTTCATTCCCCGATATCCCTTCAGCAACTTGAAGATCTTGGTGTCCTCAATTATCCTCATGGCCAGAGCCATGTTCAGAGGGGGCAACCCAACATTTGTATCGTTGAACACTTCTACCGCAACACCGCCCATTCCAAAGACGATCACTGGCCCGAAGATCGGGTCTTTCTTCGAGCCGATGAGAAGTTCATATTTCTTATGCTGCATCTTCTCAATGAGGACGCCTTCGATTCTTGCATTCGGCATTTTCAACTTAACAGAAGCAAGAATATCATTGAAGGCGCTCTTGGCATCTATCGCCGATCCAACATTGAGTTTGACTCCGCCAACATCTGTCTTATGCATGATGTCGGGTGAAACGATCTTCATAGCGACTGGGAATCCAATGTCAGCGGCCTCCTCTTCAGCTTCGGAATCGGTTTTAGCAACGAAATTCCTATTTATCGGAATCCCATAATTCGCAAGGATCATTTTCGATTCATTTTCGGTGAGAACGTACCTTCCAGCCTTCATTGCCTCAACAATCAGCTTCTTATTTTCCTTTGTTTTTGGCACGAACTTGCTCGGGATAGATGCCGGTGTTTCATAGAGCAATTCCAGATTCTTTGAATATTGGTACATTGCCATGAAACATTTCTCGGCATCCTCTGGCGTCCTATAGACAGGAACGTTTCCCTTCTCCAAGATCTCTCTACCTTCCCTTACGGCGTCTTCTCCCATCCATGAGGCGAGCATTGTCTTGCTTCGCGGAAGAGTCACGATCTCTTTTGCCACCCCTGTGGAGTCGGTCACTCCTTGAGGGGTAAGAATTACAAGAGTAGCATCAGCACCTTCATCGCCAATGCAGAGGCTAACCGCATCCTTGTAACGCTTGGGCGGCGCGTCACCGAGAACATCTATTGGATTTGATCCGCTCCAAGCTGGTGGAAGGCATTCGTTAAGTTTTTTGATGGTATCTTCTGATAATGTCGCCAATTGGCCATTATTTGTCAGAAGATAATCAGTTGCTATTACCCCTGGACCTCCTGCGTTCGTTACGATCGCTAGTTTATTGCCATGGGGGAGTCTCTGCATGGAAAGCGTTTTGGCATTGTCGAACAATTCCCCGATCTCATTCACTCGTATTACGCCAGCTCGTTTGAAAGCTGCATCGAAAACGCGGTCATCGCCAGCAAGGCTCCCGGTATGTGAAAGGGCGGCTTTGGCCCCTCCTAGCGTTTTACCAGCCTTTAGCACGATGATTGGCTTCATCCTAGAAAATGCCCTTGCTGCACTAAGGAATCTTCTTGCATTCGTGAGAGATTCCATATAAATTAAAATGCTGTTTGTTTCTGGATCGGTTCCGAAGTAATCGATCAAATCATCGAAGCCAATGTCGGCCATTTCGCCGATTGAGACGAAGTGGCTGAAACCTACGTTCTGTTTTATTGCCCAATCAAGAACCGAAGTGCACAATGCACCGCTTTGGGAAATAAAGGCAATTTTTCCAGGAAGTGGCATCCTCCCTGCGAAGCTTGCATTGAGATGGAGAGAAGGCTTGATGAATCCTAGGCAGTTTGGTCCCATTACCCTTATGTCATATTTCTTTGCATTTTCGAGAATTTGATCGTACAGCTTCTTTCCTTCCGCGCCAACTTCCTTGAAACCCGCGGAAACGATCACTATGCCACTTACGCCTGCCTTTCCACACTCTTCCACGAGGCCCGGCACAGTGGCTGCTGGGGTGGCAATGATTACTAGATCGATCTTATCTGGAATGCTACTCACAGAAGTGTAACATTTAACGCCTTGCGCGCTTGTCCGTTTCATGTTCACTGGATAAATGATTCCTTCAAATCCACTACCAATGAGGTTACTGAATATCTGATAACCGACGCTCTTCTTTTCGCTGCTAGCACCTATCACTGCTACGGTTTTCGGATTAAAGAAAACGTCAAGCTTCCCCATCGCCATTCTTGTCACACCCTAGTTGAAAATATTACACAGATTCAATCTCATTGCAAATGTATTGATATTTCATTTGGATTTTCTCTGATATTATGAAAGGCCTATTAAATAGCCTATGTTCGTATCTGGATTGAGGATTTTCTATGGGAAAACCCCCTCTTCCTATGAACCTCGATATTAATAAACCTCCATTTCTACGGAAAAACGGCGAAAGGGGAAAAGAATTCTTCCATTCGATATCAATATTTATGGACTATCAGCCGACAATTCGGGCATCGCTCGGCCTTGATGTGAACGATGCCCCACATGTTGGATTCGTAGATCCTTTCCCCTCCGATACCGATGCGGCTGAGGGAGGTCACCTCTTTGCGCCATTTCACCCCCGATACCAGGCTCTCCGTCTCTAAGATCCCATCCTCCATCGGGTTCCCACAGCTCGGGCAATTCATCTGAAGGCAATCGGTCTTTCAGAATATATATTCTGACAAAAGCTCGGCTCCAAGAAATACAATTGAATTTGTACAAGCGGGCCAATATTGCCAAAAATTGCAGGAGTAGAAAGCCAATGCTTATATCGCGTCGAACCAGATATCTTCATCAGAAATAAAATTGCATAGTAATAGATGAAGGCTCTAACGGTATCTTATTTATAGATGCGTTGACAGACTATAGAGTGAGAGAATGAAAACGGAATTTGATACGTCGAGATACGAAATGCTAATGCGCGCCATCTCAAAGAAAGTGGGTGTCGACGACGCAATGGCAGGACTGATCAGCTTGCGGGTTCTGAATTACTTCGGTTTCGAGGATAGTATAATTGATAACGCCCTGGATCAGGACGACCGGAGACTGTTCTATTTCTTGCAGGATGTGGCCATCTTGAAGACAGACTGGGAAGAGGCGATACTGCCCAGTGGCAGGACTTGGCGTATTTTCTATTGGTCTCTGAATAGCGAAAACATCACCTCCATCGCAATGGATGTTCCTATTGTGAAAGCTCAACAGGGGCTCTATGAGACCCTGCCTGCCGACATATGGTCAAGGGAGCCATTGACCCAGGGAGCCTAGCTAGCGGTGGACTTTTAGCATCACTCGACGATATGCGGTCGGTAATATGCCTGAGACGAGAAAGATCCTGATCGTGGTGATGGACGGCCTAGGCGACAGGGCGATCAAACAATTGCATTGGAAGACGCCTTTGCAAGCAGCCGTCCGGCCGAACCTGAACTGGTATGCAGAGCATGGTTCATCGGGCATAGTGGACATCATCGGACCGGGCATACGACCAGGCAGCGACACCTCTCATCTTTCGATTCTCGGTTACGATCCATACGAGGTATACACAGGCCGTGGACCGATCGAGGCGGCTGGAATCGGTTTGGTCGGCAAGAAGGGCGATGTGGCATTCCGATGCAATTTCGCGACCGTCGACGATAAGATGATGGTTACCGATCGACGCGCGGGGAGAATCAAAGAGCCCGATACAACCGATTTGGTGAAGGCTTTCGAAGGCTTGACCATAGAGGGGGTCGAGGTGATAGTGAAGGAGGCCACTGAGCATAGAGCCGTCCTGTTGCTCAGGGGAACAGGCCTCTCTGCGAAGGTATCGGACGCAGATCCCCATGGCTCCTCCAAGGTCCATGAAGTAATGCCATTGGAACCGGATGCGAAGAAGACCGCGAAAGTCGTCAATGCTTTCGTTAAGAAGTCCTATAGTATTTTGAATGGTCATCCAGTGAATCTTCGTCGAGCGTC
>PMBU01000154.1 GCA_003153895.1 Methanomassiliicoccaceae archaeon | reverse complement strand
AAGATGAACATCGATTCGATGGTTGTAACGAACGAAAGGGTAATTCTGCGGCACCCTCATGCTGCCAATCTGAAGAAGGACTACACCGATTACAGTTATTCCGACATTGCTGGCGTGGAAATGGAGAAGGGAGTGCTACGATCAAAGCTCAAACTCAAGCTCAAAGGCAGCGAAGAATCGCTGGATCTGGACAAGCTGCCGACCGACCATGCACAAAAGGGATACGGCATTATAAGGGAGAACGTTGGCAGATTCCAGGCACCGCTTTCAACAGGATATGCCAACGCTCCTAAGGACCCAAAGGAACCCAAGGAAGTTAAATAACCAGCATAAGAGGACTGATGATCAAGCGGGAGGGCTAGCATGGGATTGATTGACGAAGTGGTGAATTTCGTAACCAATGGAAGCATCGGCGGGCTTCCGCCTCTGGCCGTGATGATCCTTCCGTTCGTCGTCGGACTGATCGTGGGCTTCCTGGTAAACAAAGTTCTCAAGATCGCGGTCATTGTCATCATAATTCTGGCGGTGGTAATTTATTTTGGACTATATTCTATCGACATCCCCACGCTGCAAAATCTTGCGCAGCAATATGGACCAGCCGCCTTGCAACTTGGCGCTCTTATCATCGGAGTATTGCCTTTGAGCATTGGCTTCATCATCGGTGCGATCATCGGGTTCATCCTCGGCTAGAATATTGAGTATCCTGAACAACCATTTAGCTGGGTCTCAGCAATCGAGCCAAGTAATATTTTCAAAGGCCCATGCATTTTGAATATCGTATACTGCAATAGTTCACATATTCAAAGCTAGATGGAGAAGAAACAATCTTTGGTAAATGAAAATTGACTCAAACTCTACTATGAAGCGCATTACCAGAGCGCTCGCCTATCCCACAAACCTTATCCTCCTTCATTACTTCAAGCTTTGAGTAGAATGGCAGAATGCTCAATCGGTCAGTTGTCTAGATGATTGTCTATTTTCTCACTTCATGAGACCAGGATGCAGTGATAATACGGAAATGGTAGACCCCGGTAATAATCTGATCAAACTAACAAATCATCGTTTTCCCGCTGAGCCAGCGCCATGATTTGATATAATTGTAATGGGGAACTACATCCAGATAGGAATAGGATAATCATGGCACAGAAAGAAAAATTCCCTGAGAAGACTCCAGATAAGGCAGAGAAGAAGGTTACTGAGAAGGAGCGAGATGAAGGCGGCTATGGGATGGCCAATAAGGAAGGAATAACTTATCCCCCTGCAAAGAAAGGGAAGAAGTCGTAAATTATGACTTCTGCTCGAAGGCATGAAAGATAAGCAAACCCTTTCCATTTCGCATTTCATAAAAATGGAAGTAGCATTCCTTGATTAACACGCAGGATTGTTTAATAACATTGGCTCCATAGGATTCGCATTCGCGGTCAATTGGACGTGGTGAAGTGTCGTTAGCGGACGAACAGGAAGACAGAGCCCGAAAGCAGATGGTCAACATACTGAAAAAGACGATGAGTGAAGAGGACGCCCAGGAATTTATGCGACTTCTGGTCGTTCTCATACATTGCAGATCGGAACAGCATAAGTCGGAGAGGTTTTTCACGGAGTAACTACCGAAGTTAACCGTGAGATGCGGTTAGATTCGTGCTCTGGAAGAAGAAATGGAATCTCTTCATTCTTTTCATAATGAAACTCAAGGTCAGACGCGTGTTGCATCTTTCAACACCGCTTGAACCGGAATAGTGAAGAAAAATGTTGCTACCCCTTCCTCTGACTCTGCCTAAATTCTTCCCCCATGGTGGCCGACGATTAGCATCCTGCATGTTCCCATTCTAATCTCATGATATTTTAACGGTAATAGCCGCCGGCCGCTGTGGCATTGGGCAACGCTTAATAATGTACATCTCCAAGAAATTGTTCGATTAATATGGTAACAGCAAAGCAGTTTAGTTGCCCACAATGTAGCTGGAGCATAACAGACCCGTCGGGTTCGGAAGAAATGACGAAGTTCGTCCAAATGCATAAGGACAAGCAGCATCCGGACATGAAGATGACCAAGGAACAGATCATGGCCACGGTCAAGGACGTCGAGATCGGGTTGCCCGGACACCCATCGATGGACAAGGAGACGGTCCTGAACACCCTGAGGAAAATCCCCGGCATGAACGAGCTCACTGCCCAGGCGTTGTATATATACGGGATACATTCGGTCGACGAGCTTGTCGGAAAGAACGCGGACGAGGTCTATCTGGATATGTCGAAGCGACATGATGTCCCTGCGGATACTTGCTTCCTGCTCATGAACGGCCTTAGGACTGCGGTGAAGTATTCGAACACAATTGGGATGCAGAAGCGATGAATGGAGATTAATGTTCTAAGTCGTAGACTTCATTGCGAGTACACCCTAGATCAACCCATTGAGGGTTGCGGCAAACCCTCCTTTACATTTTCCTTCATCGGATGCGATTAGGTTCGGTTCTTTAATTCCTCTTACAGAATAATTTGGCAATCGCGGAGCGATTTTCTATACCTTCCACGCTCGCCTGGCCCTAGCCTCTGTGTTGCTAAAAGCCATCGGCTTGATCAACAGAGTTCTCCGGGTCCAACACCGAGAAGGAGCCAGATGGTGGCATTGGTTCTTCACAATATCCGGTTTCCTAATCTTCTTGTTGTCTTGATTACAATAGTATTAGGAATTCAATGGCCATAGGTTGAGATAATAATGCGAGTATTAGCCTTCGATTCATCTGGAAATGCACATCGACGAATCCTTTGTTCTTTTTTGGCTAGCAGGGCATATGGATACGGTGAATTCGGGCTAATCGCCAACTTCTCACCCTTGTTTCATCAGGTTCTATTGGTATAATGGACATAAGGTTTTTTAATGCGTTTAAAAACCCATGTACCCAGATCAAGAAGGGATAGGAAAGGGTTTGCATGGAGTTGCTTTATGAGGCGTTTTAGACTATAGATGATGGTCCGTAGTCATATGGCCTCGTAACACACCCGAAAGGTTGTTGTCATCTTGGCCATACATTGGGCATCCGCAGATGGGGCAATTCACTTTGACCTTTCCGTCAGTTGGGCCCTTGCAGCTCTCACTTGCAATCGACTTACCTGAGACCGGCTCCTTTTGGAATCGAGTGACAACTTGGATCACATTCATGGATTCAGAGGAACCTCCGCCTGAAGGTTCCTTGTCGAAGCGAGCGACTTCATCGATCACTTTCATAGAATCCGGGGTCCTGCCTCCTGAAGGTTCCTTGTTGAAGCGAGCGACTTCATCGATCACTTTCATAGAATCCGGGGTCCTGCCACCTGAAGGTTCTGAGTTGAAACGAGAGACTTCGTCAATCACTTTCATCTCATGAACAATATTAAAATGTTCCCTCAGGTTCATTGATAGTTTCTCTGGTCCTGCACCAGAGACCTTTTCATCACACATTGGGCATTTAATGGTGGACGTATTATCACCGTATTATCAATCCGAACGCATGTCTATTTAAGAGTTGCCTTGAGTTGGTTCGAAGATTGGCTCATTTTCGTCATTTCTCTCCTCATCTTCGGAATTCAGGGACTTCAGTTCTTAAAGCAAGAACTCTTAACATCCAGGGATCGAGTGAAAAACAATATCGATATAATCTCAAGCAACTAAAGGCGATTGCCATTTACCCATGATAGTTTTATATTCAGCGTGCTCAACTAATTCATAAGGGTGAATTAATGGGATCGATCCGCTGTCCGATATGTAATGAAAGATTAATGGGAAAAGATGAGCCGAGCTTGAGTAGCGAATTCAGGAACCATCTTATCGCCACACATCAGATGATGCTCCCAAAGGGGGTCTCAGGGAAAGGGGAACTCACTTATGGCGCTGCGCCAACAATATCCGGCGCAAAGGTCGAGGGAACCTATGGCGCGGAGGTACATGATAAGCGTCACCTTGAGGAGAGAAAGAAGATGGGCACTCTAGGGCCACAAGAGTACATCAAGGTCAGGTGTCCGATGGATGGTACCTTATTCGTTGGTGTGGATGAGGACGAGGTTTCTGATCTAATTAAATCACATGTGAAAGCTGAACATCCGATGTAAACTTTCATTGCGGGGATGAGCTTGTTAGCCCCGCACATTCATTTCTACTTACAATTAAATCGGATTGTAGCATTCCTTTTCTTCATTTATTCTAACTACTAAATCTATGAGACATCTACGATGCGTGCCGGATAATGGAGACGCGCGAGTAGAAGCTGATCAGCACCGTGCTGGTGACCCTTGTCCCGTGCACCGCATGGACGGTGGTAATCCTCGGACTGTTGGCGGCATTCGTAAACATCAGGTGGGCCCTGGCCCTCTACGTCTTCGACATCGTCCTGATCCTGATTGTGGGCAGAATCGCATATAGGTCATTCCTGGCTAATCGGCCGGTCTCATCATGGGGATGTCAAAATACCACATGCCCTCCCTGCGGGTGGTAGTGAAGCACACCTGGGCGCGCACCAAGTCCCTGCTGTGGATAGTATTCCAGGCGTACATCATCGGGAGTGCGGAACTGCAGGCTCTCTATTCGGTCGGAGTGCTGGATCCCATAAACGCCGCTCTTAACCCCATAACCGTGTGGTGGCTGGGACTGCCTGCCGTGGCCGGTATCTTCCTCATATTCGGGGTCGTTCGGAAGGAATTGACCATATTGATGTCGGCGGTCATCTTCCAGACCACTAACTTCGCCCTGATCATGACTCCTTTACAACTGATCGTCCTGGCGCTGGTGAGCATGATCAACATTCCTTGCATTGCGGCGATAATCACGCTAGTCAAGGAATATGGATGGAAGAGCGCGATTACAATCGCAACGGTCGAGATCGGCCTAGCCACTACTGTCGGATAACGAACGTCTCGGCGATCCTTGAGGCTCAAAGAATATATGCAAATGCGAGCAAGTCCCAAGAAACAGCCAGACGGCCAGAGCCGAAATACCCCCCTTCTGAGAAAAATTCTTGGCTGCCTGGATATGGATAGTGGTGCGGGCGTCGGGATTCGGACCCGAGTTATAAGCTTGGCAAGCTTATGTGATAACCAGCTACACTACGCCCGCTTGAGCATCTGCCCGAATGTGCTAGGGTTTAATAAAACTTTACAATTGTCTGGCAAAGTCGATTCGCAAATACCAGTGGCAGCTGGGGATGACTGCTGCCTCATCACTCAGTGCTTGATTGAAGAGCAAATCGAGTTTTGCGGATAGGTTCACTTCTCTATCGCGACGACCAGGTCTTTAAGTTGCACAACGTTCACAGTTTTGCCGTGCAGCATCAGCTCCTTCTGTAATTCAACAAAATGCTTGTCGAGCTCAACCGTACTGCCATCTGAGAGCGCAATCGTGATCATCTTTCCTGACACCAGTTGCTCGAACACCTGTTCCGGGTCCAGAGCCTTCAACGCCTCGGTCACTTCCTTCGCCTTGGCCTTGAAGGTCGGTCCGATCCGGGAAGGCAATGGCTTGACGCCCACCACTCTTTCCTGAAGGGCGCCCTCCAGCGAGACCTTGACCTCCTTTGCCTTGGTGGTCTCCCCGATGTCCGCTTCATTGCCGCGCAGCAGGTTCGCCGCCGGCCCGATGATCTCGATTGAGACGATCTCCTGGTTGAGCGGCATCTTCTGCTCGCTCTTCCAGTTGCGCACCGCGCCGATCACATCCTTGATCGACTCGCCCTGCGCCTCCGCGAAGCCGTCCTCCAGGACCGGGACGGGCCATTCGCTCACATGGATGCTCATCGCCCCATCCAGCTCCTTGAAGCATTCCTGGTAGACCTCCTCGGTGACATGAGGCATCAGCGGCGCGATCATCTTCATGATCCCCAGGCAGATGGTATANNGAGCTCAGGATCCAGCGGTCGGTGACGTGGAGCTGCTTCATCTCCGGCTTGGTCTTGACCACCATGCCGACGAAATTGCCCAGGTTGTACAGCTTGGTGATAAGCTTCTTGCCGTGCACAACGTCCTTCTCCCGGAAGGCGTTGTCCTCGCCCAAGGCGCAGGTGCAGGCATAGTAGCGCATGGCATCCGCCCCGAAGCTCGCCAGGATCGGCATCGGGTCGATGACGTTGCCCAGAGAGGTATGCATTGGCGTTCCGTCCGGGGCCATGATGAACCCATGGATCATGATGTCGTTCCATGGTCGTTCGCCGGTGATGAGGTACTCCCTCAGGATGGTGTAGAACGCCCACGTCCGGATGATATCGTGCGACTGCGGCCTCATCGACATGGGATAGAGACGCTTGAACCGTTCCTCGTCCCGCATCCAGAAGGTGTTGAACAACGGCGAGATGGAGGAATCCATCCAGGTATCGAACACATCCTGGCACGGCTCGAGCCTCCCGCCGCATTTCGGACATGAGGGCAGTGGGGCCTTGGTCACCGTTGGATCGATGTAGCAATCTTCCTCTCTTGCGGGGACGACCTCACAGCAATCCACGCACTCCCACACTGGGATCGGCGTGGCGAAGTAACGCTGCCGAGAGATGACCCAATCCCAGCCTAGGGAGTTGACCCAATCCTGCAGTCGGATCTTCATGAACTCGGGGAACCAACTCAATTGGTCAGCTATTTCCAATACCTGTTTCTTGAACTCGAGGGTGTGGAGGAACCACTGCGGGCGGCTGAGGTACTCGATCGGTTCGTGGCAGCGCCAGCAGATGCTCACGCTCTGCGGCAGGTTCTCTTGCTTCACCAGCAGTCCAGCCTCCCTAAGCTGCTCGATGACCGCTTTGCGAGCTTCCTTGACCTTCAGCCCCTGGAGCTTTCCAGCCCGTTCGTTCATCACCCCTTGCTCGTCGATCGCCTGCTGCAGCTCCAACGAATACTGGCGGACCCATTCCAGATCGCCCTTGTCTCCGAAGGTGCAGATCATCACCACACCGGTGCCGAACGCCGGATCGACCTTGTCGTCCGCCAATACTCGCACTGACTGCCCATAGATCGGCACGATGAGATGGCGTCCAATCAGGCCTTTGAAGCGCTCGTCCCCCGGATGTACGGCGACCAGCTGGCAGGTGGAGAGCAGTTCTGGCCGGGTCGTGGCAATTTGTACGCTCTCATCCTCACCTTCGATGCGGAACTTGAGGTAATTGAGCTTGGTGACGTTGTCCTCATGCTCCACTTCCGCATCAGCCAGGGCGGTAATGCAGCGCGGGCACCAGTTCACTGGGGCGGTGCCCTTGTACACCAGTCCTTTCGTCAGCAATCTCAGGAAAGTGATCTGGGTGATGCGGCGGTAATACGGAGCGTCCGTCTGATAGTAGACGGTCGGGTCCATGCAAGTGCCAAGTATCTCGAATTGGCTGGTCATCTCGGCGATGAAGCCGTTGGCGAACTCGGAGCAGAGCTTGATGTAATCCTGGCGCGGGATCGACAGCTTGGTGATGCCGTACTTCTTCTCAACCTTCACCTCCGTCGGCGTGCCATTGACGTCGAAGCAGAGCGGGAAGAAGACGTTGAACCCTCGCTGGCGATGGTAACGTGCCGCGAAATCGATCGAGGAATAGCCGGTGGCATGGCCAAGATGGAGCGAACCGGAGGTATAGCGCGGTGGATTGTCGACGCTGTAAACCGGCCTGGGCGAATCGAAATCGAAGTGGTAGATCTTCCATTCCTTCCACTTCTGCTGCCATTTCCGCTCCACCGGGACGTTCTCGTAAGCACACATAGCCAGAAAGTGAAAGGCGATGACAGTAAAAAAGGTTGGCTAGGAGGGCTCTCAGCTCTCCTTCCTGCTCTTCCGCTTTTCCGAGATCCTCTCTTCCTTGGTCTCCGTTATCTTCGCGTCCAAGCGGTCCATCAGGTCCATGGTCGCCTTCATCAGGTTCCAGTCCTCCGCATGGGCAATGTAAGCACCATGCTCGGTATACAGCCGCGCGTGCAGAGAGTATTTCGGGTTGTTGCCGGAGCTGTGATGCGTGGCAACGTGCATGGTGAACAGCGTTGGCCGATCGATCTTCGAGACCTTGGCCAGGCCGCTCTGGATCTCCCGGTCCATCATATCAAGCGAATAGCGGTCCTCCTCCTCCAGCCCGGTGATCTGAGTGTAGACCATGTTCCGGTGAGCGAACGAGGCCAGCAACTGCACCAGGTCGTACATGGTGATTATGCCCACCAGNNACCGCTGTCCTCAGGTCGTCCTCCGGTTTTATCGTGAGAACGGCGTCGACGGCAAGCGAGCGGACCTTCATGTCCACTGGGTCCTTCTCGCCCTTGCGCTCCCCTCTGGTCTCGCGGCGCTGCTGTCCCCAGGCGTAATTGACGATGTCCTTGATGCCGATGATGCCGGTCATCAGGCCGTTCTTGTCGACCACTGGCAATGTGCGTATCTCCAGGTTGCGCATTATCTCCAGGGCGGCCTGCAGCGGCTCGTCCTCCGAGACGGTCTTGACGCTGGTGGTCATTATCCCTTTGACCTTTATTGCCTTCAGCTCCTTGATCTTGGGGATGATGGTGATCATGTTGGCGCGGGGCACGATGCCTATGAGGCTGTTCCCCCTGACGATCGGTAGCTGCCGGTAACCGGTGGAGAGGAAGTTCTCAGCCAATGTCGTCGTCGCAGTGTCCAAGTTAAGCGGTGGGGCCGGTTCCATGACCGAGCGCGCTTTCATGCCTGCGACCATGTTCTTGCGGCGGATGATGGAACCGAAGCTGATCACTCCGGCCAGCTTCTTCTTCTCCGTCACCGGGATCTCATGCAGGTCCTCGGCCCTCATCAATGCCACTACGTCGGTGATCCCCATCTCAGGGTCGACGCTTTTGTACTCCGTCTCCATCAGCGTCTCCAGCTTGATGGAGTCGATCTGGGATCGCAGAACTTCCCGGTTCTTCATTGCCTCGATGTTCTCTCCAGTCATTTTTCATATCTCCTTTGTTAAAGCGAATTGATCGTGATTATTCGAGCGTCCCCTTCCTGGTCCACCCATTGCATCGACGTAGCTCTTCGGTTAATAGGTTTACGCTGTCAGGTAGGTCCACGCGCTAGGTCTCAGCCCTTAAGGTCCGCGAACGACCTCTTTCCGTTCAGCAGAGAGACGACCGTTTTCAGCAGAACGGAGCGCTTCACTCGGACCTGGGAGCTGCTATCGCGGTCACGGATGGTAACGGTATCATCTTCCAGCGTCTGGTAGTCGACTGTGACACAATACGGCGTCCCGACCTCGTCCATGCGGGCGTACCTCCGGCCAATCGACCCGGAATCGTCGTAGCTCGTCGCAACCTCGTTCGCCCGGAATTCCGCATCGAGCTCCATGGCGGGCTTGACCAGCTCGTCTTTCCCCATGAGCGGGAATATCCCCAGCTTGATCGGCGCTGAAACGGGAGCAAGGCGCATCACAAGATACTTGCCTTCCTTGTCCTCCTTCTCGGCATACGCATGCTCCAGACAGGTGTACATGATGCGGTCCAGGCCGTGGGAGGGCTCGATGACGTGCGGCACGAACTTCTCCTGCGTGTCGGGGTCGAAGTACTCCATGGACTT
>PMBU01000094.1 GCA_003153895.1 Methanomassiliicoccaceae archaeon | reverse complement strand
CAAGAGCCGAGGATCGGCGTCTTCGTCTGCGACTGCGGCATCAACATCCGCGGCACGGTAGACTGCCCCGATGTGGTCGAATATGCCAAGACATTGCCGAACGTCGTTCATGCTGAGGAAGGCAAGTACACCTGCTCTGCCGACTTCCAAGAGAAGATAAAGCAGAGGATCAAGGAAGGCAAGCTGAACCGCGTTGTCGTCGCGTCCTGTACGCCGCGTACCCATGAGCCTTTGTTCCAGAGCACCATCCAGGAGGCCGGGCTCAACCCCTACCTATTCGAGATGGCAAACATCCGCGACCAATGCTCTTGGATTCACATGCATGAGCCTGAGAAGGCGACCAAGAAGTCGAAGGACCTGGTACGCATGGCCGTGGCGAAGTCCAGATTGCTGGAACCGCTCAAGAAGTCTAAGCTGGGAGTGCTACACTCTGCAGTGGTCATCGGAGGCGGGCTGGCTGGCATGACGGCAGCCATGGACATATCCGCCCAGGGCTTCCCGGTGCATATCATCGAGCGCGAGAATGAACTCGGTGGCAACATGAAGAACCTGAAGCGGGAGGAGGGCGGCAAGATGCCCTCGAAGTTCCTAGATGAGCTGGTGGCCAAGATCCGCAAGGACGAGAACATCACGGTCCATTTGGGAACGACTGTCGCCAACGTCGGCGGTTTCGTCGGCAACTTCAAGGTGAAGACCTCGAAGGANNAAGAACGTGGTCATGATCCAATGCGTCGGCTCCAGGACGAAGGAGACTCCGTATTGCAGCAGAGTGTGCTGCACTGAGGCGGTCAAGAACGCCATTAACATCAAGAAGGCGTCCCCATCCACGGAGGTGTATATCCTCCACAAGGACATACGCACCTATGGCTTCCGCGAGGACTATTACAAGGAAGCGGGCGAGGTGGGCGTCAAGTTCATCCGCTTCGACGAGAAGGCCAACCCCATCGTCGAGAAGCACGGATCTGGCTTGTCAGTGATGGTGGACGACGTCATGCTGGGCGAGACGATCAAGATCCACCCGGACCTGGTCGTCCTGAGCACTGGCGTCCGCCCGCATCACGACAATGAAGAGCTGGCCAAGATGCTTAAGGTCCCGTTAAGCAAGGACGGTTATTTCCTAGAGGCGCATATGAAGCTCCGCCCAGTAGACTTCGCCACCAACGGGGTCTACATGGCAGGACTGGCGCACTGGCCGAAGTTCATGGATGAGACCATCGCCCAGGCGTCCGGCGCGGCCGCGAGGGCAATGACCATCATCTCCAAGGAATTCCTCGAGACCGAGGGAATCATCGCCGCGGTGAACGAAATGGTCTGCAACGGCTGCGGTGTCTGCGAGCCGGTCTGCGAGTACAAGGCGATCACCATCGTCAAGGACCCGGCCAACCCCGACAAACTGAAGGCGGTCGTGAACGAAGGGCTATGCAAGGGCTGCGGCACCTGCGTGGCTGCCTGTCCGTCCGCTGCCATGGAACAGAAGGGATTCAAGGACCAGCAGATGTATGCGATGATCGATGCGGCCCTCCAGGAGGGGAAGTAGATGACCACGACCCAAGTCCACGTCAAGGAGGCCGAGCCGGCCTCCGAGGAGGAATGGCAACCCAAGATCGTGACGTTCTGCTGCAACTGGTGCTCCTATGCCGGAGCGGACCTGGCGGGAGTGAGCAGGCTGCAGATGCCTACGAACTTCCTCGTCGTCCGGACCATGTGCTCTGCGCGAGTCGACCCAGAGTTCGTCCTGCGGGCGTTCGCCAAGGGCGCAGACGGCGTCCTGGTGCTCGGCTGCCATCCTGCCGACTGCCATTACATCGGCGGCAACTACCGGACGAGGAGAAGGATCGCGCTGCTGAGGATGCTGCTGGAGCAGTATGGCTTCGATCCCGAGCGATTGAAATTGGAATGGGTCTCGGCATCCGAGGGGCCCAAGTTCCAGAAGACCATCAAGGATTTCACGGAGAAGATTAGAGAACTGGGGCCGAACCCTCTCAAAGACGAGAGCGGATCCATCGTGGAGAGAAAGCCCGAGTGATAGGAGGATGATGGACATGGCAAAAATCAAGATAGCTCAATATTGGGGTGCCGGATGCGGTGGCTGCGATGTCGCCATGCTCGACATCGATGAGAAGATCCTCGGCGTGGCAGAGATGGCGGACATAGCGTTCTGGCCGATAGCAGTGGACACGAAGTTGAGCGAAGTGGAGGCGATGCCCGATGGGTATATCACTGCCACCTTCTACAACGGAGCGGTCCGTAACAGCGAGAATGAGCATGTCGCCAAGCTGCTGCGCAAGAAGTCAGCCCTGATCGTCTCCTTCGGATCTTGCGCCTGCTTCGGTGGCATTCCTGGCCTGGCGAACATCACCACTGCCAAGGACGTGCTCGAGTATGTTTACACCAAGACCTTCTCCTCGGACCAGAAGAACGCGAAGGAAAAGGTCTACCCGCAGACGTTGACGCACACCAAGGACGGGGACATCGACCTGCCCACCCTATACGACACGGTGCTGACGCTGGATCAGGTGATCGACGTCGACTACTATATGCCGGGATGCCCGCCTACCACCAACCTGATCAATGATTTCCTGGGCGTCGTGGAAAAGCACGTCAAGGAAGGTGTGCCGCTACCCCCCAAGGGAACGGTAATCGCTTCCCAGAAGACCTTGTGCGACGAATGCAAGAGGAAGAGGGAAGTGAAGAGCATCACCGAGCTGCATCTGCCTTTCGAGATCGACATCGATCCGGACAAGTGCATGATCGAGCAGGGCGTGATCTGCCTGGGACCAGCCACGCGCGCCGGCTGCGGGGCGAAGTGCCTCAATGCCAACCAGCCGTGCCGGGGCTGCATGGGCCCGACCGCGCAAGTGCTCGATCAAGGCGGCTCGATGCTCAGCGCATTGGCATCGGTCTTCAAGATCGGTGATAAGGAGTCGCAGATGAACGAGGAGGACATCCTCAAGATAATGTCGCAGGTGAAGGACCCGTTGGGAACGTTCTATTCCTATACCCTGCCTAAGTCCATAATCAAGAGGGTCGTCAAGGAAAGAGGCCCAAGGAAGAAAGAGGAGGCGAAGGCATGAGCCCGGTTATCTCAGATCAAACCCACAAGAGCGAGTCAAAGCGGATCAGCATCGACCCGATCACCAGATTGGAAGGGCACGGCAAGATCGAGATCTTCCTGAACGACCAGGGAAACGTCGCCAACGCTTACTGGCAGGTACCGGAGCTGCGCGGCTTCGAACGCTTCTGCATCGGACGATCCGTCGACGAGATGAACAAGATCACTTCCCGTCTCTGCGGAGTCTGCCCCGGAGCGCACCACCTGTGCTCCACCAAGGCATTGGACGCGGTCTACAAGGCCACGCCCCCGGAGACGGCGATAAAGCTGAGGGAGCTGTTCTACAGTGCGCACTATGTGCACAGCCACATCGCGCACTTCTATGCCCTCGCGGCCGCGGACTTCGTGCTGGGGCCGGCATCGCCTGCCGCCAACAGGAACATCCTGGGAGTGGTCGGGGCGGTCGGCCTTGAGGTCGGAGCAAGGGTCATCAAGAACCGCTCGAACGCTCAGAAGATCCAGGAGATGCTGGGCGGGAAGGCCACGCATCCCGTTTGCGGAATACCGGGCGGAATGTCAAAGCCACTGAGCGAGGACGAGCGCAAGAAGGTCGAGGAGTACGCCAAGGAGATGGTGGAGTTCTCCAAGTTCACCATGCAGGTCTTCACCGACGTGGTGCTGAAGAACAAGGATTATATGGCAATCATCACCAGTCCAGACATCTTCTATCAGGAGACTTACAACCTTGGTACCGTAGACAAGAACGGCAAGGTGGCGTTCTACGATGGGACGCAGGTCATGATCGACCAGGACGGAAAGGAAGTGGCCCGATACACTGGCATCGACTACCTGAAGTACATCGCCGAGCACACCGAACCTTGGAGCTACGAGAAGTTCTGCTACTTCAAGCCGGTCGGCTGGAAGGGATTCGTCGCCGGGAAGGACTCGGGCATCTATCGGGCAACGCCGCTATCGCGGTTCAACGTATCGAAGGGCTTCTCCACGCCGCTGGCGCAAGGCTACTACGACCAAATGCTCGGCACCGTGCGCGACCTGGGCATCAAGGGGCCGGTACATCATACCATGGCGATGCATTGGGCCAGGGTCATTGAGCTGGTCTATGCTTCCGAGCACCTGCTCGAGCTGGCACAGGATCCGGAGATCACCGACACCAACATCAAAGGCAAGAGGGACACGCCCGGGGAAGGCGTCGGCATACTGGAGGCGCCGCGCGGGACGCTGGTGCACCACTACGTGTCGGACGAGAACGGTATCGTGACGGACGTGAACTTGGTCGTGGGCACGACGAACAACAACGCCCCGATCAACCTTGACGTCAAGAAGGCCGCCAGCGCATTGATCAAGAACTGGCAGGTTTCCCAGGGGCTGCTGAACACCATCGAGATGGCCTATCGGGCGTACGATCCGTGCAACAGCTGCGCCACGCATACCTTGCCAGGGCAATCGCCGCTGGTCGTCAACATCCGCAAGCCCGATGGCAGCATGTTCCAGCAGATCAAGAACTACTGAAAACCACTTCCAATCCTTCATTTTTCTATTTTTTTCTTTCTGCTAATATTGATAGCGCCTCGGCCTCTCCACCTTAAGGCTCTTCACCGTCCCGAGATTGACGCCATCCAGAAGGTANNCCCTCGAGGTTCACCGGGCTGCCCTTGATCGTCGGGTTCAACGAGGGCATGATGATGACCTCCTCCGGAAGCTCCGTATATCGCTGCTTCGCTTTCTCGTTGAACCTCGCTCTGAGCCAGCAACGCTCGGTCATGATGTTTCCCACACCGTCCTTGAATAGCACGGCCGGATGGTTGTGGGCCATCACCAAGGTCTTGGCGGACATCACCTCAAAGGAGGGCCAGACATGACCATGGACGAAACCGACCTCCTCCGCGGCAAAGCCGGAAGGCGAATGGATGTGGACCCCCTCGAAGGCGATGTCCTCGATGCCGACATCATGGTTCCCTTTCACGACGTCGATCTCGGGGAAGACCTTCTTCAGGGAGTGGAAAAATCGGGGCAGCTCGGAGTGCTCTTGCTCGCTGGTGCCAGGGACCTGGTGCTTGATATCGCCCAGGAGGATCAGCCGTTCGCTCCCCTCCGACATAGCGATAAGCTCCTTCTCCATCCTGAGCGTCTGGCTGGGGACGATGATACCCTTCGATTGCATCTCGTCCTCCATCCCAATGTGGAGGTCGCCCGCACACAATATCGACCCGCCGTCCAGTATCCGCAATGCTGGATGATCTACCACGGGCGAGGCTCTCAGCGACATTGACAATTCCAGATAGCCAACGCCCGCCAAAGGGAAAAAGCATTCCGGTCGGATGTTCAAATGCCACTGTAGAGCCGCAATGAAAGGAACGAGGGCAGGCCGCTCGAGCGCATGGCCTCCGCCACCGCATCGATATCGTAGGCCAGTCGTTTCACCTCGAACCGCCGCAGCCTATGGTCGTAGATCGTCAGGCTCGATCGAGGGTCGCCGTCCCTTGGCTGACCGATCGAGCCGGGGTTGACGATCGTCCCTTTATCCAGGCTTCTGACGAAAGGCACGTGCGTATGACCGAGCACCAGGAAATCGCTTTTCGACAGTTCGAGCAGTCCATCGTCCGCTCCCTCTTCAGAGATATACTCGTCATCGTTGCGCGGCGATCCATGGAAGATGGCGATGCTCAGGCCGTTCCAACAGAACGATTTCCTTGCGCTTAGTTGAGCGAGATAGTCATGGCCTTCCTGTTTCAGGTTCTCGATCGTCCACCATACTGCATCCTGAGCCTGGATGTTCATATTGCTAGAGTCGTGCGAAAGCACGGCTCTATCGTGATTCCCCTGGATCGCGGTGATTTTAATCTTCTTGAGACACTCGATGACCTCATTTGGATAGGGCCCATAGCCGACGATATCTCCGGCGCAAAGTATCTGGTCTACACCTTCTTTCGCGATCTGCTCCAATACGACTTCAATGGCTGGAAGGTTCGAATGGATGTCCGAGATTATCGCCAAACGCACATCCTTTCAATCGTTTCACACTACAAATACCTATCAAGCTGCCGTTTGAGCACGATGGGGACGCTGTCGATCACGTCGGTGGCGAGCAGGCTGAACCCAAAGGTCTGATAAGCTAGGTCGCCCGCTGCGCCGTTGACATAGGCTGCCATACGAGCGGCATCGAACGGCGCGACCCCCCGGGACAACAGACCGACTACCTCTCCTGCTAGCACATCCCCGGTTCCGCCCACGCTCATGCCCGCATTCCCAGTCCGGTTCAGCTTGCATCGATGGCCATCGGCGATGACGTCGATCCGCCCTTTGAGCAGGATGGTGAAGCCGAGCGTTTCTGCCAGCTCCATGGCCGGCTTCCTTCGCAACTCATAATCCATCGGAAGCTTTTCCCCGCTCAAGGTCATGAATTCGCCAGCATGGGGCGTGATCACCCCGGTCTTGCCGTTCAGAACGCTCCTGTCCTTGGAGACAGCTGTTATCGCATCCGCGTCGATCACCATCGGTCGGTCGCATCCCCTGATTATCTCCCTTATGGCGTGCAGCGTCCCATCCGCATTGCCCAGGCCAGGACCGATGAGGACCGCCTCCACGTTCTTGATCAAATCCATCACTCGTGGCACGTCCTCCTCGGTCAGTACGTCGTCGCCAAGCTCGTGCACAATGAAGTTTGGAGAGTAGCCTGCGACCGGAAGATAGGAGCGAGCCGGAGTGGCGATTCGCACCAGATCGACCTTTATGCGGTAAGCCCCGAAGCCAGCCAGCGCCGGCGCACCGGTGTATGGGCCACCGCCGACTACGAGCACGCGCCCGTTCATCCCTTTGTGGGAATCCGGCGAAGGTAAAGGATAGAGAACGAACTCCCCCGGCCCCACATATTTGGCGGCATCTGGAGGGATGCCGATATCCGCGACAACGATCTCGCCGGAATTCTCCATGGTCATGCCCTCCTTCACATCATGGAACGTGACCGTGATGGTCGGTCGCACCATCACGTCTGTCCCGAGGCCGGAGGGCACGTCAACCGCCACCACCGGCAAGGAGGACTGGTTGATGCGGTCGATCATGCTGGAATAAGGCTCGGAAAGGTGCCCTTCGATACCAGTGCCCAGTAGTGCGTCTACGATCAGGTCGAAATCAGCCAAGTCCTTGGCGACATCATTTACCACCAGGTCCTTTACGGCCAGGAACGCCTCCATGGCGATCGTGGTCTTGATCTTCCCCGGTTGCACCAAAAGCACGCTTACTTTATTGTCTCTCCTTAGGAAGCGCGCCGCGACGAACCCGTCTCCACCGTTGTTGCCAGTGCCACAGGCGACGAGGATGCGGATCCCCGGTCCATACCGCTCGGAGACCGTCTTGGCGACCGCTCTGCCCGCATTCTCCATCAATAGACCGGTCGGCACGCCGAGGGCCTCGGCATTGATGTCCAGGATGCGGAACTCGGTATAGGGGAGCATAGGACAAAATCAGCCTTGCTAGTGAATAATGGTTTGCCTAGGCAAAGCGCAAACATTATTATTCGTTCGACGTTCTAAATGCTGGGTTAGAGAACGATGACAGAGATACGCAGATTGGTGCTGGATGTGCTCAAGCCGCATCACCCGACTATCGTGGAGCTAGCTCGAAAGCTAAGCGTCCTGGAAGGTGTGTCCGGAGTGAACTGCACGCTGGAAGAAGTGGATCAGGAGACTGAGAGCATCAAGATAACGATCGAGGGCAGTGCGCTCGATTTCGATGCCGTCGAGTCGGCGATTTCGGAGACTGGCGCGGTCATCCATTCGGTGGATAGCGTATCTGCTGGCAAGAAGATGGTCGAGGAAGTGGAGACGCCTCAGGACCGCTGAGCGCGCACCAGGACCTCCCCGACTTTGACCAATAACTGGCTCTTGGGGATGGTGATGGGCACCAAAGCGCGTCCCTTCTTTAAATGCCACTCACCTGGGTAGGACTTCTCCTCCTCCAGGGTAAATTCGACACCGAGCTTCTGCAGGGCCTTGGAAAGCATCTCCAGGCTCGGGTCCGGCACCGCGAGTTTCTTGTTGACCTTGCGGCCTTGGGCTCTTGTGCGGTTGGAATCAAAATACTCGGGCCAGAGCACCCAAGACTTCTCAGTGTCCATCGTGATCACCGAGTAATTGGTTTGGCGGGGCGAAGGCTCACTTCACCAATACCGCGTTTATCGCTCCATCTTGGCCCGGACGGGAGGTCACCTTTGCCATTCCCAAATCGGTCTGGATGATGGCGCCCTTGTTCATAATGTTGCGCTGGACGTAGTTAGGATTGGCCGAGTTCTCCTTGACGGTGATGATCTTCGCCTTCTTGGTCTTCTTGGTGGTCGGATCGACGACGTTTGCGTAGATCGCCTTAAGCATCCTGACCTTGGAATTGCCGCCACGAACGCGGAACTTCTGCAGTCGGGTCTCACCCAGATATGTGAATTGAGCGTCCCTTCCGATCTCGAAGCGACGCTTCTTCCTTGATAGGCGCAGCCTTCCGCCCGATGGCTTGCGTCGTGATTTGCCTTGCCACAATGACATAGTTATCCTCTTGGCAAAAATGGAGCATTGTATAAATAGGTTTCCGATGGCTAGAACGCTTATATGGAGTTTACTGGTTAGGAGAGCCGCTCTTGAAGCTTGGTATTCCCCTATACACCTGCCATGTCCTTTCCTTTATCGGGAAGAGAGGTTCGGATATTTCGGCAAGAATAATAAAAAGGGTTTATGGAGTTTGGAGCCATAGGACCGTGTGGAATTGGACATACTGAATGTCGGATATCGATCGATTAACTGTTTTCTCATACTTACAGATAAGGCAAAACTGCTGATTGATGTTGGTTGGCCGAGCGGGATGTCAGAGCTCAAGCGAAGCATGGCATTGAAGGGAAGGTCGGTCAAAGAGGTTTCTCACGTCCTGATGACGCATTACCATATCGATCATGCCGGCATCGCTCAGGAACTCAAGGACAAGGGTGCGAAGCTCATCGTCATGGAGAACCAGAAGGACCACTTGAATGACCCGAAGAGGTACCTCCGTCCTCCCATGGTCTTCTATGAGATACGGAATGATGCAAACGTCAACCTCAGGTTCGATGATAGCCGAGCTTACCTGGAGGGCCTGGGCATCCTCGGCGAGATAATTCCTACCCCAGGCCACGGCCCCGACCATATTGCGTTGGTACTCGATGAGGGTATGGCCTTCACAGGGGACCTTCCGCCTGAGAATGCAACAGAAGAAGGCACAGATGCATATTGGGATTGGAGGAGGTTGCGATCGATGAATGTCAAACGGGTTTTCCCGGCGCATGGAAAATTCGATCTTGCCCTGGATGATGCAATAAGCATTTTGATCATATGACAACTTCTTTACAATTATCGGGGCATTCGGCAAAAGCAGCGGAATAGTTATATGAACCAGGGGCAGAAATCTATCAAATATGACTTCTATGAATGTAGACCCAGATGCAAGGCTCAAGAAGGCTTATGAGGATCTCAAATCTGCGCTTTCAGAGTTAACAGAATCGCAGCGAAAGGATTTGAAAGAAAAGAGCGCCAACTTGGAGAAGGAATTGAAAACAGAACTAGCAAATCAGATGGACCAATTGACTGCTAAAATCAACTCCCAGCTCAAGAAATAACGTGGTCTGATCGATATCTGCAAATTAATCTTCTTGCGTTTACGATAATTGAGATCGGAGGCAACCCCCATGGCGAAAAGTGACAAGAAAAATGAAAAAGTAAATGGTACCAACTGCTACAATTGCAAATTCGTGGCCAACAAAGAGGAGGAAATTGATCCAAAGGAATTGAACGGAATAGGAGGCATTAACCCGAAGAACAAGGACGAAATGAAGAAAGCAAAGAAAGCCGATCTGATTACCCTTCCAGGCGGAGCCAATAAAGATGCAAAGGCCAAGAGGTTCTGCAATCATGAAGAGGTAATGATGCACGTTACCGTTCGCATGTGTTGTGCTTTTTGGGACAATGTTGGTGTCAAACGCCCCTGGGAATAGAAATCGAACCAATAAAAGCGATCTAGAAATCAGAATCAATATCCATTTCCGGCCGAAATGGACTGGCACCTGAGCTTGCTTTCTAACTTTGATTGGAAAATCGTTCACTGATCGGGTATGGGCTCGAGCAAGGTTCCTCTTACCCTATCGTCTACCTCAAGAAGTGCAGAATAGCCGTTCTTTGCCGCGCCCGGGTTCATATACAGGATGCCATTCTCCTCGATGATGCCGCGATTCTCATGGATATGGCCAGATATTACCGCTGCTGGCCCGAATTCGTCCACCAATGATTTGATCGCAATACTCCCGGCATGCCTCCGGGTATTAGTGAAATCGTTATAGGAATATGGCGGGCAATGCGTGATGAGCACCATCTCGCGCTCCATCACTGGGCGGAGCCTTTTGAGTATCTCGTCCTCTGGCATTTCGAAAGGGGTGTTGAAGATCGAAATATTTGCCCCGCCCCAGCCTCCGAACGTCCTCCCTCCGACCTTCATCTTCCTTCCATGAAGGCAGGTGGCATGCTTCTCGATCTCCTCGACCGTCCCGTAAGGATCGCAATTGCCCGGGACGGCATAAGATGGCCTATCCAATCTGCTCAAGAAATCGTCCGCCCAAGATGGGGGACCGAAGTGGGTGATGTCGCCCAATACCAGGAAGCCATCTACCTGGTGCTGCTTGGCAAGGTCGTTCGCCCAGACGATCACCCTTTCACGGCAATGGATATCGGAGATGACCAGGAACTTCATCGTCGCTCTGGCAAGAGAAGGGGTGCACTTCGATTAGAGCTTACCGGTTCACTAGAGGCTGATCCCGAAACTGAGGTTCTGGAAGACGAGCAGGTAGGTCAGCAGGTAGCCGATTATCGCCCCGCCATTTAGCAATGGCAGTCCAGCCTGCGGATTGCCTTTAATCACGTAGGTCATCAAGGCAAAGAAGCCAACCGTCGATCCGGCGACGGTCCCGATTGCCACCAGTATATTAGCGTCCGGAATTGACCCGGCTACAGCGGGAAGAAAGACTGCCGCTGAGACGGCCAGTATCGACGGAATGACAGCATCCCCGACGCCCATGAACATGGCCTCCCTCTCCTCTGGCGGTTCAGAAGCGATGTGCATGTTCTCCAGCTTCGACATGGAGAAATCCCGTTTCTTCGGGATGACGAAAACCACAGGCAATTTGAGCGGGACCACGCCATCTGCCAGCGCAATCATATGCTTGGTTTTGTAGACCGATATGGCGTCGTAGACCGCTAGGGCGATTAATAGGATCAGGACCGGCAGGATGCTGAAGGAGAGGCCGAGAAGGATTGCGGCTCCGAGACCGATTATGAACCCTATGGTGTTCACGACATACCATTCAGGCTTGAGGAGGAGCAATGCGATGAGCACCAACCCTATGGTGATGGAGCCATAGATCGCGAAGTCCGTATTGGGTATTATCTGGTAAAGGATCGGCAGCATGACGACGAAGGTCGTTGTCCCCACCGCGAAAACGAATATCGCCTTGATTATCTTGCCCAGTCCGAACTTGATGAGGACGAGCATCAGCCCGGTCATGACCAGCAGCATCACCACATAGATAATAGGGTTCGTCGGGTCGTTGGCATTCGGGAAAGCCTGATAGTCCGACGGGTATAATGGCACCAAGGCCAGAGCGAGCAGCTGCATGCCGATGAATATTATGAACATCAGCAATATCGGAAGCTTACCTTTCATCCAGGGTTCTGATAGAGCAATCGCTAGATAAGCATATCCAATCCAGCTAGCATGTTGCATAATTCATCGCCGATTGAAAGGTAGTTTCATATTTCAGATCGGATTTGCCATGTCGATGAGGACGGCGAGCTACAACGAATTCTTTCCCGATCGCTATCGGCTGAGGCTCGATGCAGCGAAGGACATAACCGGCGTCTTCGAGGTCGTGATGCAGGCGGTCAAGGAGCAGATGGGCTTCATTCGCTCTGGCCTTGAGCTCGGTCTCTTCGAATTAGAAGGGATGCAAGGGCGTTTCATCGGCTGCTTGCATCCCTTCGGCACGAACATGATCGTGCTGAACAAGCTAGCTTTGGAACGAGTAAGGGGATCGTCACCCCAGCTCTGCAAATCATTTCTATTCCATGTTCTCTTGCACGAGTACTTGCACACGGTCGGCATATGGGACGAGGTTGTAATCCGCGATGGGATTTTGGCTTTGACCAGGCAGCTGTTCGGGGACGATCACCCGACAACGAAGCTGGCAGAGGACTTCGAACGATTACTTCCATTCATCGTCTTTCCGGCTCAGATGCGCCTGCCCGATGGGATCGAGGTCGAGACGCTTTGAATTTCAGCGCAGTCCTTGTATTCAACCCAATCGTTAATCTGGCCAGAGCCCGGGCGTGCCCTCGTTCTCTGCAATGGTAGAATGGCGATTCGCGATGAAATAGAGCGGGACCGAGGCGGCCGCAAGGAACGCCCCGATGTACATCGCCGCCTCCAGAGAAGAATTGTCGATCACCGGCCCCAGGGCTAACGTCATCACACCTGCCGCGAGGTTAAGCAGCGAGCTCAGCACTGCCAAGGTAGAAGCTCTGATCCTGGAAGGTATCAAGGAATTCCTCCAGATCATAACGGTCGGCAAGGCCAGGCCACTAGTGAAACCGCTGACCGCGAATAGCAGACCCGCAAGAATGTAGGTGTGGACCGTCGGCTGGAGGATGTAGGATGCGAATAGCAATATTCCAGCAAGGGCAAGCATGCGATGCCTTCCCAGCCTATCGGCCATCTTGACGGAGAAAAGGTTCCCAGCGACCATCGAGATCATCAGCGCGGAGAAGTAGATCCCCAGGAACTCCTTTCCCATTCCCTGGAGGACGAGGTACGGCTGATAGATGATGAAGTAGACGATGGTCGCGCTGGAGCGGAACATCTCGGCATAGGTGAGGTCCCTCAAGGCGGCGCTGTGCCGGAAATGGGAGAAGCTCTCCTTCACCAGCCCGGCGAAGTGGGAGCTCTTCTCTCCGAAGTTCTCCTTGAAAAGCAAAAAGGCGAAGAGCGTTGCCACAGCGGTCAGGATCGCCCCGACCAGCATGGGGAGGTTGAGGGCGATTGCTGCGAACACCGACCCGACGACGCCTCCGACTATCCCGAGAAGGTTGCTGGCGCTGCTGGTCAACGGGAAGGTCCGTTTCGCCTCGCTCTGCTTATCCTCCGTTCGAAGCGAATCGACGAACCAGGCCTCGACAGACCCGTTGATCAGCGCGGCCGAGCCTGCCAGGATGATCTCGGCCAGTAGGAAGTATAGGATCGACGAGGATAGTCCGTAGACCATGAAGCCGAACACATTGATTGCACCGCCGATCAGCAACGCCTTCTTGCGGCCGTGCCGGTCGGCGAAATCGCCGGCGAACAAATTGAATACCGCCAGTGCGACGAAATTCCCGACGAAGATCAGGCTGATGTCGGTGTAGCTGAGCCCGTTGACCGTCAGGTAGATGATGTAGTAGCTCTGGAAGACGAAGAACCCGGAATTGAGGATCGCCATGTAGGCGATGTACTCCCTGGAGGTTCTCGACAAGGGCATGCTCAACTTCCATGAAAGCCTTCGAACGATCTGCTATCGTTGACGAGATGCCCTTTGGCCCTCAGGCTCAGCGCGTCGCCGGCTCGGTGGTCAGCTGCCCGAAGGCGACGTTCCCCGACCGCTTGGCGATCTTCACGCGCACCTTGGCGCCCTTGACGGTTCCAGGCACGTAGATGATATAGTTCTCCTTCCTGGCCACTCCATCGCCCTTCTTGCCGACGTCCTCGATCATGAGGTCGTAGACGTAGCCTTCCATAATCGCATCCTCCTCTGGGGCCTTAGGCTGCTTGCGCACGTTGACCGGCCTGTGGGCGCCGCACGCCTCGCATTCCAGTATGAGCACTCGGCCTTCCTTGTTTATGCGCGTGTCCGGCCTTCCGCACTCCGAGCAGAGGACGAACGTCTCTGTATAGGACATTATTCGGTCGGTTATCTGGCTCGGCGCAAGCTTCGCCTTCAGGATGAGCCTCCTGCCCTCGACGTGCCCGGGCGTCCCCAGCTCGCGCAGCAGGTATTGCACCAAGTGCTCCGGCTCTCGCCTCAGGGCTTCGATGATGTCCCCGAAGTTGCGGACCACCGTCGTCTTTCCCTCCTGGAAGATGTCCGGTTCCGGCACGGTGAAACGCTCATGCTTCTCTATCGTCTCGGGAAGTTGGGTCTTAGCCCTGTCAAGTAGTGAAAGGTAATCTTCGTCAGGCATTGTGATCGATATCCCAAGTTGAAACCTGCTTATAAATGTTAGGTCGGATGGCCCGAGCCAGACTAGGTCTGGTACTTGCGCCGGATGGCGGCTCGGACCAGTCCGTAATGCAGCGGGCTCGGCTTCTGCGGCCGGGACTTGAACTCGGGATGGAACTGCGCGGCCATGAAGTAGGGGTGCCCCTCCAGCTCCCCNNTAGCGGTGCCGGTGCCGTTCCATGATCAGCGTCTTGCCGCCGTACAGCTCGTGCGCCATCGTTCCCTCGGTCACGACCGCTGGCTGGACACCAAGACGCATTGTCGCTCCCTTCCTCTTGACGTCGCGCTGCTCCGGTAGGATGTCGATCACCGGGTACCGCGTCTCCGGGTCGATTTCGGTGCTGTTCGCGCCCTCCATGCCTAGTAACGCGCGGGCGATATCGATGGTGGCGATTTGGAAGCCGAGGCAGCAGCCTAGGTACGGGATGTGGTTCTCCCTCGCGAACCTGGAGGTCATTATCTTGCCTTCTATTCCCCTTGAGCCGAACCCGCCCGGTATAAGGATGCCATCGACCTTCGCCAGATCGGCGGTGATGCCCTTCTCCTGCACCACCTCGCTATCTACGAACACCATCTCCACCTTGGTCTCCAGCTCCGCCCCGGCATGGTGGAACGCCTCCAGGTGGCTGATGTACGCNNGTGGGATTGGTGATCCGGTCGAGGAAGCCCTTCCATTCGGTCAGATCCTGCCCCTTCGAGGCAAGGCCGAAACGCTTCAGGATGTAGTCGGTCAAGCCTTGCTCCTCCAAGATGATCGGCACCTCGTAGATCGATCGCGCATCGGGAGCCGAGACCACCGCTTCCAGCGGCACGTCGCAGAACAACGAGATCTTGCGCTTAATGCTGTATTCCAACGGCTCGATCGCTCTCGCCACTATCGCGTCCGGCTGTATGCCCAACGAGCGCAGCTCCTTCACCGAATGCTGCGTGGGCTTGGTCTTCTGCTCTCCCACTGTCCCGAGGATCGGAACGAGGGTCGTGTGAACGAACATGCAGTTCTCGCCCTTCCCCAGTTCGGTGTTCATCTGCCTCACCGCTTCCAGGAAGGGCATCGACTCGATGTCACCGACCGTGCCGCCGAGCTCTACGATGCAAACGTCCGCTCCGGTCGCTTCGGCGACGCTGCGTATCAGGCATTTTATCTCATTGGTGATGTGAGGGATTATCTGGACGGTCTTGCCCAGGTACTCTCCCATCCTCTCCTTCTCTATCACCGACCGATAGACCTTCCCTGTGGTGATGTTGTGATCGCTTGTGAGATTGATGTCCAAGAACCGCTCGTAATTGCCTAAGTCGAGGTCGACCTCGCCGCCGTCGTCAAGGACGAACACCTCGCC
>PMBU01000081.1:275-4092 GCA_003153895.1 Methanomassiliicoccaceae archaeon | reverse complement strand
ATGGAGGACACCCGTGAGATCAACCTCCCGCACGACAACTGGATTCCGGGCACGACCCGTTCCGGTGTGGGAGAGAAGGAGGCGAACGGCAAATCCCCTGGCGAGATCGACATGTACGACCTCGTCCGAGCGGCATTGAGGCAGAGGCCGAACTACATCATCGTTGGTGAGGTCCGAGGCAAAGAAACCTACATCATGTTCCAGGCCATGGCAACTGGCCATACCACATACTCCACCATGCACGCCGACTCGGTGAAGAGCATGGTCAATCGTCTCGAGAACCCCCCGATCAACTGCCCCAGGATCCTATTGACCGCATTGCGCAACGTCATCATCCAAACACATGTTAGGGTGGGTACTGAGCTGGTCAGAAGGATGAAGCAGGTCATCGAGATCGTCGGTTTCGAGCCCGAGACCAACGAGCTGATCACCAACACCGTGTTCGAGTGGGACCAGGCCACTGACAAGTTCCTGTATAAGGGCCACTCGTTCCTTTTCGACAAGATCATGGAGATGAAGTCCATGACGCACGAGCAGATGATGTCGGAGTATAACCGAAGGGTCGACATCGTGCGCTACATGGTCTACAAGGACATGACCGATCACCGCAAGATCTGGTCCCTGATCAACGCCTATTATAAGGAATCCGAGAAGACCATCACCCGGGTCCGCAAGGAAATGGAAGAAGGAGGTTTGGAAGTTGGCGCCTGAGGTCTCAGACATCTTCGCTCGAATGGAGAGCTCGAAGAAAGCTTACCTTAATACCAAGACGTCCGATGAGGCGGAGAAGTTCGGCCCACATTTGGTGATGTTGCCCGATGGTGCCGTTCCGGACTATGTGAAGCTGACCAAGTACCAGGAGTTCTGCTGGAGGACAATCGGCAAGATGGCCAGGCTCCGGTCCAAGCCCAACCCCAAGCTAGAGCTAAGCTTGTTGCAGGCGCATATGAGGATGCGACCCGAGGAGTTCGTGGCATACGTATGGATGACCACGATATTGGTGCTCATCATAGCGGCGGTTGTGGCAGTAACGATGGGCGGATTGTTCATCGCCATATTGGGGATCAACGCTGCTACGGTGCTGATCTTCCTGGTCCTCATCGTCGTTATCCCACCAATTCTAACGTATATCGTTCTGAATTCGACGCCGGGTAGCAAAGCGAAGAGACGCGGGCGCGATATGGACAAGCGCATCGGACCTGCTATGAGCTTCATTTCCGCTATGGCTTCGGCAGATGTGAACGTCGATGTCATCTTCAAGGAGCTTTCCCGTCAGAAGATATACGGCGAGGTGGCCAGCGAGGCGGAATGGATAACCAGGGACACGGAACTCCTTGGAATTGATATTCTGACCGCGGTCAGCAAAGCATCTCAACGTACTCCTTCCCAGAAATTGCAGGAGTTCTTGCAGGGAGTGGTCACGACCTCAACATCAGGAGGTCAGCTCAAGCCATATTTCCTGCAGAAGGCCGAACAGTTCGAGAAGGAGGCGAAGCTGGACATGCGCGCACAGTTGGAATCTCTCGGGCTCCTGGCCGAATCATTCGTCACGGTCGTGGTCGCTTTCCCGCTCTTCCTAGTGGTCATCATGGCAATCATGGCGATCGTTCCAGGCGGGGGTGGAAGTTCGAGCTTCACAGTGCTGTTGCTTTGGCTTGTCGTTGTACTGATGATACCTATCTCCCAGTTCGGCTTCATATTCTCCATATGGAACTCGACCAAGGAGTCGTCCATCTGAGGTGTTCGGAATGGCAAAAGAAGAAGAACAGCTAAGTCTGAAGGAGTTGGGAAGGAGCAAGAAGGATTACAGCCGACTCCTACTGATGGTCGGAGTTGGCGTAGGTGCCATTCTGTTCGCCATCGGCGCCCTCGATGCCATCGGAGGATTGGACACTCCATTGATGTGGATCGACTACATAGCATTGGGCCTGATGGCCATCTGTGGGCCATATGGCTTCTACACCTCACACAAATACAAGAAGATCAAAGAGATCGAGAACAGGCTCCCGGACTTCCTACGCGATGTGGCCGAAGCGGGTCGGTTCGGCATGACCTTGGCCGAGGCGGTCAAGGTCGCGTCCCGTGGTCGTTATGGCGGCCTGACACCCGAGATCCGTCGTATGGCAGCCCAAATTGGATGGGGGGTGCCGGCGGCGGAGGCAATGAGATTGTTCTCTGAGCGAGTCGACACCCCGTTGGTAAAGAGGATGATGTCGATCATCATCAAAGCTAACGATGCCGGGGGAAGCGTCGCCGACGTGCTCACGATGGTCGCTCACGATGCTCGTGAGACCATGCTGAGCCAGGACGAGCGCAAGATCGCGATGGCAACATACACCGTCGTCATTTACGTTTCATTCATGGTGTTCATCGCCACCATCTTCATCCTCAATACCACCTTCCTACCAAAGATGGCTGAGGCTGGAAGACAGGTTGCGGCCGGTGCCGAGGCGGCACATATCACCAACATGCCAGCCACCATCAAGATCGATGTCATCCCAGCAGTGCAGCTCATATTCGTGGTAAGCGTCGTGATACATGCATTCGGCGATGGCATTCTTGCTGGAGTCTTGCAGGACGGGCGCATCCAGAACGGCATGCGCCATAGTTTCATCATGTTGCTGATCGGACTGCTTGGTACGCGTGTAATTGGAGGCTGAGTCATGGCCGTAAGTGGTGAAAGGGAGACCATTGACCGGGAGATTGGGAAACCAGAGAAGGACGAGAAGCGCTCCCGCGGCAACCTCAAATCGAGCTATATGAAGTTCCTTTTACGAGTTAGGGACAGACCGATGAAGGTCACCGTCCCGAGCAAGGTTGCTGTCGACAGTACCGACATTATCACAGAGATACCGAGGATCGCGGAGCCGAACGTGGACGAGGTCGAGATCAACGCTGTCTCCGAACCTTATTCGTATGTCCGCATCAAGTATGACGACGTCGCATCCGAATACCTCTATGAGGTCATCGAACCCCAGCTCTCTGATGATGAAAGGGAAGTTCTGGATGTCCTGAAGCGAGCCCTCATCATGACCTTGAACGTGGCCGAGCTTTCCACGTTGAAGGAAAAGATCCATATTCTCCAGCAAGCGACCGATGCGCTCATGAAAGATATGGGCGTCTCGTTGCACCCGGTCTCGAAGGAAAGGATCGAATATTACCTCAGACGGGACTTCGTTGGTTACGGCGTCATCGACGTCATGATGACCGACCTGAACGTCGAGGACTGCTCCTGCGACGGCGTCAACATCCCTCTTTTCATATTCCATAGGAAGTACGGCTCGATCCGCAGCAACATCCGCTTCGAGAAGGAAGTGGAGCTCGACTCTTTCGTCGTCTGGTTGGCCCAGAAGTGCGGCAAGCATATCTCGGTCGCTGACCCGCTGTTGGACGCGACGATCCCGGATGGTTCGAGATTGAACGCCACCTTGGGCAAGCATGTCACCAAGCGCGGGTCTTCCTTCACAATCAGGCGTTTCAAGGAGAACCCATTCACTCCCATCGACCTGCTCAAGTTCAAGACCATGAGCACGGATATGATGGCCTATCTGTGGACCGCGACCGAGTATGGCAGCTCCATGCTGGTGTGCGGCGGTACCGCTTCCGGCAAGACCACCACGCTTAACGCCGTTCTGCTTTTCATACCTCCGCAGATGAAGATCGTCAGCATCGAGGACACGCGCGAGCTGAACCTGCCACATGAGAACTGGATCCCTGCCCTGACCCGAGAAGGGTTCGGTGGCAAGAAATCGTCCTCCACCGGTGGCATAGACATGTTCGACCTCCTCACCGCTGCGCTGAGGCAAAGGCCCCAGTA
>PMBU01000081.1:0-203 GCA_003153895.1 Methanomassiliicoccaceae archaeon | reverse complement strand
TTGGACATCGTCATGCTCCAAGCCCAGGTCAAGGTCGGGACCAAGATGACGAGAAGGGTGAAATCTCTAACCGAGATTGTCGGCATGGACCCGGAGACGGGCGAGCTCATCACCAACGCAGTCTACACTTGGAACCCTGCGGATGACACTTTCAACTACTCCGGTCACTCGTACGTGTATGAGAAGGTGCGCACCATACGCAA
>PMBU01000003.1 GCA_003153895.1 Methanomassiliicoccaceae archaeon | reverse complement strand
AGCTCCGACGTGCTCAAGGTGCAACTAAAAGCTTGAGTGCACACCGACGCGCTCATCCTCCGAAACTTGATATGATGAATCAAGTTAGTATGGAGTTCGATGCCCTATAGTGTAAGAGCTAGACAGACGAATAGCTAATGGAGCTTGGAGCTGGAGAGTATCTCAGCTACGAAATCCTCCACTTTCTTCTGCCAACCCTCCTCCAATGGTCCTTTCATCTCGACAACGAATAACGGCATCTCGGCCACTTTGACCATTCCCTTTGAAGTCAGTATCTCATTCATGATCGGAATGCTTCGTTGCCAATTAGCCAGCTCGTCAGTGGTGGGCATCTTGCCAGTCTTATTATCCGGTTTTGCTCCAAGATATGTAGCAAAAATAGCATATTTCGTCCCTGACGGGAGTTCCACCTTCTTCAGGAAATGACGCATGCCACCGATCGGCTTTCCGAGGCGAGTCGGAGATCCAAAGACATAGAGGTCGGCTTGAGGGATCTCCTTTGGCTTTGCCTCATCGATGTTGTGAACCTCGACCGAATGACCTCTCGTCGTCATCAGCTTTCGGAATTCCTCTGCCGCTTGCGCCCCATTTCCGTATTTCGAAGCGTGATAAAGTTCGACTTTCATTGTTGACACCCAATCAATAATATTGTGCGATGGTCTAATGATTGTTTTGATAATGATCCTCGATAGAACATCCCTTCAACGTTCTCATTTATGAAACGGCTCGTATCATGATGTCCCAACGGTCAATTTAATAAGGAGCTGGTTGGAATAGCATCATGGGTGTGTAGATGAACATCGAATTCATTCAGAATGATAAGCAAAGACTGTCAATCTTTGAGGACCTAGCGAAGGGAGAGTTGACGGAGGAACAATTGGCGAGCAAGAATCACCTCTCCTTGGAGGCGGTCAAGGACGCGCTTTTTGCCATGGAGCAAGAAGGCCTTGTGGCCTTGACGGGTGAAGTCCATTCTCTGACCCACAAGGGTAAGAAGCTCGCGCTCGAGATCAGTCGGAATGCCCACCTCGACGATGCTCCGGTCAAACATGCTAAGGGCAAACAGGCGAAGGGTGAGAAGTTTCCTGGCCACGATTATAAGAGGCGATGAACGGCATCCTTGGCTAACGTCAATGATTGGCGGGATAAGATGCGTTCAGGCACTACGGAAGCAATGATTATTTGCTTCACCTCAAAATCAATCATTTCTTTAATTTCTTTCCATTTTTCTGGAATTTTGATGGGGATGAATGGTCAACCTTCGAAGGTCGAAGGTAATCTTCTTCGACAAGCCTCAAGAGTGCTTATGCCCAAAGGGAATTAATATTGCTGCCAGGATCAATAATGCTGGTCCGATATAGAGTCCCGTCCATAACATCAGACCAATAGCGCCGATAGCTACTAGCTCGATGCGATGATATATCGCTTTCCGCATCGTCTGTCGCAAGGCATATCGCAGGCTGATAATCCCTAGCGCTAAGGGCAGGATAATGAAGAGCATCGAAACGAACGCTCCCGAGTCCCATCCCATCTTGGTAAGCGCCAGAAGCATCTGATAGGAGTTGATGCCCGCATACCCTATGAATGCCAAACCTCCGAAGGCAGCAATCCATTTTGAGAGGTTACCTTTCGGGTTCTTTCCTTTCATGGTGCGCCAGTATACCAGGGAGCCCCCCAATGCCATGGAAAGGATCAATGGCAATAGCACGATGAAGGCATTCTGACCTTCCCAAACGAATACCAACTGAATTTCATACGGCAGCATCAGTATCTCGGGGATGGTGTATCCTTCAATATAGCCCACTGGCAAACCGAAATTTCCTGTATTGTTCTGATCATATACCGCTATATAATAGGTGCCTGTGACCGGCGCGGTCAACGTCAGGTTGCCTAATTGATAGAACCAGCCGGGGCTGAATGGCTCAAAGGTCGCCTTTCCAGGATTTACCCCATGCACCACGATAGTGCCATAGCCCGTCGGCATCTCAACGAAAGACGGAACTGGATTTGCAGAGAGCGAGCCCGGGACCATGAGCACGAAAATGGGCAAGAAATGAGATTCAGATGGGTCCGATGGACTCAATAGGGTTATGTCTATGTCTCCGCCAGCATCCATTTGGAATTTGTAATAGGCAGCCGCTCCCGTTGATGGCAGGTTGGCATAAACAGCCCACGACTTCGCAGAGTCGTTGATGGCGAAAGCGGTCTGAAGGGTGGAATTATCGTGAGAGAACAAGGGGGTGTGCGCGGCTACACAAACCGCCGGGATCAATACAAATACGGCCAAAGCCATTACGAAATACTTGCTGAATCTCATTCTCCCCGTCGGATAATCATTGCTCCTGCTTCCCAATAATCATTGTGAAAACAATCCGCGCAGCGATCATGAGAATGATGATATAGCAATTTCGAAAATAACTGAATCTCCATTTCCTCCGCTGGTATTGTTCGCTATGACTTCAGATGCGCCAATACTGGAACTATCAGAATCGTTCCAGTTCGATTGTGCAAGGGGCGCTCCGATCAATGGTTGCATGCTGCCGGAAACGGAGAGGAAAGAAACCCCTATCCCAGATATGCTAATTATCGTCAGAATAAGAAGGAGGAAGCCAACAAACGTGAGGTTCCCAAGTGCATCTCTATTCCCCCAATAATATCGGAAGAATCGCAATGTAATAATTTACTAATCGAATGATATCGGGGCAGGAACCGGCGAAGCCTTTTTTGCGATAAATGCTGTTGCTAGCCTGTTTATGGTTCAGAAAGTGCTGAAGAAGGACGGCATTTGGAACTCCATCAGTCTAATAATTGTCTGGGCGCTGATCATCATAGCGATTGGCGCATCCTCGGTATATGGCTATCTTCTGTTCCACGGTCTATCTGAGATACTAATAGTGATCATCGCCGCATCAATTTTCATCGTCACCTGGAGCGTTAGGAGGCTCCTAGTCAACAATTATCTGCTAATTGCCGGGATTGGGATGCTCTTCATAGGGACGACCGAGGTCTTGCACCTTCTGACCTTTAAGGGGATGGGGGTATTCCCTGGTCTTGATGCAAACGTTCCAACGCAACTCTGGCTGGCGAGCCGCTATCTGCTCGTTGTTACATTGATCGTTGCTCCACTTGCGATTAATAAAAGGGTGAATGCGATCAAAATTTTGTTGACATTCCTTGTTGCTACCATTTTGATCTTGTTGAGCATTATTTTCGGTTGGTTCCCCACAGCCTATATCGAGGGGTCGGGTCTGACTCCTTTCAAGATCTATAGTGAGTATCTGATAGCTGGAACCCTCCTCGTTTCGGCATATCTCCTTTATTCAAAAAGGAAATCCTTCCAGACTTGGACCTTCCAACTGCTCCTCGGATTCATCCTTATCAATGTGGGGGCGGAGCTGTTCTTCACCTCATATATCGGCGTTTATGATTTCGCGAATCTGACCGGCCACATATTTGCCCTAACTGCCTTCTTGCTCTTGTTCTTGGCCATCGTGAAAGAGTGCTATTCCGACCCGGTCAAAGTGCTTTTCAACGATCTGGAGAAGAGCGAGCAGAAGTTCCGCACGATCTTCGATCAGGCAGGAGATGCGATCCTCATCTGGAGGATGGACTACCGGATCATCGATGCCAATCAAATGGCCTGCAGCATTCTGGGCTATAGCCGAGAGGAACTTCTTAAGAAGAGCATGAAGGATCTCCTCCCTCCCGAGCAGGCTGAATGGATATCACAAGGATATGCTGACCTGTTCAAATGGCACAGAGAAGCCAAAGAGACGGTCTGGGTCCGCAAAGATCAAAAGAAACTGATCATGGATGTGAACGACCAACCAATCGAATATTCTGGTGAGGAAGTTGTACTTTCGATCGGCAGGGATATCACAGAGCGCAAACGGTCAGAGCAAGCCCTGTTGGATAGTGAGCGTCGCCTTGCCCAAGCGCTTGAGGTCTCCATGATGGGAACGTGGGACCTGGACGTGAAGAAATTGACAATCTGGAGATCGCTCCGTCATGATCAGATCTTCGGATATTCTTCTCAGCAACCGGAATGGACAATTGACACAATCCTAAGCCATGTGGTAGTCGAAGACCAAGATAGCGTTAGAAGGCAGATAAGGGATGCGATAGAAAAAGGGGAAGAAGCACAGCTCATCTGTCGCATACGTCGGTTGGACGGAGAGATCCGCTGGGTAAACATCCGTGGACGGGTCATGCCCAACGGCGAAGGCGAACCCCATATGCTCGGCCTGATTCAGGACATTACTCAAAAGATTGAGGCCGAGAAGAAGTTGGAAAAATACGCGGAAGATCTTAAAAGGAGCAATGCTGAGCTGGAGCAGTTCGCGTATGTTGCCTCTCACGATCTACGGGAGCCATTAAGGATGATCGTGAACTACCTTGGGCTATTAGAACGGAAGTACAAGGGAAATCTGGACGAGACAGCCGACAAATACATCGGATTCGCTGTAGATGGAGGCATCCGGATGCAGAACATGATCAGCGATTTTCTTACATACTCACGGGTGAGCAACCTATCCAAACCGATGGTGCCCATAAAAATGGAAGAGGTTCTGTCGAAGTCGCTGCTAGATATCGATTCATTAGTGAAGGATTCAAGAGCAAGCATCACGCACGACCCGCTTCCGGAAATCTTGGCTAATGAAACCCACATGATCCAATTACTCCAGAATCTGATCGGCAACTCGATCAAATACCGCGGGCAAG
>PMBU01000115.1 GCA_003153895.1 Methanomassiliicoccaceae archaeon | reverse complement strand
CAGGCACGATTGCGCATCGGCGAGGAGCAAGCTAGGATCGAGACGCACAACCTGCTGAAGGCGTGCGCCCGCTTGGGACTGCTGCCGATGGAAGGCGCCACGCTGGATGACGTCCTCGGTCTGAACACCGAGGCCTTGCTTAACAGGCGCTTGCAGACCATGGTGTACAACAAGGGATTGGCCGTGAGCCCGAAGCAGGCCCGCCAGATGATATTCCATGGACATGTCTGGGTCGATGGCCGCAAGGTCACTATCCCCGGATACCTGATGCAACGGGGCGAGGAAGAGAAGATCGCATATAATGGCGCATCGCCGTTCAACAACGAATTGCACCCATTGAGGGTCGACGCACCCCGGGTCGTTGAGGCCAGGGCTCGCAGGCTAGCCAGAGAGGCACGTCGCGAGCGCGAGGACGATGGAAGGGGCGGCGGACGTGGAGGAAGGGGCGGTGGCGGAAGGGGATTCCCCCGGAAGGCCAGCCGCGTCATGGAGAAGGTCAAAGAGGTCGCGGATGTCACAGCAACGGATGCCCCGGCCAATCTGCCTGAACCAACACCGAAGGAGGAGTGAAAATGGGCAAATGGGGAATCGCGCACGTCTATGCGAGCTACAATAATATCATCATCACGGTAACGGACATCACTGGGGCGGAGACAATAACCAAGGCCACCGGCGGAATGGTCGTGAAGCAGGCCAAGGACGAGTCGTCTCCGTACGCAGCGATGAGAGCTGCCGAGAAGGTCGCTGAGATCGCCAAGGAGAAGGGCATCGACGGCATCCACGTCAAGGTGCGGGCGCCAGGCGGCAACAAGTCCACCTCGCCAGGGCCAGGAGCGCAGGCAGCGATCCGAGCATTGGCCCGCGCCGGTCTGAAGATCGGGCGGATCGAGGATGTCACACCAGTGCCACATGACGGCACGAAGAAGAAGGGCGGCAGAAGGGGCCGCAGAGTGTAGAGGTTACTTAGATGGAGATCAAGATCCTTGAGATGACGGACACCCAGGCGAAGTTCGTTGTTTCCGACGCCAGTCCAGAGTACGCGAACGCATTGAGACGCGCGCTGATCGGGGACATCCCCAAGATGGCGATCGAGACAGTCGAGTTCCACTTGGGCGCTATCCAGGGCGGCTCGGAGGATGAGAGCGAGGAGTTCGAGAGCGTCAGCTCGCTATTCGATGAGATCGTCTCCCACCGACTCGGGCTTGTTCCGATCCCCTCCGATCCGGAGAAGTATGTGTTCAAGAAGGATTGCACCTGCGGCGGGGAAGGCTGTCCGCAATGCACCATCATGTACTCGATTAACAAGAAGGGACCGTGCGACGTTTACTCCGGGGACCTGGAGCCGTTGGGCGATCCCACCTTGAAGGTCAAGGACGAGCTCATCCCTATTGTTCGCCTCGGGCCTAGGCAGGCAATCCTCGCATACGCTTTCGCAGAGCTCGGCACCGGGAACCAGCATGCCAAGTGGCAGGCGACCTCGGGAGTCGGGTACAAGTACGCGGCGAAGGTGAAGATCGACGCATCGAAGTGCGATAAGGGTGCTACATGCGTCAAGGCATGCCCGCGCGGCGTGTTCGCCAAGGAAGGCAAGGGCGTCATTGTGAAGAACGAGGAGGCCTGCATGCTGTGCCTCTCGTGCATCAAGGTGTGCAAGAGCAAGGCCATAACCGTAGACGCGGATGACACCAAGTTCGTGTTCACCTTCGAGACCGATGGCTCGCTAACTGCCAGACAGGCGTTGGACATGGCCTTGAAGCTCCTTGAGAAGCGTTTCGAAGATCTGCGCGAACTGATCTCGTCGCTCGAGAGCGCCGCCTAGACGATCATTCTTCTTTGATAGCGAAAGGGGACGAGCCCCATCGTTCATTTCTTTTTCAATTTCGAACTCGCTAGAGAAGCTGATGGACCGATTGCGATCACATGAAATCCGAGAGCTTGCACTTCTTCACCCGGTCGTTCTCGAATAGCGAGTCGATCGATTTCTCGATCAGCTCCACTCTCTGCCTGGTATAGCTGTCGATCATGAAACGGTTCGAGATCTCCTTCGTCATGTCCAGATACTTCTTGACCGAGCTGACGTGGACTGTCAAGGTCAGGTTGTTGCCACAGTAGCATTTGCCGGAGAGCGGGATGCGCCTATAGGAAGCGCCGCACTTGGTGCAGCGGAGCTTCTGGCCGCTGAAGGACTTCAGGTTGCCGATCATGTCCGGCAGCAAGTGCCTGGTGACGACCCTATAGACGACGTCCACCTCATCGACCGCCCTGATCTTGTGGGCCAGCACCAGCTGCGCGTTCAACTTGTCCTCCATCGTCTCCAGTATCTTGTACGCGGAATCCCTCGGGCCCTCGCTGATGTCATTTGTATCGTGGGTGAATCCGAATCCTTCATATTGAAGAACGGAGCCCAAGCGCCCGCCCACCATGTCCATGCGCTCCTGGATGTCCTTCGCCTGCCTATATTCCAACGTTGCCAGGTAGAACTCCAAGGGGTATTCCTTGGCCATGTCGATGTTGTGCGCCTCCTTGTCGACCTCGTTCGGGTCGAGCCTGGTCGTAAGCACGAGCGGCGCATCCATCAGCCCTCCCCGCCTTTCTGGCAGGAACGAGCGGGAGAAGTTGATCAGCCCGTCCATGAGCAATATCGCGCTGTCCTCGTCCCCATCGGCGTTGCGACGCTTGGCAGCATGGAAGAACGGATGCCCGTAGCCGACATTGGTCGGCGTGAAGCCGAGGAGACGGCATAGCACTCCTCCGGAGGTGTGCGGTGCCAGCCCGATCACCATATGCCCGATCAGGTCTTGCCTGTCCTTTGCATTGTAGAACGAAGCGAGCTGGTAATATTTCACGAGCATCTCATCGATAAAGTTGGCCACTTTCACCAGGTAATCGCCGCAAGAGATGGATGGAACATAATCCTGCACCTTCAGCTCGCAGATCTGCTCGCCCGAGGTGAGCTCAGCCCCATCCTGGTCCAGATGATATCCCAGCATCCTGGCCTTTTCGACCGTCAGCCCGATCTCCCTGGGGCGGAAGTGCGTCAGCGGCACATCGGTCATGTCGAAACGGATCGTACCGTCCTTGAAGACGAATACGTCGTGCTTGGCGCGCAGGATACCCTTCTCCATCGCTTCCGGCGTCTTGTTCTTGGAGATCATCCCCTGCACGCCCTTGATCTCCATCGCCGCGCTCTCGCCCAGGTTCTTCAGGGCTGCTTCGATGATGCTATTGACGTCGATGTGCTGCTTCGCTGGCGCGTCCGTCGGGATGGTATGCGAGCCGCACTCGCATTTGCATTGGAACGTTGTCTTTCCGCACACAGGACAGCTGCGGACACCGACCTCGACCTCGATCTCCTTGTCCTCCCTGGCCTCGCTCACTAGCCTTTGCGTTCCTCCGCTCAAGCCTAGGGGAAAGAGCACGTGAGGCGGAGGCTTCATCTTGCGCTCCTTGGCTTTCTCGGGGCGAGCCATTCGAGCGCCGATCCTGGTCACGGAGCGCGGCCTCATCTTGATCCCCATGGCCTTGGAAACTGCCTCGATGGAGCTGGTTCCATCGAGGTCTACCGCTGCGACGATTTCCTCCTCGCTGACCTTGAGCCCGAGGCCCGCGATCAACGGTTCCGCGTACTTCTCGAGGATCGTCCGATCGGCCTCGACCCGGTGCAGCGCCCCCAGGCTTTCCAATGTCCTCTTGGATTCGCCGAGCGATTGGATGATCAACTTACCGTCATTCCAGGTACCACTTTCGAGGATCGCCGCCCTCAACTCTCCGAGCTGAACCAACGGGACATCCGACCAGAAGAGGTTGTATTTGGGATGGAGTGGGACGTCGTATACGCGAGAGAGCTCCATTGCCCTAACGAAGGTCGATGGGTCCTGCCATTCCTCTGGAAGGGAGCCGGCGGACCGTCGCAACTCCACCTTATACCATTCGATGGAATACGAGCCAGGTACCAGGACGTGATTGTTCTCGACGAACTCGCCGAAGGGGATCAATATCTCGCCCAGGTCAACGATCTCCTTCACCCGCGATCTCACTAGGTCGAACTCCTCGACCTTGTGCACCTGGACCAGGTCGCCGTTCGTGAGCAGCAGGATCGGCCCCTCGAGCTCGTCGCAAGGCGTCACAGCGCCGGCCTTCCCGGGGCGCTCCAGTTTTATCTGGGTGCCAACTGCTAGGAAATCATCGACCGCATGCATGGTCGCGGGGTTCAGCGCGATCGCAGCCAGGCCGGTCGTTCGACCTCTTCCATAGCGAAGTCTGAGGCCACCCACGCGGGAGGGGTGGCCCAGAACCGGCCGGCCAGCTATCAGGTCTTTCAGATACTTGCTATCTGGCTTGATCTTCGAGACCTCTTCCTCGCTGGTCGATTTCTTCTTCAATGCAAGATATTCTGAGATGAACACCCAGCCGTCGATGCCCAGCTTCTTGACATGCTTCTCAAGCTTCGGCGCCTTCTGGCATAATCCTTCCGCGATGACCAGGCAAGCACCGCCCCTGACCTTGTTGGTCTCTATGCGAGGAAGATCGCGATAGCCAGATATCTCGATGTCCTCTGTTCCTTCGCCATCGATGCATACTGGGCAATTCTTGACGATCAGCTCGATCTCCTGGTTGCTAGGGGTATATTGCAGGTGCTGGCACTGCTTGTAGAGCGGTATCTCTTCCTTGAAGCGCTGGACCTCGCCATCGGTGGGAATGTATCGGCCGATCCCAAGTTCCCGCCTGACCACGTCCCCGATCAGCACTGCCATGGCCTGGCCAGTGCCTCCGGCGGAACGGATCGGGCCTGCGAATGATATCGAGATGTAATTCGAACCATCATAATTGCGTCCGATCTTTACCCCCGCTATCCCTTCCAGAGGCGCGACCAATATCCCCTCGGTAAGAACGGCAAGGCCGACGCGGACGGCACGGTCGATGGCCTCCTCGCGGGTCTTCGCCGGCTTGCGGGCGATCTCCTTGGCGATGATGAGCGAGGCCTCTTCCCTGTTGTAGTCCTTGGACAGCTCCCGGATCCTTGCCGCCACTCCTTCCACGTTCCAGGCTGATAGGAGTTTCTCGACCCTCGAGGCCAGGTCCTCCGCCTGGGGGATCTCCACGAACGTCTCCGGGTCCATTCCCCTTGCCCTTGCCCTCCTGGCGACGGCATAGCAGCGGTCGGCATCCTTTGCTAACGATTCGAAATATAACCTCATCCGATCGCTGCAAGCCAGCTGCTGCAACTCTACTCCCCTTCCTGCTCCGATTCCTTCTTGATCGCAAAATCCGCGTCCGTGACCTTGGCCTTGGCGCTCTGCTTGAGGTGTCCGGTTATCTCCCTCTGCAACTTCTCAACTCCGATGCCCTTGAGCGCCGACATCTTCAAACGGTCGCTGCCCGAGTCCAACAGGTCGATCTTGTTCTCCACCTCGATCACTGGTATCGCAACGAA
>PMBU01000074.1 GCA_003153895.1 Methanomassiliicoccaceae archaeon | reverse complement strand
CGTGGTCCGCCTATGCCGATGATTCAAAGGTCAAAAGCGTGGAGGAGAAGAGCGATCTCGGAATAGCCATCCGTCTGATGAAGGAGCATCGTTTCGGCCAATCTGCTTCTGCGGTCTCGAGCGTGGCCGATGCCGAGGCGTGCGCCAGGAACGCCGCTCGGGTGGCATCCCTCCTTCCTCCGGAAACGATCTTCAAAGGGTTCCCAATGCCAGATAAGCCGGGGGTATGGGCGCGCTGCTCGGACGAGAATATCAGGGGAACGGAGAATCGAGAGCTGGCCCAACTGATGGCTTCGATCATCGGTGCGACGGTCGAACCAGGGAAGGTGAAGGTTCCGAACGGAGTCTTGAGGGCGGGGCACATCCAGGCCCGGGTGGTCAACACCAACGGCATCGACGTCTGTCGCGACAGCACCTTGGTCTATCTGAGAGCGAGTGCCATGACCGAGGGTGCGAATCCGGGAGAGGGAGCGGAGACCTTCTTCTCGCCCAGGATCAATGAGCTCGACCCGACGGCGATCGGGAAACGGTTACAGCAGAAGGCGATGTCCTCCGCCAAGGCCGAAGCGTTCAAGGGCAAGATGCAAGGCGCGGTGATAATCCCCCCTGGTGACCTTGCCGAACTCTTCTCCGGGTCAGTCTCCTTCGCCTTGAGCATGGAGAACGTGAACCGCAAGCGGAGTCCGTGGGCCAGCAAGTCCGGCCAACTGGTCGCCGACAAGGCGATCAGCTTCACGGATGACCCGACCGACGAGCATGGTGTGCTCTCTTCACCCTTTGACGACGAGGGAGTGCCGACAAAGAAGAAGGAATTGGTAAAGGATGGCATATTGGGCGGCTTTCTCAACGACGCTTATAACGCCTATAAGGCTGGCATTCCGATGACCGGCAATGGAGTGCGGAGGAGCTCGATGGACGTTGTGGGCCAATGGCAGATGCCAGTATCGATCGCTCCCCTGAACATGGTGCTGAGGAGGGGTAGCAAAAGCGTAGATGACATCGTTGGATCGGTCGACAAGGGAGTCCTAGTGGACAGCTTCGCCGCGCCGGACGTTCACCCGATCACCGGCGCTTTCGGTCTGGAAGTGAGATGCGGCCACCTCATCCAGAAAGGGTCGCTCACCCGCACTGTGAAGCACTGCCTGATAACCGGCAACATGTTCGAGGCTTTGCGCAAGGTGCGGGCGGTCGGGAATGATGTCACCACGTCGCACAATTACGCTCTTCCATCGGTCTGCTTCGACGATCTGGAGCTGATCGGCAGCGAGTGAGGCTCAGGCAGGCTTGAAGTGCAAGGCGCCGGAGTTCATGCAATAACGCCGCCCGGTCGGCGGGGGCCCGTCGTCAAACACATGCCCCAAATGGCCTCCGCAGCGGGCGCAGCGCACCTCGGTGCGCACCCCAAAGACTAGGTCCAAATGCTCATCGACCGCGTCCTCCTCGATCGGTTGATAGAAGGAGGGCCAGCCAGTGCCCGAGTTGAACTTAGCCTCGGAGGAGAACAATGGCAGCTCGCATCCGGCGCAGGTATACGTCCCCTTCCCCTTGAAATCATGGAACTTCCCGGTGAAAGCCAGCTCAGTGCCCTTCTTCCTTAGCAGCCGATACTCCTCCGGTGCTAGGACCTGTTCCCATTCCACATCGCTCTTGACGATCTTGTCGGGGCGCATTCATCATCCTCGCTGACTGCTCGCACCGCCCGATATTTACCTTTTTTCAAGGTAATTCGCAAATCGGTGCCCAGAAGATAAGGTACAAAAGCGGAGCGGTCATTAGAATCGCCGATGACAGTCGCCACTGTGGCGGAGCACAAGGTCCTGAGGATGGGAGAGACCAACGGTGGTCCGTACCCCTTGCCCGGCAAGCTCGACACAGCTCGCCCCATGTCCGTCCGCGCCCCATTGGTCCTGGACCTGGCCACGATCGACTCCACCGAGAAGTTCGGCGGCTTCCCTGGAGGTGGTGGCATCGGGATCGCGATAGACCTTCATATTTTCCTCAAGATCGCCCCGGCTGCCGAATGGGAGGTGGACGTGGAGCCACATGCCCCGGTCGAGCATGTCTGCCGGGCGCTCTGCAATATCCTAGAATACAAGGGCGCTTTCAAGATAACCAGTCCAGAGCATGGTAGCGTCCCGTTCGATGCTTCCCCTGAGACCATCACAGCTGCGGCGGCAGGCGTGAACGCCGCTTTGGGGCGTCCGGTTGGGCAGCGGGAGCTAAGGCGAATAATCTCCTGGAACATGGTGAACGAGAACGACGGTCGACTGGAGCTGCGACCCGACACCGGGGTCAGGGTGGCTGGGGCGCTCTTCGGAGGATTGGTCATCGTCACCGACGAGCTGGAGATAGCTTGCAGGACGCCCATTCCCGAATCGAATCCGCTGATTTTGGTCGAGCCTATCATCCAAGCGAACTCGCTCGACTTGCAGAAGATGGTCACGATCGATGAGAAAGACCGGGAGAAGAAGGCGCTCGAAGTATTGATGAAGCTGATGCCAGCGGCGATCAAATCGGATGTCACCAAGATGGGGGATTCCATCTACCGGCTGCAGCTGCTCGGTTCGAAGGTGGTGGAGATCAGGCGGTTCAAGGGGGGCAAGGACATCTACCGTCTGATGTCGATTATGCGGGTCAAAGGCTGCGAGATAATTGGGGTGCATGAAGAGACCGGGATAATCGCCGCCTATGTGAACCAACAGCGACTAGACGATGCTCTCGCCTCGGTCGACGAGGCGGGATTGGAGCGGGTCATCACCCATCCGGACAACAAGGGGATGAAGATCACCATGAGCAAGTAGCTCAGGCTCGCTCCAACCTCACGCGTGTTCGATCGCCCAAGCCCTTCAATGCTTCCACGTCATTCATTACTCTGCCCAGCGGGGTCACTGGGCTATACGCTTCGGGCTTAGACCCCTTGCTTACCGGCGTTGGGCCGAAGAACAAGCAGATTGCCTTCCCCTGGGGCCAGTAAGCCACTTCACCGACCTCCATCACTTTCCTTCCATTCTCCAGTTTCATCTCCACCGGTATCTCGAAGTAGATCTCTTCCCCCCAGACGTTGACATACTCCTCTATCGGCAGGGAAAGGTAGATAGCGTCGGCGGTCTCGGATTCGTTCAGCTCTATGAAGAATTCCGTCTGCGGCGTTTTCATGACGATGCGGTTTCCTGTCATTGGTCTCAGAAAGCAAACGGCTCCGCCGATAATGAGCCTTTGCTGATGCGGAGAGGAGAAACAGTATATCGAGGTCAGTGGTTTCATGATAAGAAAATGAGGCGCATAGCGGTCTATTGCGGTTCCTGCATGGGAAGCAAGGTCGAATATCGTGAGGCAGCCGAGATGCTCGGTCATCTGATGGTGGCAAGGAACATCGGCTTGGTATATGGTGGAGGCAGGGTGGGGCTGATGGGAGCGATTGCGAAGGCCGTCCTGGACGATGGGGGCGAGGCGATTGGCGTGATCCCTCGATTCTTGGAGAAGGAGGAGATCGTCCATCGTCATCTGACCGAGCTGTATCTGGTCGACACCATGCACCAGCGCAAGATGAAGATGGCCGAGCTGGCCGAGGGATTCATCGCCATGCCCGGAGGGTTCGGAACCTTGGAGGAATGGTTCGAGATGCTAACATGGGCGCAGATCGGCCACCATCAGAAGCCGGTCGCCCTCCTTAATGTCTCTGGCTACTTCGACCCATTGATGGAAATGATCGATCGCGGGTACGAGGAGCGCTTCATCCGCCCTGAGTTCCGCGACATGATCATTCAGGACATAGATGCTTCGAGATTGTTGGATCGGATGGAATCCTTCAAGCCGGTCAAGCTGGAGAAATGGAGCGGTCTGGAGAGGGTGTAACAAGCCCGGGGTTTCCTTGCACTGCCGCCAACTCCTTTGTTCGGCGCAACGCGTCCTTGATCACTTCCAGCGTCCCATCGCGGCATTCATGCCTCATGTCTAGTTTGGCAGCGAACTCCTTCGAGAGCTCCAGATAGTGCTCCTTATCCCCGATGCCAGTATCTATGAACAAGGTTCGGGAATAGCCGTTGAAAAGGGTGCGCAGGAACCACATGGTATCATATCCCTGGTCCAGGAAGTCCTTCAACTGCTCCTCGGACATCTTTTTCCTCATGTCCTTCTCGAACCAATCCTCGCCCATTTCGCAGAACGCCGGCGTATGGAACATCGTGCCGGCGCAGACCTTCCTTTCCCGCTCGTACTCCTCGCTGGTGATCAAGACGCCGATGCAATCGTCTTCCTTCAGCTGGACGGTCGGAACGCGCATCTTCTTGGTGATATCCTTGAGCGATTGGCAGATCCCGTAACCAAGGAACACGGCATCGACCTTCCCTTCCAGGGAGTTGACCTTGTCGACCACCGCCTTCTTGAGCTCCTCCGGATATTCGTGCAGGCCGAACTCCAAGTACTCCTTGTGGACGATGTCCTCGTCACCTTTGATGATCATCTCCAGCTCCCGCCGGAAGGTCTCGCAAGCGATGATGCCGATCCTCATGACAAGCCCATCAAATGGCGAATTGGTAGATATAGTGATTACCCGAGAGAACCGTGATAAGTGCTTGACTTCCTGGCATAGGTCATTAAATATCCATATGGCACTTTAAAACTGGGACCAGTTCTACTAGGTTCGGTGTGGGAAATGAGGCTTAGGAAGAGCGCGCTGGTGATCATCGTCGTGATCATGGTGGCAGCCACTGGCTTTCTCTCGTCTCAAATGCTCTCCTATGCGAGCAATTTCAAGATCGGTTACATCCACGTCGTTGCTGACAAGGCGGTCTTCGCCGAGGGGGAGGACGTGACCTTCGAGCTGCGGTCCCTGACCCCCGACGTTGCGTTCACAGTCACAGGAAATACTGGAAGTTCAGGCGTCTATATCTACCACATCCCATCGGGACTGACCCCTGAGCAGTATTTGCACAAGTTCGTCACATCCACCTGGTTAGAGAGTCCCAGCGCCTGGGGAAGGGTCGCCTTCGGCAACTTTAACGAGTCCGATTCACCACTTAGGCTGACCTGGAATGGGACGTATGAGGTGTCATCGTCCATGTCGTCGTCCATGTATGGAATGCCACCGGGATACTATCAGGCCACTTCAGGCTACTATCTCCTGTTCCCTCGGTCCAACATGTATGAGATGGGTATGAGCAGCGGCCCCAAGCCGATGATCGACTCAAGCTCGATCTTCTATTATGATGCGCTGATTGCCGAAAGTAACGTGACTAGCGACCCCATGGGCAGTTCCCTAAGCACCAGCATCTCAATCCGACTTGCGGACGGAAGCGCGCCATTAAGCTCTTGCCCCCTGGTTTGCCGTCAGCAGGTGTGGGGCATTAACTTACTGCAAGAGTATCACAACTACACGGTCGATCTGGGAGCGGACCATTGGACGAGCGAGACGTTCTTGACAAGCGCATCTTCTGTTTATTATGGGGGCATGCAAATGTGGGCGATCCTGACCACCCCAAGTGGCGATTACCTATTCGGTTTCGACGCGGATTGGTATGGAGGTGAACTGACTGTCAGGCAATTCTGAAGCAATGCCGACATTGCGAGTATCGGGGTTGCACAAGACATATGGAAGCATCATGACAGCAGGCAATGTCAAAGCTCTCGACGACGTGGCGTTCGAGGTCAACAAGGGAGAGATCTGCGGCCTGGTGGGACCGAATGGAGCGGGCAAGAGCACTCTAATCAAGGTGATCATGGGGGTTGAGACCCGGGATGCCGGCAGGATCGAGATCACGGAAGGCAACGTCGGAATCATCGGGTACGTTCCAGAGAAGCCGATATTCTTCGAGGACATCTCCGCGTACAATAACCTGGTATTCTTTGCCCGATTGGCAGGGCTGAGCGACGTCGATGGAGCATGCAAGAGGTCGCTCAAGGAATTCGGGCTGGGAGGAAGGGAGAACGACTACGTCTCCTCCTACTCCAAAGGGATGCGCCAGCGACTGGCAATGGCCAGGGCGGTGCTCCACGGCCCGAGCATCCTGATAATGGACGAGCCCTTCTCTGGCTTGGATCCCTCTATGATGATTGAGCTGAGGGCGATCTTCAAACGGTTGAAAGAGAAGGAAATCACGATGCTGCTGTCCTCTCACGAACTCAATGAGATCGATCAGGTGTGCAGTTCGATACTCTTCATCGATAGAGGGCGGATCTTGCGCAAGGAGAGCCTGGAGGAGGAAGACATCCTTAGCGTCCAGATCGTGCTGGCTGCCCCCAATGTAGACGTGGAGAGGTCCCTCGGTCCATGGCGCATCGGGCCGATCTCGAAGGACATGAGGTCGTTCGTGGTCCTGGCCAGAAGGGAGGAGATCCCTGATATCGTGTTCGCCGTGACATCCGTTAAAGGCAGGGTCGAAGAGGTGAAGGTCCTGCAGAGAAAGGCAGAGGATCGATACGCGGACGTCTTCCTGAAGGGGGGTGCATGAGATGAACGAGCTGATGGTTCATGTCCGGAAGGACCTCAGGACGCAATTCTCAGACTCGGTATTCCTCCTCCTCGTCACAGCATTGGTCATGATAAGTGTACTGATGGCATTCCAATCCTCCATAAGCTATCTGGGCTCGATCCATAACCAGCAGTTTGTTGTCGCGGATCTGTCAGTGGACATGGCGCGCAGGCAGTCGCTGTCCGACTTCTGGGGTGGCATCCTGTCCATCTTCACCATTGTGATCCTGCTCGTTTCGTCTTTCTCGTTGACGGGAGAGAAGGAGACAGGTATGACCAGGTTCGTCCTGACCTATCGCACATCCAAGTTCATGATCTACCTGAGCAGGTTCATCGTCCTCAGCTTGTTTGTCCTGCTCTCGTGCTTGATCTCCTTGTTGACGTTCTTCATCGTCTTCTCGATCATGGATGTATCCGTCCTCGGCGTGGAGGTCCTGCTCGCTTCCATGGTATTCCCGCTCCTGATCCTGCTGGCCTTCGGAGCCTTCGGGCTCCTGGTGTCCACCCTGTCGAGCAAGAAATCTGCGGTGATCTCCATAGCGTTGATAGCCTTCGTCCTCGGTTCAATAATAGTTCCGAGCCTGCAAACCGCGGCATATGAAGACGTCTACCGGCACCATCCAGGAGTGACAAGCAGCAATTATACCCAGTATGTCTCCTTCGAATACATAGTGGGGATATTCTCGTACCCAATGTCGCTAAGGGAAGGGATATCCCAAACCCTCCAATTGGACAATTCGATGCAGGTGCATTTCCTTTCCGTTGAAGGCGATCTGATAGCCGGAGGTATACTCGTCCTTGCTCTGTTCTTCTTGGGATTCGCGATGTTCAACCGGGAGCGAATGGAAGGTCCGAGCGCTATGAAGAAGCTGAGCTTGAAGGTTGGAGCCAAGCTGGCAGGTCGCAGAAAGAAAAAGTAATTGGCCGAGGGGACCGCCCCTCTTTTTAAAAAGAAAGTCTGGAGATTCACTTCTTCTTCGTCTCGAACAACGCACGAATCTCCTTGCCGACGACCTCGATCTTCGACGTCGCCTCCGCATCCTCCATGGACTGCAGCTTCTTCATGCCACCGGAGGCATCAGCCAGCCATTCCTTGGCGAACTTGCCGGTCTGGATGTTCTTCAGCATCTTCTCCATGGCCTTCTTCGTGTCCTCAGTGATGAGCTTGTCACGTTGGGACAGCCCTCCATACTCGGCGGTGTTCGAAACCGAGGTCCACATCTTCATCATGCCTCCTGATTGGATCAGGTCGACGATGAGCTTGAGNNAGTAGGCGATCTCCGGCTGGTAGCCGTTCTTGACCAAGGTCTCGAAGCCAGCCTCGATCAGCGCGGTCACTCCTCCGCATAGGACCGCCTGCTCTCCGAACAGATCGGAGGTGGCCTCCTCCCGGAAGTCCGTCTCGATGACCCCGGCCTTGGTCGCTCCCAATCCCTTCGCGAGGGCGAGGGCGATCTTCTTTGCCTTGCCGGAATAGTCCTGTTCCACGGCGATCAATGCCGGGACTCCGAAGCCCTGAAGGTACACTTCTCGTTCCATCGGTCCAGGCGATTTCGGAGCCATCATCACGACGTCGACATCCTTCGGCGGCTTCACCGTGCCGAAGACGATGCTGAAGCCGTGAGCGAAGTCCAGCGCCGCTCCCTTCTTGAGGTTCGGCCTGATCTCCTTCTCGAAAACATCGCCTTGGGTCTCGTCCGGCACGAGGACCATGACCACGTCCGCATCCTTGACCGCCTTGGCGATCTCGTCAACCTTCATTCCGTTCTTCTTGGCGTCCTTCCAGGATTTTCCGCCCTTGCGCACGCCAACGGTAACGTTCAGCCCAGAGTCGTGGAGGCACATCGACTGCGCCTTCCCTTGGCTGCCGAATCCGATTACCGCGATCTTCTTGCCTTTCAGGACTCCGAGGTCCGCGTCAGAATCATGATATATTTTTGCCATCATTGTCACCTGCTAAGCAGTGTCAGTGTTGCGAGGTTAAGCTGTCCCTAATATTAAGGTTGTCCGTCCCTGTGATCGAGCTGCCAGTCATCCGAGCAATTTGCATTCCTGGGCCTCTAGTTGAACCCTAGGAGAGTGATGAGGCGGCCGCTGAGGCTGTTTTCTTGCATGCCCAACCGCACTTGCCGGATACGACATGGTCTACGGTCTTCCCGACCTGTATCATCGGCAGCACGTCCTCCTCCGGGTCGGTAGCGACATCGATCAGGAATGGCACGCCGGATTTGATTGCCCTTTGATACGTCTCGGCCAGTTCGGATGGCCTCTCAACTCGAACCCCGTCCGCGCCGAACGCCTTGGCCAGGGCGACGAAGTCCGGGTTGTTCTTCAGCATAGTGCCGGAGTACCGTTGGTTCCAGAACAGCTTCTGCCATTGCTTCACCATTCCCAGCCAGCCGTTGTTCATTACCACTACCACGACTGGCAGGTCCTCGTTAACCGCGGTCGCGAACTCATGGAACACCATCTGGATGCTACCATCCCCAGCGATATCTATCACCGTGTGGTCACGACGCGCATACTTCGCGCCAATGGCCGCGGGGAATCCGAATCCCATGGTCCCGAACCCGCCCGAGGTAATGAACTGCTGCGGATTTCGCACCTTGAGAAAGTGACTGGCCCACATCTGGTTCTGTCCCACCTCGGTGGTGATTATCGTCTTGTCGGTGAGGATCTTTCCAAGCTCGAATATGACCTTCTGGGGGGCGATCGGCGAAGTATTGATGTCGATGTCGCAGGAGCACTTCTTCTTCACTTCCTGGATGCGCCTGCTCCACTCCGTCTCCTTCTTTGACTTGCCTATCCCCTTGATCATTTGCTGCAGCGCCTTCTTCGCATCCCCCACCAGCCTTACCTTGGTGCGCTGTCCCTTGCCAGCCTCGATCGGATCGATGTCAAGGTGGATGATCTTGGTGGTCATCGGGATCTCGTTCTGGTTGGTGAGAGTTCGATCGGAAAACCTTGTTCCCACTGCGAGGATCACGTCCGCTTCAAGTAGTGCCCTTCGCGATACCTCCCGGCCATGCATACCCAAGATGCCCAGGCATAACGGGTGCTCTTCGGGGATGATGCCCTTGCCCATTATCGATGTGACCACCGGTGCGATCAACAGCTCTGCGAGCTTCGCAACCTCCGGACCGGCATTGGACCATTTGGCCCCGCCTCCGACCAGCAGGAGCGGCCGCTCCGCGTTCAAGAGCATCCGCACCGATTCCAGCATGCCGGTGAAGTCCTCCATCGGGCTAGGAACCGGGTATTCCTCGTTCATCAGTTTCTCTGGGACGTCGGCCAGCATTACATCCGAGGGGAGGTCGATATGGACCGGGCCCATCCTGCCAGTGCGGGCGATGTTCATTCCCCGCTTGACCGCCTCCGGGACCTGTGCAGCATCGAGCACTCGGAAGTTATGCTTGGTGATCGGCATCATCAGGCTGAAGGTGTCCGCCTCTTGGAAGGCTGCGTTCCCTATCATCGCGGTGGTGACCTGACCGGTCAGCACCAGCATCGGCGAGGAATCGGCATAAGCCGTCGCCACGCCTGTCACCAAGTTGGTCGATCCCGGGCCCGAGGTCGCGAGGCAGACCCCCGGCTTCCCGGTGGCGCGGGCGAACCCATCGGCCATGTGGGCGGCGCACTGCTCGTGCCGGACCAGCACATGGTGTATCTTCGAATCTAAGAGGTCGTCGTATATCTGGATGGTCGAACCACCAGGGTAACCGAATATGACCTCGACGCCTTCCCTTTCCAGCAATGTGAGCAGAGCCTTTGCGCCTCGCATGAACTATTCCTCCAGGAGATTTCACTTGTGCTTGAGGACATCCTAAACAGAAGGATGTCCTCTACTGAAGAACAACGATCACCGTGCTGGGCAACAAAACGGATGACCTTTGGTTGCACGTGATGTATGTTCGCACGGTTCATGGAGATGAAGAGCACCATATTTAACTTTTCGCAATTCCGCGCCCGGGCCAGGGGCGTTCACCTGGCATCAATAAATCAGCAACTTTATGCCTTTCTTTGGCCTACAAGCTTCGGTGGAGATGCTTTACAAATTGAGCCGCTCTGTCTGTCTGCATGCACCTGACCTGGAGAACGCTATCCGTCATTTCGAAATGGAGATGGGGCTCACGGTCGTCAACCGAACTGAGGACATGGCAGACCTATCCGGAGGCGATATCAGCCTCCATATCGAGAAAGGTCCTCAACTTGGCCCGGTCTTAGAGATACTCGTTCCAGACATCGAAGCAGCGAAGGTTGATCTCGTATCTCAGGGGTGGAGCATCGTCGTCTGGGAGGGAAGGGAAGGCAGGTGCCACATCCGGAATCCTGCTGGAATCCTGTTCCACGTCATCGAGGAGCCTTCCGCGTTTGACAATGAAGAGCTCGATCAGCAGGATCTCTGAGGACAAGGATGGGCAATACTCCTCAATGTGGTTTCGAGATCAATTGCCTATAAAAAGGAACTAGCACGGACCCTCGGTCTCGCAGTACTTCACCAGGATGATCTGCTCGTTGGCGAACTCCCAGTCCGTCAGGCTCTTTAAAGCAAAATCCAAAGCCCAGACGACCTCCTGGACCTCGAATTCGGTCTTGAGCTCGAGCTGCTGCCTCGCGATCGCGACCTCGATGGATTTGGCGATCACTTCCGCTTCAGGTATGACCGTCACCTCATCGAAGATGACGTCTCCGACGATCACCACCGTCCCGGCACTGTCCCGGTCCATCAGCATCTTGCACGCCACTACGATGTCCTCGAAATCCGCTTCGCAATGCTTCTCCACGATCGCCTCTGAGACCCTCTTGAACAACGAGCCGACCCTCTCCACTTCCCGCTTCACAAATTCCTGCTTCTCGTTCTGGTCCTTAATGGAGTTGATCTCGTCCGCGAAGTCCTCGCTGACATCCTCGTAACCCATCTGCCGATAGCAATTCAATGCATTGATGGTCTCGGAGTTCACGCTGGAAAAACGAATAACCCCATCTTATTCCTTTCTGGTCGCTTCTCATCTTCCGAAATGCTCCATGTTCAATGTCCTTCATTCTGGATTCACGGCAGGCGTCGTCCTTTTGTTTTGGAAATGCAATCGGCCGTTCCATGACGGCCAACGACATCTTCGACCGCGCCTCCCAAAGCCCGCTCCTCAATGATCCTTATATCGCGAACATCTGGGAGCTGGTCCAGGGTGATACCTTGTTCAGGAAATCCCCTGAACAATTGGCGCAGATGCGCCGGCAGATGACCCGCGATTGCCTGTCGTTCTTTGCTCGTCATAATCCCTACTACATCGATCTATTCGACCGTCTGGAGATCGATCCGAAGCACGCGGGCATTGAAGACCTGGCGAAGCTGGCCGTCCCCTCGGATATGCTGCGCGGTGATGGCCAGAAGATGTTCCTGATCAAGGACCTCCAGGAGAACGGAGAGAGCTTCCAGTCCTCTGGCACCACCGGCCGGGCGCCGGTCAAGCTATATCGCAGCCCACTCGACCTTGCCATCATGGTCAAGGCGAATGCGGTCCTTTTCGAGTACGTTTACGGCGATACCCTTGAGCAGAACGACGGCATCGCCCTCTTCATGGCAGCGCCCGAGCTTCGCTACCGCCTCAGCTTCGTGGCATTCGTCGAACTGGCGCTGGAATCCAAGGGCATCGAGCTTATCTACGGGATGGACCTGGAGGAAGGGATGGAGGGGAACAAGCCCTGGCAGAAGCTGGAACCTAACAGGAAGCGCATCATGAGGTTTCTCAAGGCCAAGCGGCAGCCTAAGCTCTTCTTCACCGCTCCAGCGGGAGTGTACCTCCTTGCCAAGAGAATGGAAGAGCTGACCTGGTCCAAATATATCGTGCAGAGGCTGGCTACTGGCTCCCCACCAGTCAGATTAGGAAAGGGCGGAGTGGTGGTGACTGGCGGAGGGACCAAAGGGTTCGCCGACCTGCCCCCTTATGACAATATGGTGGAGCTGTCGCGCCGTCAGTTCACCTCCAAGACAAAGAAGGGTGAGCCAAGACCGGTCCCATTCATGGACGTATTGGGCATGACCGAGACTCTGACCGCGCTCATAGATCAACATGGCGTAATGGACAAGATGCCATACCCGCTGTCAGAGGTGTTCCTTCTCGACCCGCGCACCTTTGAGCCGATCGAAGGGGACGGGGAAGGGCTCCTTTGCATCTTCAATCCCTTCACCACTTCCTGGCTGGAATGCTTCTATCCCGGGGACATCATGTCCTCGCATCGGTCGGAGCGCTATTATGGCAGGGAGTTCCAATTCAAACGGAGGTTGACGATCAAGGAGGGCTGGGAACTGCAACGAGCCTGCGGAGGGACGTTGGAAGAGATGATGGCAGCTAAGGAGGGAACGCAATGAGCATCGAGCCGTTCTACCTGGGCGGGGATCTCGGGATGGTGGAGCGAGTGCTCGAGAGCGGAGTCCGCGTGAAGGAATTGAGTCCTTCTTCCGTCCATGCAATGCTGAAAGAGGGCCGACAGTTGCAGGCAGAGCTCTGCCTCCTCCCCCTGGAGGAAAGGTTGGAGGTCGTCTCCATGCTGGGCGAGGTCTGGGAGCAGAGAATGATGGATGGGGAGCTCGATCCGGTCAAGAAGGAGCTGGGTGCCGCCACCGGCTATCCCGCGAAGTTGATCGATCTAGAATTCTCATTGGTGAAGAAGGTGCTCGATGCCGAAGAGATCCGAGCGAACCTGGATGGGTCTCTGGTGGGCGGGGCGGAGGCCTTGGAGAGCTATGTCGAACTGAGAGAGGGAGAAGGCATCAGGCACCTGCCTGCCGGACCGACCTTCATCATTTCCTCAGGGAACTCGGTCATTCCGACGCTCATACCCACCATAATCTCCCTGGTCTCTGGCAACTTCACTTTGCTCAAACCTTCGATCTCGAATTACCGCGCGATGGTGGAGGTCTTCTCCGGCCTCCAGGGGCTGATGAGCAAGTCACCGGCGGCCCACCTGATGGCCCGTTCCCTCTCGATCGGATATATGGGCCACAACAGTCCGACGATGGACGAGGCGCTGGGCAAAGGCGATTTCGGGGTGGTGAACTTCTGGGGAGGGGAGCCAGCGCGGAGCGAGATCGGCCTGAGGCTATCGAGCAATATGCACCACCCCCGGCTCTTCGTGAACGGCCCCCTCACCGGCGTCGCCATCATCGGCGGTGCCAGGGCGGACGATTCCGCGGCTCGTGGACTGGCGCTGAACATGATCCTGTACGAGCAGCAGCTCTGCTCCTCGCCGACCTTGGCGTTCTACGTTGGGCCGTACGAGGAAGCGCTGCGCTTCGCCGCCTTGGCGAGGAACCATCTGGAGGCGATCGGTTCGCAGTACGCGGTCGAGCCATCGGACGACGCGCTCTTCGTTCGGAATGGGGCACAAAAGGTACTGACGTTCCATGGCTCAAGGGTGATGAGCTCATCTTCGCCGAAGAACCCCTGGACGCTGGCAGTTAGCAAGGCAGATTCCAATCTGGAAGCGGTGGTGGAATCCTTCCCGTCCTTCAACCTGCATGGCCGACGTCGATTCCTGGAAATGATCGTCCTGGACTCGACCGACCGGATAGCGCCGATCATCGCAAGGCTGCCAAGCATGACCGCCTTCCATGGTATAGATAAGGTTCAGACGATCGGAATGGCATTGCCAGATGACATGAGGGATGAGGTGCTATGGTCCCTCTCGCCCTCCGGGGTCTATCGCTTCGTCCCGATCGAGGACATGTTCATGCGCTCCGCGGTCGAGCCATATGATGGGATGCCTTTGGCCGCTCTCTTCACCTATGCAGTTTATCAGCGCCAAGCTCCGACCAAGGGGGGAGTGGATTGAAAGTTCTGGTCACTGGCGCCTCGGGATTTGTAGGTGGCTTTCTAACCGAGGAACTGACCCGGAGGGGACACATGGTGGTGGGGATGGTGCGCAAGGACAGCGACACCGCTCTCCTCCAGAAGAACGGCGTTGAGCTGCGCATCGGGGACCTGACGGACCCNNAACGTCCAAGGGACGAAATCGCTGATGGAGGCGATGCTGAAGAACGGGGTCTTCAGGCTCATCTATTGCTCCAGCACCGAGGCCACGGGGCCGACCCCGGAGCCGCCCGCTAACGAGGATTCGCCCTCCGATTCCAGATACGAATATGGTAGATCGAAGATGCGCGCAGAGGATATGGTCCGAGAATATCAGAAAAGAGGGATCAAGTTCACGATCATCAGGCCATCGGGCATTTACGGGCCAAGGAACCTGGATGACGTCTCATACTGGTTCATCACCTCCCTGGCGAACACCTGGCTCTCCAAGATCATCATCGGCGATGGCAAGAGGTTGGTGCAGTTCGCCCATATCTACGATGTGGTCCAGGGGTTCATCCTGGCGTTGGATAAGCCAAAGGCATCGGTCGGGAAAGTCTATTTCATCACCGACTCTCGCGCCTACAGTTATGATGAGGTCTATGCCATCCTTGCCTCGGTATTGGGAAAGGATCCGCCGAAGTGGCATGTCCCAGTGTTACTGGCAAAGATGCTCGCCGCACCGGTCCAGGCCTTCAACTGGCTGAGAAGGAAGCCAAGCTTCATCTGGCGGATCGATTCGATGGACGTGTTCCGGGTCGATCGTTGGTACAGCATCGAGCGCGCTCAGAAGGAATTGGGCTATCAACCGAAGCACAGTCTGTCTGATGGCCTCAAGGAGACGGTGGATTGGTACCGAGCGAATGGATATGTAAAATAGCCGTTGGTCGCTCGATATGAAAAGCGTCGAGAGAAGGTGTTTAATCCCTTCTACGCTTTCAGAGGCGAAGTGAGACGATGGAAGGACAGCATTATTCCCTGGGCTATAAGGTCAAGAACGTGCTCAGGGTCGCCTGGACACTGCCATTCGTGCTCGCGTCCATGACTGGAGTAGCATACGCTCTCACCATCAAGCAGGAATGGCTCATGGCCATCTTGATCCCGCTGGATGTGCTTCTTCTAGCAATGTTCGTGAACCTGTCCAACGACTATTTTGATCATAAGAGCGGGGCAGACAAGCTGCGCTTCACCTTGCTCAACCAGGCATATGAGGAGATNNGTGGTCAAGGAGAAGGGCGGAAGCTCGATCTACTGGCAGGGCAACTCCTTCGATCGCGGTTTGATATCCGACAAGTCGGGAAAAGCGATCATGGCCTGGCTTGCGATCGGCGCGGTGGCACTGTCCATCCCGATATTGATATTCGGAGGCTGGATAGTACTTCTGCTCGGAGCGATCGCGTTCTTCTTGAGCTACTTCTACACTGCTCCGCCACTGAATTTCGGCGCTCGCGGACTAGGTGAGCTGGATGTGCTGGCCAGCTTTGCCATGATATCGTTCTTCAGCTTCTACGTCATCGCTCAGCAGTTCTCCTGGCCAGCGCTTATTGTTGGCATCATCATAGGAATTGGCGCGATGATCATGCGCATCGTCGACGAGATGTCCGGCAGGGAGGCTCACATCGCGGCAGGCGAGAAGGACCTGGTGGTCCGCTTCGG
>PMBU01000052.1:12871-25535 GCA_003153895.1 Methanomassiliicoccaceae archaeon | reverse complement strand
GCGACCTCTCCCCTGGTCTTCTCGAGCAATGAGCGAGCGATGTCCTGCTTGCGCCTAATCGATACCAAGGCATCCGGATAGTCGAAGCGCATGAGCACCTGGAACATCTCCTCCATCATCTCCAAGTTGTTGATCGCCGCCTCCATCCGCCCCTCTTTTAGGGCCTCAAGGCAGAACCGGCGCAGCTCACCAATGGCATCGGCCAGTCCGAGCAGGTAAGAGGTCATCGGCACGCCGAGCTCCTCGGGGGTCGGCAGGTCGTCCGAATTGGCGATGGCGATGATTATCGCCGCCTCGGCCAACTCCTGCATGGCGTCTTCCACCAGGCCGGAGTTCCATATATCAGGGTGATCCTCAAGGAGGCTGCGCAGTCGTTGGGCCTCGTCCATGGCCTCCCCCATAGCCTCATCGACCTTCTCCTTCTTGTGCAACGAGTGCACCACGCTCCCGGACAGGCGTATTATCGCCCGGGATGATTTGATGGCGATCTCCCGGACGGTGTCCTTCTCGTCCAAGCGGGCTTGTATCCGACCGGCGATCTCGTCCAGGTTCTTCATGATCGAGAGCTAACAAGAAAGTGAAATAAAAACTATCCCCTGATGGCGCGCATTCGCGCCACCTTTTTGTCGATTATCTCCTTCCTCCCAATGTCGTGCCGGACGTAGATCGCCTCCCCCTTCACATGCATGAGCGCTCTCTCGCAGCTCGCCTCCGCCCCCTCCAGGTCGGATGCGATGCCGACTATTCCCACGGCGCGGGAGCTCGAGGTCGTTATCCTGCCTTGATCCTCGTTCACGGCGGCATAGAACACCCTAGCGCCTTCCCTCGCAACCGCCTTCTCGTCTACCTCTATCGGGAGGTTGGCCTTCGGCTCCAGTCCGTAGCCGGCAGGGACGACGTACTTGCATACGGTCGCCATCCTCGCGAAGCTGACATTAGAGCCCGATAGATCGCCGTTAGAGATCCCATGGCAGATATCGACGAAGTTCGATTCGAGCAACGGCAGCACGTTCATCGCTTCAGGGTCCCCGAACCGGGCGTTGAACTCGATTATCCTCGGTCCCTTCGAGGTCAACATGAACTGTCCGTATAGGACGCCTCGGTACTCACAGTCTTCCCTACGGAGCGCCTCGACCGTGCGCCGCATGCTCTCCATCGCCATCGCGAGGTCCTCCTTCTCCACGAAAGGCAAAAGATGGTCCTGCATCGAGTACGATCCCATTCCCCCGGTGTTCGGGCCCAGGTCGCCTTCGAACGCGCGCTTATGATCCTGGACCAACGGCATCGGTACGACGCGCGTTCCGTCTACGAACGCCTGCAGCGTGAACTCCTCCCCGGCGATCTTCTCCTCGAGCACCACTCCGATGCCGCCGATGGAACGGTCGAAGACCTCTTTGATGTATGAGATGGTTTCGCCCTTGTCCTTGAGCTGCTCGCCCTCCACTTTAACGCCCTTCCCGCCGGTCAGACCCACTGGCTTGACCGCCAATTGGAAATCGGCATCCTTCGCGAATTCGATGGCCGGAGCAAGTTCATCGAAGACCCCGAAGCGCAGGTTGCCTGGAACATCGTGCTTGGCAAGCAGGGATCTCGCAAAGCCCTTGTCCGTCTCCATTCGCGCTGCTCTCCGTGACGGCCCGACGACACCGATCCCCTCGATTCTCAATGCGTCCGACAGGCCCGCCTCAAGTGGAGCCTCTGGTCCGACGATCGCCAGTCCGATGGAGAGCTCTCGAGCGAAATGAACTATCTTTGCAACGTCCGTTTCTTTTGCTAGAAGAACTTCCTTCGCCAATCGGGCTATGCCTGGATTACGGTTCTTCATCACCGCGCAGACTTCCGCGCCGGCACGGGCCAAAGCATCGACGATGGCATGCTCCCTGCCCCCTCCACCGACCGTTAGGACCCTCTCAGCCATGATCTTCAACTTGGCAATCATATCTGCGCTAATAATGATTGAGTCGGTATCGCACTATCAGACATCGATGCCCAAGGAACGGATCAATTCCTGGATGCCCTCACCGGTCTTGGCAGAGGTCAGGTGGAGCTTCCCGTTCTTGCGGACCCGCTGGTAGTCGCGCTTCAGTCGTTCCACGTCGACATCCAGATAGGGGATCAGGTCCACCTTGTTCAGGACCGCTATCTCCGCATCGAGGAAGATCATGGGATGCTTGTTGATCATGTCGTCCCCCTCGGTAGGGGAGATGACCACCATCCTATGATCGGTGCCCAAAGGGAAGTCCGCCGGGCATACCAGATTGCCGACGTTCTCGATGAAGAGGAAATCGTAGTCCTCGGAGGGTAGGTCGTCCAAGGCGTGGTCTATGAGGTGCGCGTCCAAATGGCATTCCTTGCCCGTGTTCACGTTCAGCGCCGGGATCCCTTCCTTGGTGAATATGGTATAATCGTCCTCGCCGCTCACGTCGCCAGCGATGGCCGCCACCTTCATGCCGCGATCGCGTAGGATGCCTGCCATCTTGACGATCAGGGCGGTCTTGCCCGATCCGATTGACCCCATGACATCGACGGACCTGATGCCTTTTGCTCTTAGCTTTCTCAAGTTCTCGGCAGCGATCTTGCGGTTTTCATCAAGGACATCCACTCCCATGCCTATCGTGGTCGTCTTGTGCACGATCGAATATCTCGCGTCCTTACTAAAGCATTTGCCGATTTCCAACCGTCCGAACGATCGGCTCGCTTCTTGGGTTGATAGTAAGTCCCGGAACGAACTTGCCTATGTTTAATTTACGGATTTCGAGCTCAGTTAGCCAGCATGAAATGGTCGAAGTTTCGGATTAGCTAATTATTTTGCATACTGGAACAAGACTTAAGTACGCACAATCGCCATAATGGCATAATCTCTTTAAAAATGGTTCGGGGGAAATAGTATACCTCTTCGAGAGGTGGCGAGAGTTATGGATACGCCAAATGAGAACGAGCGCAGCCTAGCAATGGGCGGCGCTATGGGAAAAAGAGCGATGCTCTATCTCGGAATACTCGTGTTCGCTTTTGCGCTGTTGCTTTTAGTTAGCAGCAGCAATGCGAGTGCCGCAGATTACTCCGTGTCAGGCGCAATTCCGACGCAGACCTGGCACACTGGAGATAACGTATATGTTGTGGGAAGCATCACAGTCAACGAAACAAGTACGTTGACGATTGAAACAGGTGTCAATGTTTATTTTGAACCTGGGACGAGTCTCACAGTGTTAGGTCGTCTCCAAGCAGTTTCTACTGACGCTAACAGATTGATCAATTTCACGTCTAACGCGACAAGCCCTTCGGCGGGTGATTGGAACGGCATCATCATCAACAGCGCCGTTACTCCGATTTCAACCATCGATGGCGCGCATATCGAATTCGCGACCACCGGTGTGGAAATCACCGATTCTGAGGTCGGCTTGAGCAATATGTCGTTCAACGACATATCGGGGAGCGCCATTGATGCCTCGACATCCGGAACTGGCGACGCTGTTGTTACAGTCAGCGACTCCAGCTTCGTAAATATCGGCGGTAGTGCGATTTCCGTTGTCGCGGCCCTTGATGAGGCCACTGTTACGGTAACCGATGTCACTATCACTAATGCCGAGTTTGGCATCTATGTCAGGGCCTTCGCCGATAATATCGTCTTGGTGGTCGATGGGATGACCGCAGATGATATCGGCACTGCTGGCATCCAAGCATGGTGCAATGGCTCGAATGACATCACCCTTTCGAACATTGTCTTGAACGACACTAGGGTCGAAGGGCTAGGATTCCAATCCTGGTCGGATGATATCGTGGCGACCGTCGACGCTTGCGAACTGACGAACATCAGCTTTTTAGATGCCATCGTGTTCAACTGCTTCGAAGGAAGCGTGGACGCGACCGTCACTGATGTTGAGATCACCGGCGCTATGGATGAGGCAGCGATATGGGTCTCTGCGAACCTCAGTGCTACGGTGGCAATAGAAGGTGTTGAGATCTCTGGATCCGCATCTGGCATTTATCTCGCTTCAACATTTGGCACCGCCAACCTTGACCTGGTAGACGTATCGATTTCGGACCCGAACCTGAACCAAGGTATCATCGTAGTGGCGGAGGAAGCTAACGCGATCATCGATATCAGCGGCGTAACAATCGAGATGAACCCAGCGATTGAGTTCTTCTCTAACGCTGACTTTGACGGCATCAACGTGATGGCCAACCTGACCGTCGACTTCGTGGCTGTCGATCTAACCGTTATTGGTGGCTTCGATTGTGTTCAGCTGACCTCAGTCAATGATGGCATGTCTGTCGATATTACTGGAGCCCTCATGACGGATGGGCCACAAGATGGACTGCTGATGAACAGTGGAGGAGACTTGCAATTGTCTATAGTGGACTCCTCATTCCTCATTGATGTCGATGTTTCTGACATCGACTATTACGTATCCACCACAGCAATCGCTGGAACGGCAGTAGAGGACGTGGAAGCCATTCTTACAAACGTCGACATTCAATGGATAAATGGAGTTAGCCTTGTGGCTGAACAGGAATACATCAATGTCACAATGACCGATGTATCATTCGGCCCGACCGCGAATGACACCTTCTTCGTCAGCGCCAACGGATTCTATTTGGCTAGCGATGAAGGAAGCGCCACCCTAAGCCTTACCGATGTGGAATGCATCCTGAATTCAACAGTCCCGACATTCTACTCGAGCGGAGACGGAATTGTCATCGAAGCGAACGGCACGGTCGTCTTTAACGCGGCTAACTTGACCGTAATCGGAGCAGACTTCGATGGAGTCAGCGTAACTTCGTACAACGGTGCAGTCGAAGCAGACATCAGCATGGCCGACATCGAAGGGGTTGGCGGCTCTGGCTTGTTGCTCTACTCCGAGGCTGATTTCGTTGACCTGACCCTGGTTGATTCCGTGATCCTGGGTAGCGGCCTCGATGGGGTCATAGTCCAAGCGGTCACAGACGCCGACCTCGCGTTCGACAACGTTACGGTGGATGGAACACTCGATGGAGTGTTCGCCCTTAGCACCGATGGAAATGTCACAGCCGACTTCTCCGATACCACAGTGATGGATTGCGAGACTGGTGTCCGTATCCTAGCCCCTAACGGCTGGATCGCCATGGTATTGGATCCGAGCGATATCGAATTCGTTGGCACAGGCATCTACCTGGACGCTATGGGATCTGTCGACCTGAGCGTCGTCGGCTCATTCGTCGGCTTTGCAAACATCGGCATCGAGATCCACAGCTTCGATGGGGGCATCAACGTCCTCTTCGACGACGCGGAACTCGGATTCACCGATGTATATGGATTGTTCGCGGACGCAGACAACTCGGATATAACGGTAAGCTCAATCAACAACACATTGATGACCAACAATGATGTGGCCTGGTATCTGGTCACATCCAACGGCAGCGTGTCAGTTGATGTCGAGACAAGCGCATTTGAGTATGGGAACACCGGAATATTGGTCGAATCCTCCAACGATCTCGATGCGAACGTGATCGACAGCAGCTTCCTCGGACAAAGCGTACTTGGCATGGACCTGACCGCGGATGCTAACATCACACTCAATGTGGAGAACAGCACCTTCGATGGGCGGATTGCCGAGGACGCGCAAGGGTTCTATCCGACAGTGTCTGATGGACAGTATATCATAATTCAGCCTGAGGTAGGCAACTGGACTACCGACCAAGGCCTGACAGCGACCTTGCCATTCGACTTCGACTTCAACGGCGCAACCTATGATGAAGTGTTGATGTCACTGAACGGGTGGCTAGCATTCGGTTCCGATGGAGCGCCGGATGTATCGACTGTCTACAACTTCGGTCCGGACAGCCCGAACCTGATCGCTCCGGCGCAAGAGTTCTGGAGCGCAAATGACTCAGTGATGGACGGTTACTTCCATGGAATGGGCTACAAGTATGACAGCGATTTGGACGCGGTCATATTCCAGTGGTTCGTTTGGGATGCAAGCCAGCCGCAGCTGAAGAATGTGTTCGAAGTCATCCTCTATGCAAACGGCGAAATCGAACTTCGCTACGCAATGATGGACGGCTATAACCTGCCAGATTATGACTTCGGTATCAACGAATTCAATGGACCGAACTGGAACATAGGCATGCTCGGGTTGAGCATCTTCGATATGGACTACCAGAGCGTGTTCCTCACCACTGAGACATTCTCAGATGGCGCGGCAATCTTCGCCATCGCAGGCGAGAACATGGTCGCAACGATCGACAGCTCATCCTTCGCCCGCTACTTAGGCGGCGGAGTGTTGTTGGTCGCAGTGAACGGATCGGCAAGCATTGACCTTCAGTCGTCCGATTTCAGCTTCATTTACGCCGTCACCCAAACCATGGGTGCGTTCGTTGCAGCTGCCTTGGACGGCCTGATGACCGCAGATGTGTCCGGCTGTTCCTTCGATACCATCGCAACGGCAGCAATCGTACTAGTCGATACGCCTGATCTCGGTGGAGTAGATTCGTTCGTTGTGGAAGGGAACCACTTCAACCAAGTGATCTTCACCACAGCGATCGTATCCGTGATCTCTGACGAAGAACAAAATGAGTCAGCTAGCTATGTCAGCAGCAAGATCTTCGCAAACAATGACGGAACCCATGTAGGTCTGATGGCAATCGCGACCATTGTGAACGCCAATGAAACAGCATGGAGTATCCAAGAGACTGACGTGATCGAGAACAACAACTTCACTGGTGAGATAGACCCATGGCTGTTGAACGCCTTGTCCATTATGACCGTTCCAAACCTAGGTGACATCGACGTTAACCTTGACATCGGAATGCTGAACGTAATCTTCGTTCTCAATTCCGACGTCGGGGACAACCAAGTGGTTCACAGTGTGTCCGTGGCCGGCAACGCGTTGAGCGAAGGCCCCGTGGCCGAGTCCTTCGATCTGGGCCAGCCGATGGGAGTCGGCGCCGTGACGGTTGCTGAGATGGTGACCCTCAATGATGGAGCCAATCTGACCAAGCAGACGAGCATTTCCGTTATGGACAATGAGTTCACTGCTTACAACGCATCGTTGGTTTCTGGGGTCGAGGTCTTCGTCGGCGAGTCGATGTCGAACCCAATTGACGGGCTGCTCAATTCAACTGTCAACGTAAACCTCGTCAACAACACCCTCGAGAGCTGGTATGGCGACGGAGTCGGACTAGGCTTCGCTGTCACGCAGGAGCTGAACGGTGGGAAGGGCGAAGGGAAGTTGAGCGTGGATGTTGTCGCGACTAACAACACGGTGAATGGCTTCGGGGAAGGAATATTCGCCGGAGTCGATACCTCAGCGATCAACATGTTCGGCGACGTGGTCTCGAACGTCAACATTCTGATACGGGATAACGAAGTTGGATCCAACAGCGCAATCGAGGTAGATCTTGAGACAAGCGCCGCATTCGAGCATTACTTCCCGCCATATGAACAGGTAGTGGACGCGAATGCTACGATGGTCATAGATGTTGAGATCATCAACAACAATGTCTCGAGTGGCAACGATGGTATATCTGTGGTAACCAATGCCGCAGCTACCGAAGACGAGTTCGGGGTATTCACGAACGTCTATGCCTCGATCACCGGACCGGTCAACGTGCTCGATAACCGAGCAACCATCTATTGGGATTCATTCGGAATCTCCGTAAGGTCCTATGTCTCGGCAATGAATAGCATGGCAACCGCGACCTCCAACGTAACGGTGACAATAGTCAACAACACGATCTATGCAGACTGGTACGGAGGAGGAATCTATGTCGCCAATTTCGCATCCGCTTCGACGATGGCGCTGCGCTTCAACGATGAGCCGATGGCATTAATACTTTCGACCGTTGACGTCAACCGCAACACCATCATTGGCAATTCTGGCATAGTGATTTACCAGGATTCAGAAGCGATCGGTGGATTGAGCCATTCGACGGTAATAGCAAACGTAACGGTGACGGCCAACGTATTGTCCGGCATCGATACTCTCGGCATCTCCGTCGATGTCAGCGCCTCATCCGACAACATTGACTCCTATCCATGGGCAGAGGTTAGTCTGGATATCGTCATAACCGATAACAACATATCTGGCTATGCTGGAACTGGAATCAACGTTACCGCGCTACCCGATGAAAATGAAGATTGGTGGGTCGATCTATCTGGATCGGTATTGATCGCCAATAACACGATAAACGGCGTTGCGACTGGTATTTCTGCAGACAGTGTCGTCGAATTGGGTATCTTCGAAAACACCATCACCAATGTGACCGTGAATGGCATCTGGCTTAGCGGATTCGGACTGATCGAGAACAACACCATCGAGGGTGCTGGCTCGGTCGATATGAACGATGCGGAAGGCATCTTCATTGAATCCGCTGGGTCATTGACCATCCAAGGCAACGTGATTAGGAATGTTGGTTCGGACGGAATCCACGCGGTGTACTTGTGGGACGTGCTGATCACAATGAACACCTTTGAGAACATCGGGGCATCCGGTGTCTATCTCAGTGGTGACGAGTTCACCTCGGGCTATCTAACCATATCCAACAACACCTTCACCAACCTTGGTGACAGTGGAGTCGAGGTCAACGACATCAATTGGCTGTACGTCATGGACAACGTAATGACCAATGTGGCCTACTACGGTGTCGAGGTCAACGATGCGTCGAACGTATTCATCGAGAACAACACCATGTCTATGATGTTTGGCGGAGTGGACCTATTCGATGTCTCCAACGTCAACATCATGAACAACGTCATGTCTGCGAGTGCGGCAGCTCAGTGCAATGATGAGGAAACGGGATATGGCATTGATGTTGATAATTCGAGCAACGTCATCGTTATAAGAAACGAGATTACAGGGTTCGGCAATGGTGTCGAGTTCGACGGTGTCTACAACCTGGTCTTCACCTGGAACAGGGTGATTGGATCTCTGGGCGACGGAGCATATTTCAACGTCGACCTAGCGACCATCTCGAACAATGTATTCAGCGGCAGTAGGAATTTTGGCGTGGTCTTCGAGAACAGCGACCAAGTCACCTTCGCGAACAATGAGATAAGCAATAGCGGTATGGATGGCTTGTTGATCATTGGAAGCGGATCTGTGACCATAGTGAATGGCGTCTATGTGAACAATGGCGGGGCCGCCATCTTCACCAATATGACGTCAGGCCACTGGATCATCAACGGGAATACCACGATCATGAACGGCGAGATCTTCTTCGCAGGTGACCTCACGGTCATGAGCGGAGGCGTATTGACTCTCGATGATGTGGACTTCGCCATCGCAAGTGACGGCGATTGCCTGTCAGTGATCGAGGTCATGGCCGGCGGCAAGCTGATCATGATAAACGTCGACCTGTACATGGTGCATTTCGGGCTTGAGAGCATGATGAATGACTACTATGAGTTCAACGTCTTCGGCACTTTACAGATGATAAACAGTGCTGTCGGAGGCGCCCTTGAGCTCTATCTCGGAGCCCATTCGACCGTCGACATCGAGACAAGCACGATCTACGAAATGCTACGCAATGGTATCCATATCGTGGACTGCTCCCCGGTGATAATTTCGAGCACTATCATCTCGAACCCGAGGAATGGTATCTACATTGAGGGAATGACCGCTGCACCGCAGATCACGGACTGCTTGATCGCCAACAACGACCGCGGTATTTATGCAATCAACACCAAGCTGGACTCTATAACCGACAATGTGTTTGCCTTGAACAGCGAGGCCGGTATCTTCGCCGAGAATGTATCTGGCGCCATCCATGACAACGTCTTCCTGTTGAACAACAAGGAGATCTACCTCATGCATAGCAATGTCTCGGTGTGGGACAACATGATCGGCTATACACCCCTCATACAGATCATGGCCCAGTTCGTGCCTCTATTGCAGGGTCTCTCGCTCGGAGAGGACGTATTCTTGCCGGAGCTCGGACTGACTGTATCTGTTGACACGGTGCAGAGCCTATTGCTTGGGCATATCGGCATCTATGCTGTCAACTCGATAGTCGATAGCAGGGGTAACCAGTTCGGCATGCTAACAACCGCTGTTGAAGTGATGAACTCGAAACTGACCTTCAATGATGACATCAGAATGAACACACTGATTGTACCGTACCTCGACAATTCCGGCATAATGCGCAACATGTCACTGCCGGTCCCGGTCTACGATGGTATAGTCGCCATGAACTCTGATGTAAAGGTGAACGGTGGCACGATCGAGGTGCTGGACGATGCGATCTTCCTGGATAACTGCACTGGCCATATTGCAGGCGTGACCCTGAAGGCAGGGGACTTTGGCGTCTATGCCATACGTGGCAGCAATGTGACAGTAGCTTCGAGCACCATTGGCAAACATAGGGCAGATGACCCCTCGGCGATCAATGTCTATGAGTGGTTAACTGTCAATGTGAAGGACCCCTGGGGTGTCTCTCTGGCCAATGTGCCGGTAACCATCAAGGATAGCCACCTAGTCACAGGTGCGGATGGAATCGCAAAGCTTCTGGTTTTGGTCTATATAGAGACCAATTCTGGAAGGCAGGATGCTCTGCCATATCAGGTGACGGCGAACTTCACCAATGTGCCGACAACAGCATATCCAGGCCATGCGTCATGGAGTCCGTTGGTTCTGTCTACAAGCGTTACTATGAACGGACCAACAAATGTTACCCTAGTCCCAAGCGTTATTGTCAGATTTGATCTGACGGTACATGTGCTGGACAAGGATGGCAAGAACGCGGTCAACGTGACCGTTGTGCTGCATGACGCTGCGAACAACCCGGTTGCTGAAGCTCGGACCAACGCCAACGGCACTGCGACATTCATGCCCATCAGCTACGTCAAGAACGCTGACGGAACAACCGACAACCACTTGACCCCCTACAAGGTCATCGCAACGGTCGATAAGGATACAGCGCAAGGCACGACGAACCTGACCGGCAACACGAACCTGGACATCAATGTGGACCTTGGCCCGCAGTTCGACTACGGCCCAGCGATCATCATTGGTGTGCTCGTTGTGATAATGTTCGTCGCAACGTTGATCGTGGTCAGGCGCAAGCCGTAGATACAAACCCCTTTTCCAAATCTTTTCCCCTATTTCCCTTTTATTTCCTTGCTGTGTGAGAGCAAGCGCTGCTGCCAGGAAGCAAGAGCTCCCTTTGAACGAGCAGAAAAAGCACATATGGATGGAATGGCATCTCTCGGCCGGGAGATTTGTGACCTACGCACGCTCCGTTTCCGAGCTTCTTAAGGCCGAGAAGGCCGAAGAGGGCGACATGATCAAGGTTCTAACCAACGGCAAGGAGCATGTTGGCATCCTGATGCCACATCACGACTTCTCTGACCCGGACACGGTCGTTCTCAAGCTGAAGAGCGGTTACAACATCGGGGTGCGGTTGGCCGAGGGCTCGAAAGTGACGGTCGTTAGGAAAGTGGAGAAGAAGGGGCGCCATTTCAAAGCCAAGGAGATAGACCCGAGCAAGAAGAACGTGGCCGTGATCGGGACAGGGGGCACGATCGCTTCCTATGTAGACTACCGCACAGGTGCGGTTCATCCGGCATTATCGGCGGAGGACCTCGTAGCAACGGTCCCCGAGATGGCCGACATCTGCAACGTCAAGGCCAGGGTGCTCTTCTCCATCTTCAGCGAGAACATGGACGTGCAGCACTGGCAGGAATTGGCCGGGGCGGTCGTTGACCAACTGAACTCCGGCGACGAAGGCTGCATCATCCCCCATGGAACGGACACGATGGGCTATACCTCGGCAGCGCTGAGCTTCATGCTCGAGTCGCTGCCTCGTCCGGTGCTGCTGGTCGGCGCGCAACGCTCCTCTGACCGTCCTTCCTCTGACGCTTATACCAATCTTCTCGCATCGGCCCGCTTCTGCGTGCAAAGCGATGCCGCCGAGGTCTTCATACTGATGCACCATACCAGCTCCGATACGGTGGCCGCGGTGCATCGCGGCACCAGGGTCAGGAAGATGCACACCTCCCGACGCGACGCCTTCGAGAGCGTCAACGAGCCGCCGGTGGCGCTGGTCGACTTCGAGGGCGGCATCAAGTTCAATTCCGCCTATCGCAAGAAGTCCTCTGGCAAGGTGGCTTTCAAACCTGATATGGAGAAGGAAGTGGCGCTGATCCATTTCTACCCCGGGATGTCCCCAGAGGCCTTCGAGAAGCTCATGGGCAGCCATAACGGCGTGGTCATCTCGGGGAGCGGCCTCGGGCACGTTTCCGCGGACATGGTCAAGGTGCTAAAGAGGACGGTCGACAAGGGGATCCCAGTGGTGATGACGTCCCAATGCCTGTACGGCAGCGTCAACCTCAACGTCTACTACACAGGGCGAGACCTGCTGACAGCGGGCGTGATCCCGGGCGGGGACACGTTGCCCGAGACCGCGCTCATCAAGTTGATGTGGGGTCTGGCGAACACCAATGGCGAGGAAGAACTGAGGAAGGTCATGGTCACCAACATCAGGGGCGAGCTATCCGACCGGAGGGAGATCGATGACTGAGNNTGATCGAGGAGGAAGGGTCGACATTGCTCAGGCGGCTCAGGCCGACGCAGAGCGAGATGGGGGAGGTGGACCGCGCGGCACTTGTGCAGGCGGAACGGAGGATGCGCTTCCGCTATCAGGCCCCGAGGAGCGTCAGTTGCCTGGTCGACGCGGACGAGGAGCCGCC
>PMBU01000052.1:5464-12861 GCA_003153895.1 Methanomassiliicoccaceae archaeon | reverse complement strand
CTGGCATCGCTGATGCATGCCCAGGTGGTGGACGAGGTCCATTTCATGCGCAAGATCGTCATCGACGGCTCGAACACCGCTGGCTTCCAACGTACCGCCCTGGTGGCTGTGGACGGATCCATGGAAGTGAACGGGAATCGCATCGTCATCCAATCGATATGCCTGGAGGAGGACGCGGCCCGGAAGGTCGAGACCAAAGGCTCCGAGGTGACCTATCGATTGGACCGTCTGGGAATACCGCTGATAGAGATAGCCACCGGGCCGGACATGCGCACGCCGGAAGAGGTCAGGGAGGTCGCCGCGCGCATCGGCTCGATGCTTCGAGCGACGAAGCGGGTGAAGCGCGGCATCGGCACCATACGCGAGGATTTGAACATCTCTATTCCCGGTGGGGCGAGAGTGGAGATCAAGGGTGTCCAAGAGCTGCGCCTCCTGCCTCTGTACGTGGAGAGGGAGATCGAGAGGCAAAGCAACCTGCTGACGATACAGCACATCCTGAACGAGCGTGGGACCCGAGCCCTTCCGATACAGGTCGTGGACCTGACCAATGCGCTCAAGGACTGCAAGTCAAAGGTCGTTGTGGCAGCGCTTTCGAAGGGAGGCAAGGTGGTCGGGGTCGCCCTCCCTGGCTTCGAAGGGATCATGAAGTCGCCGGACGGCAAGTTGCGACTGGGTGCGGAGATGGCGCAGCATGCCAAGACCCGAGGGGTGCAGGGGATATTCCATTCCGACGAGCTCCCGGCCTATGGGATCGCCGACGCCGATGTCAGAGCGATTAGGGGAACGTTAGGCATCGAGGACGGGAAGGCGTTCGCTCTTTGCGCGGACGAAACGTCAAGGGCGGAGGCTGCCATCCGCGTCGCGGTGGAGCGGGCGAATCATGCGATGCTCGGGGTGCCAGAGGAGACCAGGGACCCGCTGCCGGACGGTAGCACAGTCTATAGTCGCCCTTTGCCTGGTGCCAGTCGTATGTATCCAGAGACAGACGTCAAGCCGATACCGATACATCCGAGTCGTCTAAAGGAGATCAATTCCAGATTGCCTGAGATGCCGGAACAGAAGGTGGTCCGGTTCGTGGAACGATATGGAGTTCACCAGCAGCAGGCCAGTCAGATCGTGCGAGATGGCTATGAGGAAGTGTTCGAGGAGATCTCGAGCAAGTTCAATCTAGCATCGGTGGCGGCGCGTACTCTCCTAAGCACCTTGCCTGAGCTGGAGAAGGAGGGCGTGGACATCGCCAAACTGGGCGATGACCGGCTGCTGGAGGCATTCCAGGAACTGCACCAGGGTAGCTTCGTGAAGGAAGCGATGCCATCGGTCCTGAGGAAGATGGCGGAAGGGGCCAGCGCCAAGGACGCCGTCAAGTCTCTGGGGCTACAGAAGGTGGAGGCCAGCGAGGCCGAGTCGATAATCGCGGCCATCGTGAAGGAAAAGGAACCGTTGGTCCGGGAGAAAGGGCTGGCCGCGCAGGGTCCGCTCATGGCCCCGGTCATGGAGAAGCTTCGGGGCAAGGTTGACGGCAAGACGGCATCGGAGCTTCTGAGAGCAGAGATCTCTAAGCTGCTAGCCTCGAAATGATCATCGGACGGGTATGCTAAGCTCCTCCACCCACAATTCCTCGAAGAAGAGTCTTTTGCTTTCGAGCCGGCGGCGAATGAAAGCCGCCAAGGCTCGTTCCATCGGCGCTTCCTTCATCATCGTGGAAAGAAGCACCACCATATGACCTCCAAGGACCAAATGCTCAGGTGCTTGATGCAAGAAGCGCTCGAGTATCTCGACGCCGTCCTTTCCGCCTGCCCAGGATATCTCCAGATCCCCTTCTTCTCTCCCGACCAAGTATGGTGGGTTGAATAGGATTAAATTGAATTTGCCTACGACGTTGGAGAACAGATCGGACCGGTCCACCTTGGCCTGAAGGTGGTTCCGTTCGAGGTTGGCCAGGGTGCAGTCCACCGCCTTCTGGTTGAGGTCGACCGCTTCCACAATCGCCCCGGCCTTGGCGCAATGGAGCGATATCAGTCCAGAGCCGCACCCCATCTCCAATATCTTCTGGCCAGCAATTGGATCCATGCATTCGATCAATAGGTAAGTATCCTCTCGAGGCGGATACACATCATCGCATTCCACGATGGTCAAGTTCACATCCAATTTCATGGTCGCTCTGAATCAGCGTCAAGGTACAAATTGATGCCTGGAACGGTGGATATAGCGAAATCAACATATCGTGTTAGAATCTAACCTGTCTCAAGTGATTGATTGGACATCCTATCCGTTGCGGCCATCCTGATCATGATCATCGCTATCGCTCTCTCCTTCCTGAAGCGGTTCGGCATGACGCAGATGCTCATCATCGGCAATCTGGTCATCTTCTTCGTAACCATCCTCAGCCCGAACAACATCGTCCAGAGCGACCTGGGGTTCAGGCCGATATACCTGCAGAGCGGCGACAACATCTTCACTTTGTTCACAAGCATGTTCATTCACAGCGGGGCAGCCCACATATTCTTCAACATGCTCTTCCTGTTCCTGATCGGGCTTCAGCTCGAAGATAGGGTCGGGAAGGTGAAGTTCGCCGCGGTGTATTTCTCGGCAGGGCTGATCGGGGTCATGGCGGAAGCCCTGGTCCGCTGGGGAAGCCCTGGCTTGATCATCGGCGCATCAGCCGCCATCTCCGGAACGATGGGGGCGATGCTGCTGCTCTACCCGCGCGACCGCATCCCGATGTTCGTCCTCGTGATCTTCCTTCCGTCCGTTCCGGTCTGGGCGGCGGTGGGAAGCTGGTTCGGGCTGCAGGTGTTCTTCGCCGCGGCCGATCCGTTCGGCCCGACCGCCTATACGGCGCACATCGCCGGCTTCTTGGCCGGTATGGTCGCGGCGCATTGGGTACCATCTATGATGAGAACGAGGAACGAGAAGGTCACCGTGTCCGACGTCAGCGGGTTGGAGGCGCTGGCGACCACGCCGGAGCTGAGGGACGCGNNAAATGCCCTAATTGCCAAGGTGGCCTCGAGCTCAAGGGAAACAAGCTTAAGTGCACCTGCGATTTCGAGGTGAGGACAAAATGAAAGGGTTCGAGGTCATCGTTCTTTGCAACGGCTTCATACGCCGAGAAGGCAAGGTCGTCCTTGAGGCACACAGCTCATCGACCATGGTGAGGTGCAAGGAGCATATCATCGTCATCGATACCTCGAGTTCTGAATACCGCCCGAGGATCGAGGAGCGGCTCAGGGAGATTGGCGTCGACCCAAAAGACGTGGATATGGTCATCAACACGCACAATCACATCGATCATCGGGACAACAACGACCTCTTTCCCAAAGCGATGTTGATCTCAGGGCCCTTGCGAAAGGGCGAGGACCCGATGAAATTGATCCCAGGTATCCAGCTGGTTGGAACGCCTGGGCATACGCCCGAAAGCATCAGTGTGTTCGTGGAAGCAGAGAAGAGGTATGCCATCGTTGGCGACGCCATCCCCACCCATAGCAACTACCTGAAATGGATCATTCCCAGCGCCAATTATGATCCAGAGCTGGCCTTGAGGAGCATGGAACGGATCGCCGCCTTCGCCGAGATCATCGTCCCGGGGCACGACGCGCCGTTCAAATGCGACCGATAGTTAAAAGACTGCGGCGCGATAATGGAAAAACGGAATGGAACCATGGCGATACCGAATTCACTTTATCTGGATTGCCCCTCCTGCGGCCAAAAGCGCTTGCACGAGGTGCTCAAGGGCCGTCTGTCCAAAGGACGAGACGTGCTAGAGACCACGGTCAAATGCCAGGAATGTGCGCACGTGCACACTACCTTGGTCAGGGAACCGAAGAGCGTGAAGGTCAAGATCATCGTCAGCGACATGGGTGTGACCAAGCCCTACGACTTCGAGTTCGGCGAGGACGAGGCGATATCGGTGGAGGACGAGCTTTGGGTCGGGGACATGAACGTCACCATCACCGCCATAGAGAAGGGCGAGAAGCGCGTCAGCAGCGCCAAGGCCTCCGACATCAACACCATCTGGGCGAAGCGGTTCGACCGGGTGAGGGTCAAGATATCGGTCAACAAGAACTCCAAGACGCTGGCGGCGGAGGTGTATGCCCTGCCGGAGGAGGAGTTCTTCGTCGGCGATACCATGGAGGTGGGCAAGGACAACGTCGTCATCCACAACATCAAGACGACGGACGGGACGGTAAGGTCCGGTGGAGTGGCCGCAAAGGACATCGTGCGCATTTATGCCAAGTCGATGAGGGTCACCTACAGTTAAGGTGGATCATGAGCCCGAAGGACGATCGCAAGCTGATGGTCCGCCGTCTGGTCGAGAGCGGGGTCATCAAGAGCGCCCCGGTGGCCCATGCCATGGACCTTGTTGAGAGGCACCTCTTCCTACCCTCGAACATGGCCGAGCATGCCTATCTCGACACGCCACTGCAGATCGGGGAGGGACAGACCATCTCGGCGCCGCACATGGTTGCCATGATGGCAGAGGGGTTGGACCTCAAGCCCGGCCTCAAGGTATTGGAGGTCGGAGGGGGGTCTGGCTACCACGCCGCGGTGATGGCCGAGCTGGTCAGGCCGGATGGCAGGGTGTACAGCATGGAACGCATCCCTTCGCTTGCCGAGAGAGCGCGGCAGAACCTCAAGGCCGCTGGTTACGAAAGCATGGTGGAAGTGATCGTGGGGGATGGCACCAAGGGTCTTCCGGACCAAGCTCCATTCGACCGAATTTCCATAGCGGCAGCAGCGCCATATGTGCCGGAGCAGCTGAAGCAGCAGCTCGCAGAGAACGGCAAGATGCTGATACCGGTCGGTGGGCGCTATTACCAAGAGCTAACGTTGGTGGTGCGCCAGGGAGAGAAGTTCATCGAAAAGAATCTGGGTGGCTGCGTCTTCGTCCCTTTGATCGGTGAGTTCGGCTACAAGGACTGAGACGCTCGCTTGCCACCGTTCAAAATGAATGGCAGCACAGCGCTTAGGTTCCGATTCCTGACCACGAAGGTGGCATTGTCGCTCACCCTCTGATCCATGGGATTGAAGGCGATCGACATGCCGCAGGCTTTGAACATCGGGATATCGATGAAGCTGTCACCGACGCACGCCGCCCTCTCCCGCCTGACAGAGTACTTGGACAGGAGGGCATCCAGTGCTAGCTTCTTGTTCAGAAGTTCGACGCGCAAAACTCCTTCACCGGTCAAATGGCCCGATTCATCAGATTCGACCCCATTAGCGATGAAATCATCGAAGCCATAGCGTTCCGCGATCCTCTGCGCCACGATATCCAAGCCTCCTGAGACGATCACCACTTTGATCCCGTGCTCTTTCAATGCCGCAACGGTCTCCCCTATGCCTTCATTGAAAGGGAGCGGCTCGAGGATGCACCTCAGTCCATCCAAGTCCAGCTGGGGGCTCCTATCCGCGCCAGAGCGCGATGTCGCGGCGCATGAATTCCATGTCGTCGATCTCCCCGCTTACAAAAGAGAGCAAAGCATGGCTCGTTGTCGACGCCGAAATGATGATGCACCCAGGTCCAACAGCTGGTATAGTCCACCAGGACCCCGTCCATGTCGAAGGCGACAAGGTCGAAGGAACGAGTTTTCTCCACGAGAGCGATGAAGGGTGCCCATTACATAAACGCTTTTGGTGATTCCGCAGGCAGTATGGGTCGAACTCCTGCTTCTCGAGCGCAGCAAGCGATCGAACGAAAGATTAAAACCGGTAGATACGGTGGTGTGGGCGAATGATCACATTGATCGGAGTCGGCCACGTCTTCAAGATCGCCGACCAGGTGAAAGGGGTCATCCTGGGAGAGATGCCAGGAGCGGTGTGCGTTGAGCTCGATCCAGGACGATACTACGCGCTTTGCCATCCCGAGGTCCAGCGCCAAGGCCCAATGACCTACCGAATACTGTCCCTTTTCCAGAGGCGGCTGGCGAAGAACTTCGGCGGAGAGCTGGGCTCCGAAATGCTGGCCGCGGTGGAGGCGGCGCGACTCCTCGGTGTGGAAGCATTGATGATCGACATGGACGCCAAGACGATGTTCGATCGGGTTTGGCGGGAGATGCCGATCAAGGAGCGCCTCAAACTGTTCCTCTCCGCTATTACCGGGATGTTCGCCAGCAAGGAGAGCGTCGAGAACGAGCTGGACAGCTTCTCCGAGAACGAAGAGGCCTATCTCAAGGAGTTCGAGAACCAGTTCCCCACCCTTAAGCGAGTGCTGATCGATGACCGGAATAAATTGATGTCCGCCCGGATACTGGAAGCGGAGGCTCGGGTCGGTAACGTCGTTGCGGTGATCGGAGAGGGCCACCTCGATGGTATCCGCAAGCTGCTTGGAGACAGGGACGTCCAATTGGTGCGCCTGAAGGAACTGCAGAGCGGGGAAGCAGGCAAACGCTACTCTGCTTCAATGGACGGCAAGGAGGTAACGTTCTCCTATCAATACCAGTGAGGCGAAAGACAGTTATCGATTGGATTGTAATATGGTGATCGCGATGAAAGTTCAGCTCCTATCCTATACCAAGGACGCCGAGCGGCTTTGCGCCGCAGCCGGCCGTTCGTGCTATTCCAAGAAGGCGGCGAGCAAGCTGCTGGAGGAGGTCGACCCTGAGCGTGCTGGAAGCATGATCTCCGAGATAACGGGGATGGGCCACCATTCCGTGATCGAGCATGCCTCATATACCTTCAGCATCGAGGGCGTCTCCAGGGCGCTGACCCATCAGTTGGTCCGCCATCGGATCGCGTCGTTCAGCCAGCAGAGCCAAAGGTACGTTTCCATCAAGGAGCCGACTTACGTCACTCCACCTTCAGTCTCGGGGGACGAAGCGCTGAAGGAGAAGTTCGATTCCGCCATGAAAGTGGCATGGCAGGCCTATCGCGATCTGGCGGAAAAGGTCCCGGCCGAGGACGCGAGATACGCCTTGCCGAACGCTTGCACCACCAACATCACGGTCACGATGAATGCCCGCGAGCTGTGGCACTTCCTCACCCTGAGAACATGCTCCAGGGCGCAATGGGAGATCAGAGAGGTGGCGGAGGAGATGCTCAAGCAACTGAAGGAGGTCTCACCGCGGATATTCTCAGAGGCCGGTCCTCCCTGCGTCCGTGGACCCTGCCCAGAAGGCAAGCTGAGCTGTGGCAAGCCACGCAAGCGCCTCGTTAAAAAGACTTAAATAGACTCAGCCCTTAACCCGGATTTACCTGGTGTAACAATGGGAAGGATCAGACCTACCTATATCAAACGAGTCGCCATCGAGCTCGTCAGCAAGTACCCAAAGGTCTTCAGTGCCGATTTCGAGGCCAATAAGGTCCTGGTGGGCAAGCTGACAAACGTCCAGTCGATCACCATGAGGAACCGCATCGCTGGATACGTGACAACCTACTGGCAGCGCAAGCAGAACTGATTTTGT
>PMBU01000052.1:0-5440 GCA_003153895.1 Methanomassiliicoccaceae archaeon | reverse complement strand
CTTCTCGGTCCGAACGGTGCAGGCAAAACCACGCTCATAAAGATACTTTCCACTCTTCTCCTCCCAAGTTCTGGAACGGTCAAGGTCCTTGGCCACGATGTCGTCAAGGAATCGCAGAGCATCCGTCGCCGCATCAATATGGTCTCGGGCGGGGAAACATCCGGCTATGGCATACTGACCGTCAAAGAGAACCTTTGGATGTTCACCCAGTTCTATGGCGTGCCCAGCGAGGTCGCGAAGCGGCGCATCGACGAGATGCTGACATCGTTCGGCCTGGCTGACAAGAAGAACTCCACCTTGAGAACGATCTCAACAGGGCAGAGGCAGAAGATGAACGTCGTCCGAGGCTTCGTGACCGATCCGGACCTCATCTTCCTGGATGAGCCGACCCTTGGCCTGGACGTCAATGCCTCTTTCATCATCCGCGATTACATCCGTCGATGGGTCAAGGACCAGGTCGGAAAGACGGTGCTCCTCACCACCCACTACATGCTAGAGGCGGACGAGCTTTGCGACCGGGTGGCGATAATCGATCGAGGGCGGATCCTGGCATGCGATACTCCCACCAATCTCAAGCGAAGCATCTCTAGGAACTCGACCTTCAGCCTGGTCACGACGCCCTTCCCGCAAGTGAACGCGGTCGGCCAGCTCCCAGGGGTCAAGGGGCTTGAGGTCAAGGAACAGCCAGATCGCTTGGAGATAAACTTCGTGCTCGAGGACGAATCGGTCATCGCCGACATAATCTCCTTCATAACCGCCAGGAAAGGGAAGGTACTGTCATTGGCGAAGAGCCAGCCGACCTTGGAGGACGTCTTCATCGGATTGGTGGGAAGGGGCTTGGGATGAGCGACTGGCTTCTGAACTATCGGGCAATGATGGGACGGGCCTATCCGCGCGTCCTCGGTCCCTGGAGGGAGCCGAGCTGGGTGCTTTTCGACATATTCCTTCCTTTGCTGGGCATAGCTGCCTTCATCTTCTACTNNATGGCTGCCCAGTTCTACTGGGAGAAGGAGACCGGGAACCTCCAACTCTACATGCTGGCGCCGATGTCCCGGATGGCGGTGCTGGCAGGCATGGCCGTCGGAGGAATTTTCTTCACCACCGTCAGGGCGGTCTCGACCTTCATCCTTGGCTTCTTTATCTTTAACGTGCAGATCGAGGTGACTGAGCCGCTGGCACTCATAGCCATCTTCCTGGTCACGCTCGTCGCGATCTATGGCATGGGAATGATGTTCGCCTCTCTCTACATGGTCTGGGGGCGAGGCGCTATGAACTTCTCGACCTTGATGCAAGAGCCGATCTACCTGGTATCCGGGTTCTATTTTCCGGTGAGGCAGCTGGGGTTCTGGGTGGCCGCCGCCGGATCGATCATCCCCATCACTTTGGGGTTGGATGCGATGAGGCAACTGATGTTCGCAGGCTCCAACGTCTTTCCGTTCCTCACTTGGCAGTTCGAGCTGGTGCTGATGGTCGGCCTAGCGGTGCTGTTCCTGCTTCTGGCCCGTTATTCGTTGCGCTATATGGAGCATCTGGCTAAACGCGAGGGGAGGCTCACCCTGAGATGGCAGTGAAGGAGCAGCTCCGCACCCTGAAGTACGCTTCATGGCTCGGTTGGCAGATCGAATCCAATTGGACCAAACCATGGCTCTTCGTCGCATACTCCATAGCCAAACCGATCTCCGCCACCTTGATCCTGGTCCTGATGTACTTGGTGATCTTCTCTAGCTCGCTGACCCGCCCGGACATCTTTGCCTTCATGTTCATCGGAAACGCCTTCTACATGTACGTGGCCCAGGTACTTTTCGGGATCGTGATGGTCATTCATGAGGATAGGGAGCATTATCAGACCCTCAAGCAGATCTACATCGCCCCGATCTCATTCTACGTGTACGTAATGGGGCGCGCGGTCCCCAAGATAGTGATCACCACTATCGCCATCCTGATAACGCTGGCCTTCGGTGTGATCGTTCTTGGGCTGGAAATCAACCTCGCGGCGGTGAACTGGGTGTTGCTGGCATTAGCAATGATCGTCGGCCTGGTCTGCATCTGCATGATCGGCCTCGCCTTGGCAGGAATATCGTTCCTCACCGCAAAGCACGGCATGGGCATCAACGAGGGCATTGCTGGCATGTTCTACCTGTTCTGTGGCGTTGTCTTCCCCATAACGGTGCTTCCACAGTGGGCCCAGGCAATCGGAATGGGAATACCGATCACCTACTGGCTCGAGATCGTACGTCGCGCCGTCCTCAGCGGCTCGGGAGTGATGAACATAGGTGGGCTCCAATCCTACAGCGAGGCGGAGATATTCCTCTTCCTGTTGGTTTCGAGCGCCATCTTCTTCGTGATCTCCCTCGCAATATTCCGTTACGCCGATCGACTGGCAAGGAAGAAGGGTAAGCTCGATATGACCACTTCCTATTGAGTGAATTTATTTGCTGGGATGTATGCGGAATACTCCCTCCCGCTTCGTCGTGAGGCAAGCCTTACCAGCCAAATCATGTTCTTGTTCGCGACTACCACGGATAGATTTATGCAGATGGTATCTAACTATCTCCGGCGGTCGCGATGGGGGGATACTTTGCTGCGTAAAGATGAGTCGGTCAGTGTGGTGATCCCATTCTTCAACCGGGTCTCGCTTTTGCCCCGCGCCTTGAATAGCGTGATCGGTCAGACGCATCAGGATTTGGACATTATTCTAGTTGACGACGGTTCCAGCGAGGATTGCAGCGAAGTGCTCTCATCGATCCAAGATGATCGGGTCCGGCTCGTTCGTCACGAAAAGAATCAGGGAGTTTCCGCCGCGCGGAACTCGGGCATCAAGGCGGCCCAAGGGCACTACATTTCATTCCTAGATAGCGACGATGAATTCCTCCCAACGAAGATCGAGAAGCAATTGGGGCAGCTCAGGTCATCGGTTAGCGGCGATGTGGTCTCCTACTGCCTCAGCGATGTCGTCTCAGATGCGGATGGGAAGGTAACCAACTTCCATGATTTCAGTAAAGAGGGTGATCTGCTCCATTATGCGCTCATGGGATCAGTGGAAATGTCGAACGGTCCTGGGCTTTGCGTCCTTATGAACGAGCTCCTCATGACCAGGGAGCAGATGATTAGCGTCGGGGGCTTCAACGAAAGCTACCGGATGCACGAGGACTGGGAATTTCTGGTCAGGCTAGCGATGAGATATCGTTTTGTCTGCATGAAGGAGTTCCTGGTGCGAAATCACAAGCACGATTTAGGTCATATTGCCAATGACTTCAAGGGAGTGCCAGAGGTAAGATATCGGATGATGGAGGAACACAGGCAGCTTTTCGACAACGATATCGAGGCTCGTGCCTCGTTCTATTCCGAACTAGCTTACTTCCAAGGGGTCTGTGGGGAAAGAGGAAAGGCGGTCTTGTCATTGGCAAAGTGCGTGGCCTGCCGTCCGTTGAATAAAGATCCATATATCAAGCTTGGCATGCTGTTGACCAATCGAATCCAGCCCCCCCGGACTGACTTATAATGATAACTCGAAAGTAAGACCGCGAACTTGGCACTGATTAGGAGTAAGAAGGAGGTTCGAGCGAGAAAGGCAAGCTAGCATACTACCAGGCATTCTGAAGAACCGTCGCTTAGGAGATGGGTTAAGTATAAAAAGCGGTGAGCATTGGGGATTATGCCCGAGTGGGGTAGCTTGGATATCCTAAAAGATTGCGGATCTTTAGACCCGGGTTCGAATCCCGGCTCGGGCGCTTCATTCTTTACTGACCGGTTGGCCGAGAACCAGACCGTGGCTCTCCAGGATCTTCACGTCTCCAGGCGGAAGGATGCGAGATACCTCCTCCTCGGGGACTCCCAGCTCCTTGGCCAGAGCCGAAGAGAGCTTGCTTCTGGCCATTTCACCCGGAGCTATCAGAAGGTGACGCTTCGATCGTCCTTCCATGGCAGTCCGAGGCGCGCACATTATCTTCCTCGCGCCCTCGTGCTCGATCTCCCCAATCGCCAGCTCCAGTGAAATATGATGCTCGTAGTTGCGCTTGCCCCGGATGATGAAAGCGCCTCTGGGGACGAACGCCCCCGCATCCGGAGTCTTGGACACTTGGTCCGGCAGTACCCAATAGGCGCTCCCTTCCTGGACGCCGGCGTTCCAGGCCTTGGAATGGGTCAGGGCGAAAATGCATGCCTCTCGCAGCTCCTGCTCGCTGGCACTGGACCCATCCTTAACCACGACGCTTGGCGCTCCATGGACGTCCGCATGCGCGTACCGGTCCGGCAGTTTGAGGTGCTTCTTCACCACTTGGTCGTTGGTCCTGACGTCCCTGCCGGCGACTATGAGATGGCCGCCGGAGGTGATGAACCATTTGTAGGCCTCGAACCAGAACTCCTTGGTCTTCTTCACGGTGGTCTTCTCGACCAGCGCCGCCTTGGTCTCCTTCGCCCTAAGGGCGGCGATCTTCGACTCGGTAGCATGCACTAGCTCCAAGGAGCGGCTCTGTTTCTCCCGCGCCTCCTTTGCTTTGGAATAGAGGAGGTTGGCGTTGTCATCGAGCGATCTGAGATAATCCAGATCGGCCACCACGTCGGCCAGCCTCACCCTGACCTTCTTCTTCTGCGGGTCGATGGATTCCACCATCGGCACGGTGCTAGCGAACCGCCTCAGCTCCTCCCAATCCGTTTTGTCGGCGTTCTTCCTGATGGTGCTGAGCATGCCGTCATATTCGCCGTATGCGGTGTAGAGCGCCTCGGCGGCACGAGTGAGCCGCTCGGACTCCTCCCCTCCCCTCTCGGCGGTGTCGCGTTGCTGCTGCAGTTGCCTTTCCAGCTTCTGCACCTCGGGATTACCCAGGGCGACCTTCTCTGCCACTTTCCTGTGCTCGAGGAAGAATTGCAATCCCGCGGAGAAAGAGGAGAATTGTTCCCGTCCCATATCCTGATGGATGCGCAAGGGGAGCGGAGTCACATCGATAGCGCTTTCCGCTTCAAGGACGGCGGTCGCCTGCGCCGATGGAAGCTCGTCCAGCATCGATCTGAGCCCAGCGAACAATCGCTCCACCGAAGCCTCGTCCAGCTTCGAGGCCTTTGTTCCCTTGTCGACCGAGGCGCGTAGGCAGACTTCCTCGGCATACTGCCCTCCAAGGTTGATGCTCGTGGCCAGGGTGCGCACTACGTCGGAATTGGACAGAAGAAAAGTCTTCTTGAACGCCTCGAATCCCTGGGTTCTCGGGTTGAAGCGTGCCGGGGGGAATTGGTAGTCAGCGCCGGGCCTGACCTCCCTGGACTTCCAGGTCTTGGATATCAGGCAATTCACTATCTTGCCCTCTGAGACAAGAAGGAGGTTTCCTTCCCCGAAGAGCTCGATGACCAGCTTGTACGCGATCTCCTTCTGCAGATCTATGACGACGACACGATCGAACTCCTGTTGGGAGACGCCCTCGACGCGGGCATTGGATAGAAGCTTGCG
>PMBU01000131.1 GCA_003153895.1 Methanomassiliicoccaceae archaeon | reverse complement strand
TCGATCTTCGTTAGGATGACGGCGTCGATCCCGATTTCTTTATCGAACACCCTCGCCTGCTCGACCGCGTCGTTCCCGGCGAGCGAATCGCCCACGAAAACGATCAGATGGGGCTTGGCGACCCGCTTGATCTTCTTCATCTCGTCCATCAGGTTGGCATTGGTCTGCATGCGGCCGGCCGTATCGACCAGGACCACATCCCGCTTTCGGGCCTTGGCATGGTCCAGCGCATCGAACGCCACTGCCGCCGGGTCTCCGCCGGCGGAGTGCTTGACCACCTTCGTGCCCAACCTCTCGCCGTGGATGGAGATCTGCTCGATAGCACCGGCACGGAAAGTGTCCGATGCGGATAGGACCGTCGTTAAGCCCATCTTTTGAATGCGGTTGCACAACTTCGCGATCATCGTCGTCTTGCCAGTGCCGTTGATGCCCACGAACATGATGACCAAAGGCCTCTCATGTTTCATCACGTAATCGTCGAAGTCGAAGGTGTTCACCTTTAGGATCTTCTCGACCGCGTTCTTCAGCGACAGCCTGATGGCATCGTTGACATCGAAGCGACGGTCGACCTTCTTCCCGAGCAGGTCCTTTCGCACCTCTGCCTTGATCGCATCGATGACCGGAAGGGCAACGTCCGCCTCCATCAGCCCTATCTCCAATTGCGAGAGCGTCTCGTCCAGGTCGGACTCGCTGATGCCCTTGCCCGAGGTCCCGACAACATCGGCTGCGCTCTCCGGGAGCGGCTCCTCCTTCTTCTTGAGCCCCAGGACCTTTTTCAGCGCCTCGAACACTGGACCTCCTGGCTCAGGCCTTGCCTTGCAGCTTGTCGTACTCGCCTTGGACTTGCCTCGTTAGATTGGCCGAGCGGGTCTCGAGGATGGTAAGGCTGTCGTTGATCTTCTTTAGCGCCTCGACCATCTCATTTATTCTGCCGTCGAGCGTTGCGATCGCTTCCACCACCGGCTTTTCCACCGTGACCCCACTCCCGATCCCGACCAAAGCCTTCGAATTGAACTCGACCTTGGCAAAAACGAAGGAGTTGCCTCCGATCGGAACGAGAATCTCCTCGCCCTTCTTGGCATCCTTCCACTTGGACAATGTTTCCTTCGCCCTGGTATACTCCTCCAAAGAGTATTGGATGAGTTGCTGCTGCTCTGCCAGGCTCTCTGCCTGCGCTCGCATCAGATCGAGGGTGGAGAGCGCCTGTTTGATCTCTTCTTCGTTCACTTCGAACCACCGACCTGGTGCTTCACGACCGGGTCAGTGATATCTTCATTCTTGAGCAAGGTGAGTTCCTTGATGAAGATCTCTTCTCTTCCGACCCGGTGATGACTTCCGAAGTTGGAGACGAGCTTCTCCTTCGCGGCCTTCTCGTCGGCGGCGGCAAGCTCGACCTTGAAATCCTGTAGATCGTTTCGGAACTCCCTGTCTTTGACCCTGAATGTACCAATGACTCTGAAAGCCTTCATGGCATTGCCTCTTGGCACACGAAGCGGAACTTACGAATAAAGCTTTTGCTAATTGGCATGGCGATGCAAAGCAAAGTGGAACAACTATTTCTCTATCACCCAGGCAAGGCTTTTCCCGCCATATCGGTGACCGGTGACGAATGCAGCCTGCAATGCGATCACTGCCGCGCTCACTACCTCAAGGGCATGATGCCGGCCCCGAACCCGGCGGACCTGATCAAGATAGCGAAGGAGCTTGATGCAGGCGGCGCCGAGGGAATGCTCGTATCCGGAGGATGCGACAAGAATGGGAAGATACCTCTCGCACCATTCCTACCTGCTTTGAAGCGCATCAAACTAGAGACCAAGCTGAAGGTCAATCTCCAGACTGGACTTGTCGACGATGAGGAAGCCTCAGCTATTGCCGATGCAAACGTCGATTGCATCTCCTTCGACCTCGTCCAGGATCCAGAGGCAATTCGCAAGAGGTTACATCTCTCTTGCGGCCCTGAGGCCTATGCTGGAACATTGACCTCTCTTTTCACGGCAGATATAAAGAGCGTTGTACCGCACCTGCTGGTCGGGCTATCCGGCGAGGAGGACCGGTTCGAGATCGCAGCGATCGAGATGGCTGCCAAGAACCCGATCGATGGATTGGTGATCCTTTCGCTCATGCCGACGAAGGGCACACCGATGGAAGGCTCGCAGTCGCCTAGCGACGATCATCTCCTGGAGATAGTGGAGAGAGCGGTCGATGCCCTTGATGTTCCGATCATCCTCGGTTGCATGCGGCCGAGGGGAAACTGGGAATTAGAGATTAAGGCCATCGGACTCGGCGTCCGCAGGATCGCCATGCCCTCCCCCAAGACCGAGGTCTGGGCGAAAGCCCAGGGCTATGGAATCATCAAACGCTCGTCCTGCTGCGTCTTCTAGCTATAGATCGCACCGCCAGCGAACTTCCGCTTCACCGGTAGCATATAAGCCATCCATCCGCCATAGGCAACGATGAACAACAAAGCGAAGAACGGAACATAGCCGAGGAATGTCGGCGAGATCGCACTATGGAAGGTAACGCTGACCGAGCTCGCGTCCGAACGAACCGTGTCCAAGACAACGTAGTACTTGCCGAAAGGCAATGGGTTCATGGGGATGGTCAACTGGCCATTTACGAGATATTCCTGCGAATTGATCCTATAAGGTATCATTTGTGAGAGATTGTTTGAATAGGCAAGATAGTTTTTTTCCGATACTACATAGACCCGGGCGGGTCCCGTGCTCGACGTGACCGTTATCTTATCAACCGAGCCCAATCCAAGAGAATCCCGGTCATAGAACAAGACGAATTCGCTTGCCGTTGTTGAGTTTGTGTTTTGAAGCGTTACTGTTCGATTGAATGAGGTCTCGATCGCCTGTGCCATGAACGGCGTCCACAGAAGGATGATGACCACTGCCGAGACTATCACGACAATCAGTCCGCTCCGGATCGCGTTCTTGGCAATGAAGTAATTGGTAGATGGCGATCGGATCAGGCGCATCTCTAGGATCTTGAAGAAGAATCCCTCGACCACCATTATCAAGGCCATCAGCAGGATGAAATAGATGAAAGAGTTGATCGGCAGATAGAAGGGGACCAGNNCCGGCCAGAGCCTCTTTCCCGCTAAGCATGCCTATCGGGAAAAAATGCCATGTACCGGTTATATAGTTTTGGTTCGAATTATTAAAGCCAGTATTATGAATATATGGCATTTCCACAACGAATCCGAAGCGAATTCGGCAACTACCCAGAGTCTTAATTCGAGTTCTTCTCCGCCTCTTCTTTTCCGAGCAACGTCGCCTCGCGGCGGCATATCAAGAACACCGCCGCGTACTCGGGCACTTCGGTATCGCCTTCAAGCACGAACCTCTCGCCTCGGATCCTGATGTCGACCTTCCGTTGCATCCGCACCTTGATCGGCTCGTCGCCGAAGACGTCCGGAGAGGCATCTCTCATCGGATCGAAATCATCCAGGTCCTCGCGGTGCATCGCCACGACCCGCAACCCGGTCTTACCATGTAACGAGAAGGGCAAACGGATCAGCCTCTTGATATCGCTGGTCACCGGCTCATCGACCTGTCCTGCCAGCCGAGGCTTGAGGTCCTTATCCATTACGTTCAGGAAGAGGTTGGCCGTCTTGTCCTTGATATCAGCAAGATTGCTCTTCTCGAGTATCAGGTCCCTCCCTCGTTTGCCTTGCTCGCCGTAAAAAAGATCACGCCACAGGGCGGCGACTGTCTCCTCCTTCTCTCCCTTCAATCCCTCGTAACGGCCCATGGCTTCCTTGACGCTAAGTCGCTCCATCTCGTCGAACAACCCCGCCACACCGGTCCTCAACCGTCCTTTCCAGCCACCTTCACCGGGAGCTGGGAACTGCCTGGTCTTGAGCACCATGCTCCTATCCTTGAACTTCTTCTCGACCGATGAGTACTCTGGCATCAGCCATTCGACATTCAGGTCCGTTCCGGATATGTAATCCACGATCTCCCTCCGCTCATGGCTCCTCAACGACATCACTCGAGGATCGCTGATGTGGGCGTGATATCCCCTTCCTCCGGAGAACGTGACCTTAAGGCAAGACTCATCGAACCCCAGATCGCCCAACAAGTAGTCATCCAGCAATCGGATCATCTCTTTCTTCACCAGGGCGAGCATGTCTTGATAGGAGAGCCCCTCCGCCCCTCGGATGTGGTCCGCGTCAAGATCGAATATCAGGTCTGCTCCAAGCCAGTTCTTGTCCTCCATCTTCTCGGCGCCTGGGGACTCGTAATAGGCGGAGGAATAGTAGCAATGGGAGGGCACGTTCTTCAGCAAGAAAGAATGGAAGTCCGCGACCCGATGGAATTCGAGGTGGCGCTGGACGAAACCCCGATCGAAGAACATGAAACCGAACTCCCGCTTGCGGAACCGCTCCGGTGGGGGCGGTGGACTTCTCAGATAATACCGGCGGAATCGGTCCATCACGAATTCTATCTCGGTGACCATGCCTCACGTTCCCGGAACGACCAGCCTATGACCTTATCTCCTAATGTAACTTGAGCCAAATTGACCAAACCATTAATAATCGCTGACATTTTATCGTTGTCAGTAGGAAAAAGGATGCGGTGTTCATGAAGGCTTACATCAAAGTGATGCATTTCAGCGGTGGGAAGTCTCCCAGCGAGGTCGAGACCACGCTCAAGGATCTAGGTTTCGCCAAAGTGAAGGGGACCAGCACTTTCGAAGCAGATGTGGCCGACGAGGTCGCAGGCATCGAGCGACTGGAGAGGGTGCATCAGGCCTTCGATGGTATGAACGTCGCCTATACCCCGACGCTCGGCAGGCCTTCAGAACAGATACCGGAGCAGCAGATTTCGTACATGGACCGCATGACGAAATGGCGCGATGCCGGATTGGACGTGGACGAATTGTCCGAACTGCTGCAGAGAGACCCAGTAAGATTCAAATTCCGAGGCCTGGAGATGATGGGCGCGCAGCTTGACCGAGTAATAATCGATCAGGAAAGGGCAATCAGGGAGAAGGAAGCGCGCGACAGGGCGGAAAAGGCGCGCGAGGCGGTCCTGGCTGCGGTGCGCAAGGAAGGCGGGCAGACGTTCCATCAGTTGGCGGAGATATCGAACATCGATGAGGAGACGCTCTCCATCATGTTGGACGACATGGTCAAGAAAGGAAAGATCGCGGCGAGGCAGAGCGGAAGGCGCGTCGCCTACGTCGCTATATAGACAATCGGGCGAGAATCCGCCCTTCCTATCCTAATTGGCCAGGCTTGTTCGAATCGGACAACTTTTTTATAGAAGGGCTGATAACTCTTAAATAGAGGCCCCAACATGAGATGGAATTCGAGGTGAATAAAATGGCAGCTCTTGGGGCTTCGTTCAGGACGGTATTCCTGTTCCTGTTCATGTTCGCCCTGTTCGGGGTGGTCGGATGGGTCCTTGGAGATTACTTCCTGGGCAACTGGATTACCGGGATGTTGTTCTTCCTGGCCTTCGCGGCGATCATCAATCTGATTTCATACTTCTATTCATCGAAAATAGTACTCTGGTCTTACAAGGCCAAGATCGTGAGCGAGGTCGAGGCGCCACGCCTCTATCGCGCCGTAAAGAAGATCTCAGACCTTTCAGGTCTGCCGATGCCGAAGATAGCGGTCGTGCCGACCCAAACGCCTAACGCTTTCGCTACCGGCCGCAACCCGAAGAACGCGGTCGTCGCAGCAACCGAGGGCATATTGAAGATATTGGACGACAACGAGCTCGAGGGCGTGCTGGCTCACGAGATGGCGCACATCAAGGACCGCGACATCCTGGTGATGACAATTGCCGCAACGCTCGCCGGTGCGATATCGTTCGCAGCGCGCTGGGCCTTCTGGGGCTCAATGTTCAGCGGTGGAGGCCGTCGTGACAACGGCACGGCGATCATCATGCTGGTGGTGGCGATAACGGCGCCGATCGCAGCCCTGTTGGTCCAACTAGCGATATCCAGAAGCCGGGAGTACAAAGCCGATCAAGAAGGCGCAATGATCATCGGTAAGCCGCTGTACCTCGCCAGGGCATTGGAGAAGTTGGAGGTTGCGAACCGGCGCAACCCGATGAAGCTCGGCAACCCCGCATCCTCCAGCCTATGGATCGTGAACCCGATCTCCGGGGGTGGCTTCGTGCGCATCTTCATGACCCACCCGCCGGTGAAGGACCGCATCGACCGCCTACGGAAGATGGCCGACCAGATGGGCCAGTATTAAAACCCATCAGGTAATTCTTTCCATTTTTTCTATCCTTTGACTTTATTGATTTTTTTGCAATCTAGAAGTACATTTAACCGGAGGTTTCGGTCCGCTCCCAGATCTATTTCTGGGCCTCATCATCCATTTCCATTCGCCATTCCTTGTCTCATACGCGTATGAATATCGTTCAGAACCGCACGGGTCGAAATTATTGGGCGACCTAGCGTATATGACACTTGCACCAGGCGGGTCAATAGATACCTGATACAGCAAGCTCAAAGAAAAGTGGAAGAAATCAAAGGGTTTGGATATGCTCAGGCGGAGACCGTGAACACTTCCGACGCGATGCTTCCACCAGTTGCAAGGAAATAAACAGTTATTGTCCAATCCCCTGCATCTGTTCCTGCCCATGCGGAGTCGGTCGTGACAACAAGATAATCCCCAACACTGATCTTCTCATCGCCGCCCAGGTCAAAGACATCAATACCAACTACGCTATCTGACGGGGTCACTCCCGCGTCGTTGAACGTCGTTATCGGGACGAGACTGCCAGCTACCGGCTCGATCCTTGCCCCGCATTGCTCGTACTTCGTTTCAGGAGAAACGACACCGAAGGTAATCTTGTAAGTCGTAGGGCTGAGCTTGGTCACGGTTGTCAACGACCCCAAAGGCGTTTGGTTTCCGGTCGTCCCGAAACCCATGACCATGACATAAAGAACAGCAGCTAAAACAACCGTAATGGCGACCATCAAGATTGTTGCGATGACCGGTGACACTGCCTCACGGCTCCTTCTCACACTCCAAGTCTTCTTCATCCGGACAATCCCCTGGCGATACGCCTGATGTATGAAACAATCAGCTCATTCCAAATATATATTCCTCTCTAGGAATCGAAATTGTTACCCAACCCGAAGAACGAGAGACATCTTACGCACACGATCAGAATTCTCAAATCATTTGATTTCGACCAGGTCGTCTGCCGCCCCCAATCGGTCGATGAACGCATACCCGCGCCCGAGGTTGGACACCTCCCTTAAGGTCCGGTGCGCGTCCGTACCGATACTTATCCTTACCTTATCATGGAAAGCGCGATAATAGCGTTCTGCATGCTCATAATAGGGAATCCCCTGGCGCTTGTAAATGGACGCGGTGTTGACCTCGGCAAAGAGGTCGTGAGAAGCGAGCATCTCCGCCACGTCGCATGGCGAGAAGCTCTGGAACACCCTCGCGAAGTCGGTGTGGACCAGGCCGCAGGGGACCTTGATGCTGTCGATCAAAGGTGCGATCTCCGCCAGAGAAGAGCCGCCGTTCCATTCATCATTGACGAATTCGAAAAGCACCAGGTCCAATCGGTTCAGACGATCCACCGGGAGCTCTTCCAAAACGCAGCGGTCAGGATTGGTGTCGATCTCGACCCCGGCGAGCACTCGCAACGAGCCATCATACCTTTCGTTCAGTGATCTGATCTCCCTGATGTAATCATCCAGCCCTTCGGATTTCAGGCAGCGGCGCACCTTCGCGGTCTCGAAGTGGTCGGTGATCGCCACGTGCGTCAAGCAGCCTCTGGACGCCTCGGCGGCAATCTGCTCCGGCGAGAAATCCCCGTCGGAATGGATGGAATGGTTATGTAAGTTCATCCAGGAAGAATGGTCGCTCATTCGGAAGTCTTACTGCTGATACAATATAAACGGCTTTTCCGAGGGTGTTCGTAATTAAAGTTCGAATCGGGAACGAACCGATTGATCATCTCACCTGTTCCCACTTCTCCAGTTCCTGCACGCTCGATAGCGTCCCCCCGCGCTTGATCTCCTCGCGGATGCGGTTCTCTCGCTCCATGACGTCGAGCGCTCGGTTGGCGATCTCCACCGCCTGCTCCTGTGCGACCACGATCACGCCGCTCTC
>PMBU01000029.1 GCA_003153895.1 Methanomassiliicoccaceae archaeon | reverse complement strand
GAGAGAGGTATTTCAATATATCTTGAAATATCCGACAATAGAAGGGGAATAAGGATCGAGCTATACAAGGAAAAAACCTTCACTACGTGCTAAATCAGATGACCCGATAGTTCAGATTGAGAATCGTTTAGAATATGCTCATTATTCTTTGCTAGAATCTCCGGTTCTTGCAACATTTCCAATTCAATTGTTTTTGAGCGCACTCTGCTCCAGACCTCTTCAAGATTGCATAGTGTCCCTTCAGTTCTATCGTGCTCCATTCCCAGCTTGTTTGCGAAGTGGCGTGAGTTGGCTTCCGATAGGGCGATGTCACCCACTTTGGTGTCTATGAAGAGGCATCGAGAGAACCCATCGAACATCAGCTTCAAGAAATATATGGATTCATAACCTTGGTTACGCAATGAGTCTAGCTTGAAAAGTTGAGTCAAGCCTTCTAGACCATATTTTGCCCAGCCTCCGGGATAAAACCAGGTGATTTTTCCTTTATGCTTTTGTCTCGCATATTCATCTGGTCCAAGAAGGCAGGCAATGCAATCCTCATACTCCAACATGATTGTAGGGACGGTGAGCTCCGATGGCAATCCCTTTAGAGATTGGCAGTATGCATAGCCAAGGAATACTAGATCCACCTTTCCAGCAAGGGAATTGACCTTTTCAGTAAGGATTTGGCGCATCCGAGGCGGGTCCAAGTGATATCCGAAGTCTAGATACTCCCGGATGACCACATCTTGTGTGTCGCGCGTCAATGCTTCTATTTCGTCCTTGAGGGCATCACAGGCAATTATTCCAATGCGCAATCTGTCTCACCAAAGCGAGAACGACCCAGTTTGGCATACCCTTTTCCCCGCTTCTAGATGTCCGATTTCGGACACACTCTCATCGAATTCGAATCTGGCTGATAATAACATAGAATTCAAGAACCTACCTATCGAAAACAAAAGAACTTACATTCCTCCCCGATGTTATATGTGGACATATGATGGAAGTCGTCCTGGATGTAATGAATATGGAGGGATGGATCAACGACATTGCCTCTCGCTATCTCAGTCCAGTGACGATAATCGATTGTATCCCTTGGAGGGGAAAAGGCGGCCAGGCTATATTTCGCATTCCAGAGGGGAAGGGAGAGAGCATGGTCCAGGCAATTCGATCGCATCCCGAGGTAACGACTGCTGATGTTGAGGAGGTCGAAAACGGTTGTCTGGTTGGTACGGTGGTGATGGAGAATTGCATGATAATTCGGCACATCCTGGATAGCGGATGCTTCATGGAATGCGCTCGCGCGGAAGGGGATGGTATCGTGCGCTTCAAAATCCTGGTGGGGATCGAGGGTTCCATGCCTGCCTTGATAAAAAAGCTGAACGAAATGGGCTTGGTGGTCGAGATACGCCGGCTCACAAGAATGGAGGAAATTGGGAGCGTGACAAGAAGGCAAAGGGAATTAGTCGCACTCGCATTGGAAAAAGGCTATTATGATTATCCCAGCAAAGTCACTATCAAAGAGTTGTCCGAACTTTGCCACATATCACCTTCTACCTTGCGCGAGATCTTAATAAGGGGAGAAAAGAACATTCTTATCGAATTTTTGAAGACTGATGGCAAGACGCAATAGATAGACTCAGCACCGAATCGATCGCTTTTGGCTTCGATGAGGAAAATAACCGGGTAGGATTCTAAGCATTGCTTGATCGTTCAAATGGGCCTATGCAACCGAAGATGTAAACAGTCTCATTTTGAATAATGTTGAAATATCAAATCATCGTTAGCAATTATGTTGGTTTCAGAAGATAGGGAATTAATATGAGAGCGTTGGAAGAGAAGCCCTGTTGCCCTGAGGCGGCGGCACGCATGACAAAGCGTCTAACAATAGATGGAATTCCAGTCGGCCTAGCAAAGCTCGATGAAGTAATGAGCGAGATCGAGAAAATGGATCTTCCCGGCGACTCCGAGATTGGAGAGGCATTGCTTAAGAAGATCAAAATCTTCAATTATGTGCCATCGAGCGCCAGCTCGGAGTACAAAAGGGCTCTATTGGAAGAGTACCATCGGAGGGATAGATTGTGTTGATTGAGATATTCGGAATTGGATGTGTCAATTGCGAGCGGCTTATGAAGTATGTGCAGCAGGCAGTGGATGAATTGGGGGTCGACGCTCAGATCGCCAAGGTGGAGGATTTCGAGATGCTCATCCGCAAGGGGATCACAGCGACACCAGGACTTGTGATCGACGGCGAGATCAGGTCGTTGGGAAGGGTGCCCAGTATGGAGGAGATAAAGGAGATGATCCAGGGCGCTGGCAAGGAAGAAAGCCCAAAACCGACATCCGACCCCGCCCCCGATGCGAAGGCGGCCAATCCAACGTGTGGATGCTCCAATACGGGTACTATGGTCTATTCCTGCTCCGGTGCCTCCAGCGTCGGGCAGATTGCGAATGAGGTGGCCAAGTCCCTGTCCTCACAAGGATTGGGGAAGTTCGCATGCCTGGCGGGAGTTGGCTCACATGGAGAGGATTTCATTACCTCAGCGAAGAAGGCCAACCGGATCGTATGCTTGGATGGTTGCGCTGTCAAATGCGCTCACAAGACTTTGATAAGTGCTGGCATCGAACCTACCATTCAAGTTGTCATTACCGACTTGGGGATAAAGAAAGTGCATGATCGGTTCAATCCAACCCCTGAGGAGGTTGAAGAAGTTGTGAGATTGGTGCAGAGCCAATTGTGATATTAAAGTGTGTCTATCCGACATACTATGTCGTTATCCTTTGATAAAATGGGACACATCAATTCAAATGCATTTGAAATGACAAAGTTTTTAAATCATGCGTGATAATTCAAAAACCATTGAAATGACAATCAACTCATAGGAGATCTCGGGTGATTAGAATGTCAACGAAATTGGTAATCTACGAAGGAATGCTGTGCTGTTCAACAGGGATATGTGGTCCAGAGCCTAACAAGTCGCTCATCCAACTGACTGGGGACGTAAAACGGTTGCAGGAGGAATTCCCTAAGGCGCAGATCATCAGGGTGTCCTTATCCTTCAATGCCCAAGCATATCTGGAACAGCCTGAGGTGCTCAATTTGGTCAAGACGATGGGGACCGACATCCTGCCAATAACCTTGCTGAACGGGATGATCTTGGCCAAGCAGAGGTATATGACCTACGATGAAATGAAATCGGCCCTCTTGGCGGAGCTGACGTCAGATGGGTGATGAAATGAACACGTTGATCGAGCCGGAAAAGGGCAAGACCAAATTCATCTTCTTCAGCGGCAAGGGAGGGGTGGGCAAGAGCACCATGAGCTGCGCCACGGCGGTTTGGCTCGCCCGCAAGGGATACAAGACGCTCATCGTGACCACCGACCCAGCGCCGAACCTGGGGGACATATTCGAGCAGGAGATAGGACCCCATATACGGGCCATAGTCAAAGTGTCTAACCTCTCCGCCGTTGAGATTAACCCTGATGTGGCATCTCAAGAATATCGTGAGCGGATGGTCTCACCTTTGAAAGGAATCCTGGACCCGAAGAATCTGGATGCGATGATGGAACAGCTGAAGAGTCCTTGCGTCGATGAGGTCGCAGCCTTCGACAGCTTCATCGAGTTCATGGACGACCCCCAATACGACGCTGTCGTCTTCGATACGGCGCCGACCGGCCATACCATACGGCTATTGGAGCTCCCTAGTGGTTGGTCAGAAGAACTGGACAAGGGCGGATCGACCTGTATCGGGCCGAGCTCTTCGTTGCAAGGGGCCAAGGCAAAGTACAAGAAGGCTATCGGCTACCTCCAGGACGGCGCGAAGACTTCCTTCATATTCGTTCTCAAGCCGGAGCGGTCGTCTATCATCGAGACCAACCGAAGCATGGAGGAACTCTCTAAGTTGGGGATAAAGACGAATTCGCTGATCATCAACGGCGTCCTCCCGACCGAGGCGGCGACCGATGCCTTCTTCCGGAAGAAGAAGGCGGAGGAAGACAAGATGCTGGAGGAGATCAAGCACGATTTCGTGCTCAGCGAACTGCAGTATCCGCTGCAGGATACCGAGATCAATGGCGTTGATGCGTTGGAGTCAGTGGCCTCCTACCTGTTCGATAACCGTAAAGTTAATGTGCGACATACGCCTGAGACGGTGCAAACCGCTTCGGCAACAATAAGAAGCGACAAGGATGCGGTCAGAAGACTGCTTCACCCCGCCAACGGTACGAGATATCTCTTCTTTACCGGAAAGGGAGGGGTGGGCAAGAGCACCGTTGCATGCGCTGCCTCGGTGTATCTGGCAGACCAGGGGCTGAGGACTTTGATTGTTACCACCGACCCAGCATCCCACCTCCAGGAGATGTTCGAGCAGGAGGTTGGGTCGGTGCCTGCGCCGGTAAAAGGCGTCAACAATCTGTACGTCGCCCGGATCGACCAGAAGGTCGCGCTCGAAGAGTACCGGAAAAGGATCCTGAACTCAGTGAAGGACCAGCCGAAAGAAGTAATGAAGTCAGTGGAGGAGGATCTAAACTCCCCTTGCGCCGAGGAGATGTCCGCCTTCGAGAAGTTCATGAGCTATTTCGAGCTGGAAGGCTTCCAGATCGTGATCTTCGACACCGCGCCGACCGGTCACACGCTCCGATTGCTGGAGCTGCCCAATGATTGGAAAGGATTCATCGACCTAGGCACGCTGGCTAAGAACACGTCCGCGGAGACGAGGAACAAGTACGCGAGCGTAATCGAAACAATGAGGTCCAGGGACAAGAGCACCTTCATCTTCGTCGTCTACCCTGAGTATACGCCGATAATCGAGGCGTGGCGCGCATCCCAGGAGCTAAAAAAGCAGGTGGGCATCGAGACCGCACTCGTCGCAGTGAACTACATCCTGCCCGAGCAGTATGGCCGCAATGCGTTCTTCGAGAGCCGGCGGAGACAGCAGATGAAGTACCTGCAGGAGATCGGCCCGCGATTCAAGGTGCCATTGTTCCTTGTTCCATTGCTCGACCATGCTCCGGAAGGAGTGAAGAACCTCAGGGACCTGGCCAAGGACATCTTCTGAATAGGGACCGAGGCCAGCATGTTGGCGGAAACCCTAGGCATTGATCCAGGACCTGCCGGTATCGGTCAGGGAGTAGACTCGCCACTTCTTCCTGGACAACGAGAGGACGAGCCCCGCCTCCTCGAGGATGCTCAGATGATAGGATAGCTTGGAGTTGGATAGCCCGGTGATCTCCTTCAGCAGGCAGGGACAGAGATCGGTGATGAGAAGGGCATACATTATCTGGAGCCGGATTGGCTCGGATAAGGCGTGGAAGATGTCAGCTTCGGCACCGAGGCTTTTCCTATCCGGGACTTGACCCTTAAGGCTCTCCAACCCGCCCTTCTCCCTTACCGCCGCTTCCATCTCCTCGGGGAGATTCATGACATCTGGGCAGCAGCTCTCCTTCTTCCCTCTCTTGGTTACCATCTTAACACACTCTATCCGTCTCGCAATACCAGATTGTCGATTATCCACTTGTTGATGTCGTTCCTGCTCTTCCTGAAAGCCAGCAGTCTAGCCAAGTCTGACCCTTCGACTGCTGCCGGGTCCTTGAACCCGTGGTGGATCTGCTCCTTACCTCCAGGAAAGAAGGGGCATGTCTCAGCAGCATCTGAGCAGACCATCACAACATAATCGAATTGCTGGCCTTCGAACTCACCAAGGCCTTTGGACCTTTGACCGGAGATGTCTATGTCCATTTCTGCCATGACCTGGATAGCGAAAGGGCTCACTTTGCTAGGCTTGGTGCCGGCGCTCTTCGCGCGAAGAACCTTTGGATAGAGTGAGTTGACCAGGCCTTCAGCCATCTGTGACCGAGCAGAATTGTGAGTGCATATGAATAGGACAGTGTTCATTTCTGCCTCAATGGCGTTAACTGGATACTGCAAGTAACGATGGTTAGGAACATATTTGTATCTGTTCATCATTTCAATAACAATTGAAATCACTCTCGATTGAGGTGATAGGGCTGGGACATGACCGAGGATCGCGAAGATGCACCAAAGGCACCGCAGAGCCCGAAGAAGCTGTCATTCTTGAATAAGTTTCTGACCCTCTGGATCTTCATGGCGATCTTTATTGGCATTGGGCTCGGGGCGACTGTTCTAGGTATCGCTGATGGTCTGAACAGCTTAAGCATCGGGACGACGTCGATACCGATCGCCATCGGCCTCATCCTGATGATGTGGCCTCCTTTGGCTCGCGTCAAGTATGAAGAACTCAAGGAAATCCCCAGGCAACCCGAGGCCAAGAAGATGTTCGGGACATCCCTGTTCTTGAACTATGCTGTGGGCCCATTACTAATGTTCTCCCTGGCCTGGATCTTCTTGCCGGACAACGTGTTCTTTAGGATCGGGCTCATCCTCACCGGTCTGGCTCGTTGCATCGCGATGGTGATTGTCTGGAA
>PMBU01000108.1 GCA_003153895.1 Methanomassiliicoccaceae archaeon | reverse complement strand
GTCGCGCGCCTCGATGGTCGTTTCGAAACCGCAGATGCCAGATAGCACTATCACCTTGGAGGTCATCATTCACCAGGGAGGGAATTGCTGGATGCCTTAACAAATTTACGTTTGTGCTTTCAATCTATGCAATGCAGGCTATCCTTCTCGGTGATTTCCATATAATCCTTCACGGAGAGCGAAGAACAGGTCACTTTTTTCAGGCTCCTGCAGGCCACCCTAATTGCCGCCTTCATCTCCTCCTGCGTTGGACTCGCCCACGGAATACCCGGAACAGGAAGATACCCAGTGATGTGGAAGGGAATGCTTTCATCTACAGAGGCCACATACTCAGATATCCGTCTTATTTCGTCCAAGGTGATGACCTCTGGGATCAGAATGGTGCTTATCTTGAGCTCGATTCCGCGATCGAACAACTTGAAAATATTCGCTAATACCATGTTGTTTGGGGCCCCGGTCAGCTGCTGATGTTTCCTTTTCGTGACTGCTCGCAGGCTAACCCCCATTTCGTCAATTCCTTCTGGTGGCATAATGGAAGCATTGCTATGTGCAATCTTTACCCGCGCCTCCAGTTCGTTATTGGCAAAATCGATGATCACATCCAGATCTTCGCAAGTGAGCGGCTCACCCCCGAGCAGAACTACGTTTTCTATCTTGGCGGACGAAAGAGCACCGAGTANNGTTTTCTATTGATAGAAAACGGGTGGGCTGAAGATCGCCCCGCAACTTGTAAGAGCAGATGCTGCAATCCCAGTTACAGCCGTGGTTGCAGAGGATTGCGGTGCAACTTTTCTCTTCGTAATTCACTCTGAAGATTGGCATTCGATAATACCACCTTAATACTCCTCCAACCTCAAGTCTCTCAGGTGAGATAAAAACCTTCCATGATCCGCCTAATAGTGTTCAACCCTCTCCACACCTTCTTTTTGTCATTTCTGAATTGAGTTCAGCCCTGTTTCTTGCAGGCACCCATAATTTTGACGCTGTTCGTTTTAAGGGTAGAGTCATACTCAAACACCGCATCTACATGGAATACAATCCTCATGTTCTCGCGAGTTAGGACTTCCTCTGGTGTTCCCATTGCAAATATCCTGTGGTCATGAATCAGCANNTATTCTGTCACAATATTTGACTACCATTGGAAGATCGTGGGAAACGATGACCACCGTCAAATCCTCCTCTTCCGACAGTTTCTTCATGAGGTCGAGGACCTCGAACTGGTATGAAATATCCAGATGGAGGTTGGGCTCATCCAGCAGGATGATCTCCGGCTTTTGGGCGAGCGCCCTAGCAATAATGACCCTTTGCCTTTCTCCGCCACTCATCGTGTTGATGAACCTATCCGCAAATTCCNNGTCTTCTTCATCGATTCCTCGACGATGCGCATATCTTCCGTCGATTCTCCTTGGAATTGACCCATGAACGGCATGCGCCCCATCATCACGATGTCTCTTACGGAGAAAGCGAACCGGATTTCGTTGCTCTGCGGAACTACCGCAATATGCCTGGCAATCTCTCGCTTTGACACTTTTTCGAGATCGGNNGAGATTGCGATTCAGTAGTTTGAGAAGTGTCGTCTTGCCGCACCCATTAGGACCGAGGATGCCGAGCATCTCGCCTTTCTTGATATTCAAATTGATCTCTTGGAGTACCGGTCTCTCCCGGTAAGAGAAATTAAGGTCATTCGTGCCCAGCATCAATCCCACCCTACCTCGTTCCTTCTCCTTCGGAGCAAATAAATGAAATAAGGCGCACCAATCAACGCTGTTATGATGCCTATCGGCAGGATCCCAATGCTAGGTGCAATCACCCTGGACATGTAATCGCACATCACTAGGAAGGCGGCGCCACCTAGCAATGAAGCTGGGAGCAGAACCCTATTGTTCGGCCCCAATACAATGCGCAGAATGTGTGGCACCACCAATCCGACGAATCCGATCACACCGACAAAAGCTACCGCAGCGGCGGTCACGAGCGCTGATGCCACCAAGAGCTGCACTCGCACCTTCTTCACTTCAACCCCGAGATCCATTGCGTGAGCATCGCCCAGCATCATCGCATTTAGGTCGCGGGAGCAGGCGATCATCAGGATACCTCCTGCAATCATCAGAGGAGCCACAATCAAGATGTTATTCCAATTGACATTGGTTAGGTTCCCCATGGTCCAATATACGATGCCCTGCAGCTGGTTCTCTGCCAGGTAGGTCAGCAATGAAACGAGGGCAGTGAGAAACGACCCGACCGCGATGCCGGCTAGCAGGAGCGTTTCGGTGGGGACTCGCCCGCCAATGCGCGATATGGAGTAGACCAAGAACAGGGTTGCCATACAGGTTACGAAAGCGAGCAGAGGGACTAGCGCAATCGTCGGGAGGAAAGGTATCGTGACTGTCATTCCGATCGCCGCGCCGAGAGCTGCGCCTGATGAAAGCCCCAATATGTAAGGGGATGCCATCGGATTCCTGAAAACCGCCTGCATGACCGCTCCCGCGATTCCCAGGCCTGCTCCAACCAGACAGCCCATGATGACCCGAGGAAGGTTCATTTTCTGGACAATGATGACGTCTGTGTTGGTACCTATTCCGAGCAGTGCCCAGAATGCCTTTTCGAAGGACAACGGGATGAAAGCCTGCGTCAAATCGAGGACCATGAAAGCAAGTAATATCAAAAACAAGGCTGCAAAGACCGTAATCAGCCGACGCCTCGTAACGACACCTTTCATGAATCACCCTTGAATAAAGAAGATGACTAAAGAGGTTTGGTTGCTGGTTGGTCCCTGCACTAATTGCGTCTCCTTAAAGCAATGACCAAGGCTGCCACCACAACAATGGCTCCCACTCCTACCACAATCGGAATCGTATAATCATTACTCTGGGGGGCTGCTGGCACTATTGGGGTATTGCCACTGAAATATTGTGGATAGAAAAGGCTGGCAATGGTCCATAGGCCTATGGCGGCGTCAGGACAATAGGTGTTCCAGGATTTGTCCATCTTAAAAACGACAATACTGTCGTTACCGATCAATTGGGAGAATTCAGCCGCGCTGCCCGAGTAATAACCGTCAAGCAACACATATTTCGGTGAAAGTTGAAGTATTGCCGAGAAACTCCCCTCATACGTCGGCACGCCCTTCGATGTATCGTTGGCAACATTGTTTCCGCCCGCGAAGTTGATGAAATCAACGGTGACCGACCCGCCGTTTCCAAGTCTCAGTGTGTTGGCGCTGTAACTTGCATAGAGAGCCTTTATCTTCTCGGAGGTTTGGTTGATCCCATGCTCATTTAGAGTTTCGCTTATGTATGTCTTGACATAGCTCATCCTTTGAGAAACGCTGTGGTTCGCGCCTACGACGCTCTCGATATCAGACACTACCTTCACGATTCCATCATAGGAGTTTGGATAGAATGTAATCACATGGAAACCATTTTGCTGAAGCTCCGACCACATTGTTGATAGAGTCGAATAGCCATATCCAATGATGACATCAGTTGTCTTATTCCAGGTGGAATTATCCGCGAGGTGGAGCATAGTCTGAATGACCATATCCTTGTTCGTGGAACTGACCGTAACGAACCTATCTGCCGAATAATTCTGAACCTCGACAATACCGCTTTTCCCGTATGAGGAGCTTGCATCCAATATTATGGCAGTATTGAGGAAGCCAATGTCAACCAAAGTGTTCGTGACGAACGCACCGAATGCGGCCACATGAGTCGCTGGCTGAGCCAAAGTCGTGGTTACTCCTCGGGAATCCGTAACAGAAATCGCTGCGCCCTCCGCTTTTACTGATGGGATCGCAGAAGCCAGAAGAACGATAACCGCCAGAATTGCGAACATTCCTATTCTTTTCATTATAATCACTTCCATACAATTTTCGGGATTAGAACATGCGCATTGAACGGGGTTAACGCATCTTCCCGGTTCCCCTAATTCATATGTTGTTTATGTATCCTTCGGAGAATGGCCAGTATCTCAAATTTTTGCTGTGGTGGGATAATCCATCCAAACTTGGATGGTCCATCCATCCATCGACCTCATATGTCGCCATGCTCGCTTCCTTTCCGACGACAAAAACCGGTGTATTTCACAGATAAGTTCTTGAACGGGCCGCATATGAGTCGTTCGAAATGAGATGCTTGCTCCGAGCTAAGATCCATCGTGCCGTGATCACGGACGCCAACCCGGATTATGTCGGGAGTATTACCATAGACGAGGAACTACTGCAGAAGGTGGATATCTGGCCAGGAGAGAAGGTCTTGGTCGCAGACGTTGATAATGGAGCACGTTTCGAGACCTATGTCGTCGCTGGAAAACCTGGTTCGGGAATGGTTTGTGTCAATGGAAGTGCGGCAAGATTGGTCCGTAAAGGAGAAAAGGTCATCATAATGGCTTTCGAGTACACCGACTCACCGATCGCAGCGAAAGTGGCATTAGTGGACGAGAAGAACCGATTTGTGCGCTCATTATAAGATCGATTGCTAGATGTTTTAACTTCCCTCACTCCTTTGCAGAGTTGGTCGCTGAGATGCATTTGCTTGTGTTCACTGACGCGGGAGCAAGAGGCAATCCTGGACCAGCCGCCTTCGCTTACCTTATCTCCACCAAAGAGGGGAAGAAGCTCAAAGAGCAGGCTGGCTACATCGGAATAGCCACGAACAATGAAGCTGAGTACCGAGGTCTGATCGCCGGTCTGGCGGAAGCCAAGAGAGTCGGAGCGGAAGAGGTCACGGTCACAATGGACAGTGAATTAGTGGTAAACCAGCTGCTCGGCAAGTACCGTGTGAAGGCGGCCAACCTACTGCCCCTTTACGAACTAGCAAGGGATCTCTTGAGCAGCTTCCCAAATTCTAAGATCGTTCATGCTCCGAGGGAACATCCTTCGATCAGTCGGGCCGATTGCCTTGTCAATCAAGAACTGGACATGATGGAATTGGCTCAAAGGATCAAGAAGAGATGATCACTCCGGCAGACGCCAAGTTCTAGTATCGCCGGCTACCATGAATATAGCAGCAGCAAGCGCCTAGATTACGAAACGGGGGCTTCTGCTAGTCTAGGTGAGACAAATGGTACAGAAAATCATCGAGGTAGTTGGCATCTCCGACAAGAACTTTGCAAAGGCAGCGGACAACGCGATCGAAGTCGCAGCAAAGACCGTGCGCGAGATCAGATGGGGCCGGGTATCCGAGATGGAATGCAAGATCAACGACGACAAGATAGTTGAGTACAGGGTCCTGATGCGCCTTTACTTCGACGTTGAAAGCTAGGAAGTCAAGGAAAGGATTGGCGTTTGGTGCAGGGGTTACACCAGACTCCTTCCCAATATCCCGAAATCAATTTCAATTACGTTTAAATAGCGGCGGTGACAAAGCAGAATTGAGTGTCCGGGGTCGATGTATCGATTTCTCCTCCTGAGCATCGATGTCAGTTTTCCCCAACCACATCGACTCGGACACTTTTTCTCTCATCCTTTCAAAGTCTGACTCAGATCGGACTTACTTACCAAGCGCTGCTCGCCAGTCTTTAGGTCTCGTACCGTCACCGAATCCTGAGCGGCTTCCTTCTCGCCCACGATGACCACGAACTTCGCTCCGATCGCATCGGCGTATTTGAAGTTCTTTCCCAGGTTGCGACGCATCAGATCTACATCAGTCGTTATGCCCTTGCTTCTCAATTCAGCAGTTATCTTGAAAGCTGCAAGGCGCATAGTTTCGCTGACCGGGACGACATAGGCAATCACGTTCTTCTGTGGCGCCTTCAGCCCCTCTCGTTCAAGTGCCAGCAAGATGCGATCGAAGCCGATGGCGAATCCGGTCGAGAAGGTCTTCTCCCCTCCGAAGAGTTCCGTCAAAGAGTATGATCCGCCGCCGCATATCTGCTTCTCCGCCCCGAGCATGGGTGCGTCCACTTCGAAAACGATTCCAGTATAGTAGTCCAAGCCCCTGACAACGCCCAAGTCCACTTTCACATCTTTGAGACCGTAGCTTTGGAGCACCTGGAACACTTCCATCAGATAGTTCCTCGGCTCTCCGGAAAGATTCTCCAGCGCATCTACCCCGCCGACGGTCTTGGTCAAATTGACCACGTCATCGATCGAGCTGTCGCTCATCCCCGCTTGCTGCATCAGCGGGACCGCTTCATCGTAAACCTTCTTATCCAACTTCTGGAGTATCGCCGGAGCGCTCTCGGGCCTCACCCCGCCCTCGCTGAGCTTGGCA
>PMBU01000035.1:3105-3292 GCA_003153895.1 Methanomassiliicoccaceae archaeon | reverse complement strand
TTGCATTCACGGCATGCACATCATAGCCGTTGCCAATCAAGGCTTTGAGCTTTTCCTTCCCATCCGGAAAATTGGCGATGATCTTGCCTTTCTCCTTCAGTCCTTCCTTTATGGATGGATTGGTAATCAGCGTGTTGTCCAAAACCACCACATAGTCGGGATAGTAAACCTGGCTATGGACATTGAT
>PMBU01000035.1:0-3091 GCA_003153895.1 Methanomassiliicoccaceae archaeon | reverse complement strand
TTGGCTGTGACGACCCCTTGTCCGCCTCGACCATGCCATCGTATCTCAACCGTGGTCATGCTAAAACCCCATTTCTTCCATTTCCCTGAAACCCGTTAACGTATTTGAACCTTGCATTAGATTATTCTTCGATATTCATCAAAATATGTGCGATATTCGAATAATGCCGAAGAAATACGATTCCGGAACGCCTCGGGGATGAGGAAAAGGATAGATTACTTGCAAGAAATATATTCGTGATATTCTCAGGACTGGGACTGGTCACTGGGCATTTAAACAATGCAACCTTCTCGTTTCACCCGCATTTATACTGTAAAACGAGAAACTCACGACACGGACTATCATCGCAATAGTATGCCCGATTGGAATCAAATCGGTCCGGGCGAGTTCCATCGCACAATGATTCTTGAGGTCGGGGAGCATTGTCCTTGAATACTGGATAACAGGTCTCAACGTTGGCATCTACTCCAATAAGGTTATTACCCATGAGTTTATTCGACCTAAATGGAATATGCCAACGGGATGCGACGAGCGCAATCCCTGCGAGCTAAACCCCTTCAGCGTTCAGGTGAGCAAATGAAGAGGATCATGAGTATCGCAGAGCTGGGAGTGAACGATATTCCCATCGCAGGTGGAAAGGCCGCAAATCTCGGTGAGCTTACCGCTGCCGGTTTCAAAGTTCCAGGCGGTTTTGTGCTGACGACAGCGTCTTATGATTATTTTATGGAAAAGAACGACCTGCTGAAGCGGGTGGAGACTCATCTTGAGAAGGTGGATGTGACATCCGAGGTCTCTTTGCAGGACGTCAGCTTGAAGATCCGCAAGGCTTTCGATGACGCCAAGGTGCCAGATGACCTCCGGCTCGAGATCCTGAAGGAATTCCATGGCCTCTTCGAAGCGAAAAAGAAGGTCGGCTTCGTAGCGGTTCGCTCGAGCGCTACCGCAGAGGACCTTCCAACAGCCAGCTTTGCTGGGCAGCAAGACACCTTCCTCAATGTGTTCGAGCCTGATGACCTCATCGACAAGGTGAAGAAGTGCTGGTCGTCGCTATTCACGCCCCGGGCGATCTCCTATCGCACCACGAAAGGATTCGAGCACTCCAAGGTCAAGTTAGCAGTCGTCGTCCAGAGGATGGTTAATTCGGACGTTGCTGGGATCATGTTCACTGTGGACCCGAACTCCGAGCTGCCGCATATCATCGTCGAGGCGGGATACGGTCTGGGAGAGGCCATCGTTGGCGGCAAAGTCACGCCTGATACTTATGTCGTGGACAAGTTCCACACCAAGATCATAAACAAACGCATCGCCAAACAGACCTGGAAGCTGGTCAAAGGGAAGGAAGGCGACACCGTCAGGGAAGAGGTAGAGGAGAACCTGATGGAGGCGCAGAAGCTGACCGACGAGCAGATCCTGGAGATCGCCGACGTCGGCAATCAGATCGAGCTACATTATAACAAGCCAATGGACATCGAATGGTGCTTGGAGGACAACGAGTTTTACGTCGTGCAGGCGAGGCCTGTCACGACCCTTGGTTCGAATGGCAAGGGAAAGGTGAACGGAATGAAAGGTAAGGAATCCCCAACTGAGCAAGCGCATTCGCAGAAGACAATCCTTAAGGGTCTGGCAGCCAGCCCTGGTGTGGCCTCTGGAAGGGTCAGGGTCTTGAAGGAGACCGATAGCCTGGACATCGTGTTGAAAGATGATATCCTGGTGACGGTCATGACCTCACCGGATATGGTCCCGGCGATGACCCGTGCCGCAGCGATCGTGACCGATGAAGGCGGAATGACCTGCCACGCCGCCATCGTGGCGAGAGAGCTCGGCACCCCTTGCATCGTTGGTACGAGAGAAGCCACAAAGTTGCTCAAGGAAGGCATGATCATTACTGTGGATGGAACCAGAGGCATCGTGATGGAAGGGGCGATCGAGAAAAAGAAGGAAGAGAGCCAGAGCGTCGCCATGGTGCAGAGCGTCCCGGTCACCGGAACGAAGATCCTGCTCAATGTGGGTATCCCACACAAGGCCGAGGAATACTCGAAGCTACCCTCGTCAGGAGTGGGACTGATGCGCATCGAATTCCTTTTCACCTCATTCATCGGCGAACACCCTCAGGCATTGATGGCTAAGGGCAAGTCCGTCGAATTGGTGGACAAGCTCGCCGAGGGCATCGGGATAGTGGGCAAGGCGTTCTTCCCCAGGCCGATCATACTCAGGCTGAGCGATTTCAAGACCAACGAGTACCGTGACATGCAGGGTGGGGAGAAGTACGAACCGGTGGAACAGAACCCCATGATCGGCTGGCGCGGATGCTCGAGATATGTCTCACCGCAGTACCGCGAGGCTTTCAAGCTGGAACTGCAAGCGGTCAAGAAGGCGCGGGAAGAGATGGGACTGAAGAACATCCATGTGATGCTGCCCTTCGTCCGCACCGTTGGAGAGGTAAAGGAAGTCAACGGAATGATGGATGAGGTCGGCCTGAAGCGCAACAACGACTTCAAGCTCTATCTGATGGCCGAGGTACCGGTCATCGTCTTCATGGCCGAGGAGTTCTGTGAGGTGTGCGACGGCTTCTCAATCGGGTCCAACGACCTCACGCAATTGATTATGGGCGCCGATCGCGACTCGGACATCTTGGGAAAGATGGGCTACTTTGATGAGCGCAACGAGGCCATCAAAAGAGCGATCAAGATGCTCATCGACGTTGCTCACAAGAAAGGTAGGACCGTTGGCATTTGCGGGCAGGCTCCCTCAGTATATCCTGAGTTCACTGAATTCCTGGTGAGGTGCGGCATCGACTCCATCAGCTTGAACCCTGACACCGTGGTCAAGACCATCGGCATGGTCGCGGCCACAGAGCAGAAGATAATTCTGGAAGCGGTGCGCAAGCTCTGACCCAGCAAACCATTTCTTACCTTCTCTTTCAAGCAGTCTGATTCAACAATCTGCTCAAAGCTCTATTCATTCTTGAGAAGTCGGGTTGTGATCTCCATCAATGGATGATGCGACTTATCGATGACCTTGACGTCGTCGAGCGTCCGGAGACCCATTTCCCTTGCAGTGCGCTCGAGGCCGAGCTCGACCTCGCGATCTG
>PMBU01000122.1 GCA_003153895.1 Methanomassiliicoccaceae archaeon | reverse complement strand
AATTGACGGTTAGCCAGTCGGAATCGTGGGTAAGAATCCCACCTTGTCCACTTCCATGTCATTGAGGTTTTGCTAGTCAGATCCTAACATCCCATCACTCCATTCCATGCTAGTTATCTGCCTTAAAACGTGGTTATCATTTTCAATACCGAGGAGCTAAGTGCTTTATTATCCAATCGTCTCGCTTTGAATCATGGAATCAGGCGTTCATCGCAAACTAAGAATATTGGGACCCATGCAAATAGTAATACTCTCTTCTGCGGTCATCTTAGGTCTTGTAGTCTTTCTTATGAAGTACTATCTCTAACAAAAATAGTAAAGCCTCAATGGATCCTCGATTCGCAGTTTCTTCTAATCTCCAATCGATCAAGGGCATTTTATGAGCCTTACCGGTTGTCCAGGTAGAATTCCTATTCCGTCCAATTATAGCCAAAATATCCATACAACAAAAATGATCTAAATGGTTACCAAGCCGATTTCTGCCCCCAATGATTGGCGGTTTTCTGTTCCTTTTCTGAACGGGGGATAGGCTCTTCTTGTCTTTGTTTTGGCATGGATTGCTTTCGCATCCATTCTTCATTTTGATTTCGTTCTCGACTCGCACCAAATATGTCGATTGGAAAAGACATCACGTTATTCCACTAGCAAATCATTTATAAGTCCTTCTCTGGATTCAAAAAGGAAAAAATTAAGCGGTAACCATAACGATGAAAGGGAACTTACTCATTCACGTAGATGTGAACGAGGCGAGAGGTTACCTTGGCATCGTCGGATGTCCCATTTTAGAGGACGAAATCGTACACTCGATCTTGAGGGATATTGAAATTGCGAACGTCCTGGTCATCGAAAATGACGATTCAGGAAACCTCTTAAGGAAACTTAGGAAAATCGATACTAGGGCAAATGTGTTGTCGATCAAAGAGAGCGAGCTTGACTCTCTCCCCACGGAAGGTTTCAACCTTCTTATTCTTATGAAGTCGATGGCTTTACATGAGGAACCGCAAACTTTACGCCGGGAGGTGGCTAAGGCAGTGGACATAATAGGTCCTAGGTGCCGCTCTATAATGCTATTCTATGGTCTGTGCGGCAATGCATTCAAGCACCTTTCGGAGATCGAGGCTGAGACGAAAAGTAAGCTCACATTGCTCACTGATGAACAGGGCAGGCCTGTTGACGACTGCATCGCTGCAGTGCTAGGGGGAACCGATGGCTACTATCGTCTACTCAAACGCTATCCCGGTGTCTTCTACCTTACTCCCGCTTGGGCAGAGAACTGGAGGGAACTGATCTTCAAAATGGAGCTGACGCGGGGTATGGACAAAGGGGATCTCAGTATTCTCAAATGGATGTTCGATACCGCCGGGTACAAGAAGGCTCTGACATTGGACACTGGACTTGGCGACCATGAAGCCTTCGAGGAAAAGGTGGAGGACTTCGTGAAGGAATTTCACTTCGAGAGGGCTTCACTGGAGAAGGAGTTCATAACCTTGGATGCGGTAGAGCGTTCCTATGATCGGGCGAAGAGCAAATCTCGCTAGTCCNNACTCAGTTCGATTCGTGACCGCCATATGTCCACCTATAGCTCAGACATTAGAATTGCTCTATGCAGCATTGTGAGCTGTGGATTTGCGTGAAGGCCCTTTGTTTTCTTCAGGTGGTTCGAAATGGCCCTTCACCCGCGATATGGTTTCCTCCAATTCATTCAACCCTATTGGTTTGATAATATAGTCCAGAACATTCTGGTTTCGTGCCCTCTCTATATCTCTCTCTGACGTAGACCCCGTGAGGACGATCACCGGAACCTGTGGATTCGTCTTCTTGATATGCTCAAGCACCTCATGCCCGTTAATCCTTGGAAGATTAAGGTCCAGGAAGACAATATCCGGCTGATCGAGCTTAGACCAATGGTCCACATTTTCTATCGCTTTCTCGCCATCATTTATTATTGTGATGATCGCTCCAGGTTGTGCGGCTTGGATGATCTCCCTGGCTAATAACTGATCTGCAGGATTGTCCTCTATCAAAAGCACGTTCAGCGGTCTCTTCCCCATCCCAGTTGCATCATTCCTCTCGAAACGAAATCGATGTTGAGTGACTGCTCCAAACACGGCGGGATTGTTGCGTAATTCCATTGCCATCTGCCTATTCTGAATTCCTTCGTTGATGTCACAATTCATAGCGGATATGTTTGACTTGCCTGCAAAGGGATTCAATAGTCTAACCATATATATTATCCCAGCAGTTTTTGCGGTGAAATCGCTATGGGAATGATATAAAAGCGAACGGGGAAAATGATTTAAGCTTTCTACGATCAATTCTGACGAAAACGAAATCAGTTCGCTTTCATCGTTAATGAAGCGTCGCTCATTGGCGTTCTGCCATCTATCAATGATGTCGAACGTTTATGGATCGAGGATAGGTCCAATGGGTCAGGGTTCAAGTGCCATCTCCCGGACCTTGGCTATAGATTGCTCAACATGCTTCTTCGGTTGAATTTGGGAAGAGAAGACCATCCTGATCACACCTTTCTTATCGACAACGTAGGTCACCCTTCCCACAGAATGGCCAATACCGAATGCTCCGAACATCTCCCTTACTTTATTGTCCTTGTCGCTGAGCAATTTAAATGGCAGCTCATGCTCGACCTGGAACTTTTTATGAGATTCGACGCTGTCGTTGCTTATGCCGAAGACCTCTGCACCCTCCTTTTGGAACGCTTCGTACATCTCTCGGAATGCATGAGCTTCCATTGTGCACCCAGATGTGAAATCCTTCGGGTAGAAGTAGATCACTAGCGGCTGCTTTCCGATCCTTTCGGCCATATCGACCTCTTTGCCATCCTGATCAGGCAATTTGAATGCCGGCACCTTGTCGCTTTCCTTCAATCCAGTCATAGATCTCAAAATCAATCACAGAGCAAATAGGATATAAGGATACCTTTGATGGTAGCCGTACTATCTTTTATTTTGAGACTTCGAGCGCTGGTTTGAGATATCATCAAGTTTGCGGAGACCTATGGACTGGCTCTTTGTAAGGGACATGAATGCGCCAATCATGATCGCTTCGAGGATCTCGTCCTTGCTCGCTCCGACGTTGAATGCCGCCTCGATATGGACGTTCAGGCAGTGTTCGCTTGCGATTGCTGTTCCCGCAGCTACCGCGGCTAGCTCGGACGTTTTCCGCTCCAAATGAGCGGGATTGAACATCACTCTCTTCGAAAGGTCATGGTATGGGATGAAAATGTCCGGTCTGGCCGATAGGAATTTTGGTACGAATGGCACCGTTCCGAAGAACTCCTCCGTTTCCTCAAGCCGTTTTGCGACCTCCGATTCAACGTCGGCCCCTCTCCTTTTCATTGATCCTTTTTTTCCAACCATGTCCTTCGCCTTTTATTCGAAGGAATCGTCATCCTGATAGATATCAATTACCAGTGATGCCATCACATTTTCTTCAATTCAGCTGTTATCAAGGATCTGAAGCCGGAATCACTCGGGAATTTGGTCGGCTTATTAGAAGTTCTGATTGATAAAACTCGATAGCCAATGAAGAGGTGGATTATCTCCTCTTCGGTGAAATAATGATTGAAAACCCCATTCCCTCTTAGGTAGGTGTGCCTCTCGATTTCCTCGCCTTTTCCACAGCGCATATCATTTATGGAAAAGAATCTGCCGAGTATTAGGCCCCCTGGCTTAAGGACTTTGCCCATCTCTTCGACCGCTTTTCCTCTATCGCTCGCCAAGAGATGGTCGATAAAATGCACGAGGGCTAGGCAGTCGAATGACCCCTCCAGGAACGGCAGGTTTAAGGCATCGCCTTGGACCAGGAATAATCTCTCGGACCTAATCCTCCTGTCCAAGGCCGATATTGCCGTTCTCGAAGCATCCAATCCTACGACTTCAAAGCCCATTTCGACCATGGCGATCGCGGTCTTCCCATCCCCGCAGCCAAGCTCCAATATTTTGCCTTTAAGTTCGCTGAGGTCCAAGTCTGATGACCCGCGCCAGCGTGGATGCCCCTGGTGATAAGCCTCATTCCAAGCTGATTTCTGTTCCTTCGCGGTCAACTGCCGAGATTTCTCGGCAAGATCGCTCATTTCACCGCTTCTCCAACCGGATTCGCACCGATTCAGAGTGAGCTTGCAATCCTTCAGCCTCGGCCAAAGACATCGCTATCGGCCCGATGCTTTCAAGTCCTTTCCTGCTCACCTCTTGCACAGAGACGCTCTTGCAGAAATGCCGGACGTCGAGCCCTGAATAGGTTCGGGAGTATCCAGCAGTGGGCAGGACGTGATTTGTGCCCGAGGAGTAGTCGCCGCAGGCAACGGCCGAATACGGTCCGATGAACACCGCACCGGCATTCTTGACCTTGGCTAATACCGATCGCGGGTTCTTTATCTGGATCGATAGGTGCTCAGAGGCGATCTGGTTAACACTTTCGACGGCTTCGTCCAAGCTCTTCACTATGACATAGCCACAATTGGAGAGCGAGCGAGCAATGACCTCATGGCGCTTGGCGCTTTTCGCCTGCACCTCGATAATCCTACCCACTCGTTCCGCCAGGGCAACGTCCGTCGTTGCCAGGACGCATGCCGCATCTGGATCA
>PMBU01000153.1:3537-8069 GCA_003153895.1 Methanomassiliicoccaceae archaeon | reverse complement strand
CTACAAAATGGAGGACTTCTTCGGTCCAAAGCCCAGTCTCTTCGCTGAGAAGTCCCTCGAGATCCTCAAGAAGGAGGGAGTCGAGGTGCTACTGGAACTGGGATGCGGCCAGGGCAGGGATACCTGGTTGTTCGCCAGGAACGGGATCAGCGTCTATGCCATGGACTACTCCGACCAAGGGATCTGCCAGATGAGGGAGAAGGCCAAGGAGCACGGGGTGGACAAGCTCATCACGTTGAAGGTTCGCGATGTCCGCAGAGGCATACCACTTCCAGACAGTTCAATCGATGCCATCTACTCTCATATGTTCTTCAACATGGAGTTCCGGGAGGAGGAGATGTTCGGGGTCTTCCAGGAATGCCTGCGGGTGCTTCGGCCTGGTGGTTTGAACATATACTCCGTTAGATCGGAGCATGACCCCCACTACCAGAAGTTCACTCACCTCGACGAGGATATGTACCAGAATCCCATGGGTTTCGCGGTCCACTTCTTCACCAAGGAAAAGATCGAGCGGCTCGCCGACGGGTACGAGATCGAGTCCATCACGGAGTTCGAGGACCCNNCGCCTAATAGCATTATTAGCGAAGAGCCATACGCGCATCGATTCTCGAGCATCAATGCATATATATAACATCAGTAATCCTTCTATGGATATCAGGTTTGGAGGGATGTTGGATTAGATCTCGTTATAGCATGACAATAGTGGCGCTAATAGTAGCGTTGTTCGGCATGATTTCCTTGGCAGGAGCGATCACAACGGTTTCGGCGAACCCCGTTTCCATAGGGTTTCCGGGACCTGGTGCTACCATCAGGATCAACAATGATGCGGAGTTTCATGAAGCAATAGAAGCCTATGATTGGCAAGGCGCCGGCACTCTCGGAGACCCGGTCATATTGGACGGGACCCTGGGCGCGATTCACAACCCTCAGATCGACATGAATGGCGCTGAGGCAGGCATCTATATCGCCAACACCTCCTATTATTTCATTATACTCAACTGGTCAATTAACAATACTGCGAACTCAGGAAATGGCATACAAATCGAAAACGTCCATACCAGGTTCATGATCCATGACATCGAAGTCAACAACACCTCCTATGGCATCTTTATCAATCATGCCATCTCACCCGTGATTAACGAAAGCACCGTCTTCAACTGCAGCACTGGCATACGGATCGATAACACTACCACTCCGACGGTGCGGAATAATATTATCTATGATGAGGTGACAGCGCTTCCCGAAATCCACTATGGAATATTCCTGCGCGGATGCGCCAATGGCTTCGTGAATGACAACACGATGTACAAGATCAACGAAGCAATGGAGCTGGAGAACTGCAACAACATCCACATCAGCTTCAACAATATGACCGATTGCGTCATCGGGGTTTACATAGACCAGGCCTCGATTCGGACCACCATCCAAAGTAACAATATCGAGAACATGCAGGAATGGGGTGTAACACTCAACTACGATGCAGAGAACACGACCGTTCTTGACAACCAATTCAAAAACTGCCTTTGGAGCGGGATCGACATCGCCCGCTCGAATGATGCGCTAATCCAGGGCAACTCCTTCGAAAACTGCACACGCGGTGTCTTTACAAGGGATACTGATGTCACTGGCTCGAAAAGGGTTGATATTTTCCATAACGTCTTCACATCATGCCAGGTCGGCGTGAATTTGAACTTGATCCGCAATAGCCAGGTAACATACAATTCCTTCATTGATTGCTTTGGCTACGGTTTGATCCTGACCAACTCATCCGGCGCCATTGCACACCACAACGTATTCATAGGCTGCAACGCCGGCGGCGTTCAAGGATATGACTCCAGCGACGACCAGAACCAGTGGAACGACAACTCGGGATATGGCAACTACTGGGACGACCACCACGCGACAGATCTCAATGACACTGGAATCGACCCAACATCCTATACACTCAATGGAGAGGGTATGCAGGATCTGTATCCCCTGAGCTATACGATCGGGCCGGCCTATCATCTGGAGGCAGTATCGGGAGCCGGTGAAGTATACTTCACTTGGAGCGCCAGCAACTATAGCGCCGGGGCCCTCTTCGCCGCCCCAGAGAGCAACTACATTGCGCACCGCTATGGCGGCACCGGTGGGATGCTCACCTACATAACCTGGCCTGGGAGCGAGAACTGGGAGGATGATACGGTGGTGCCAGGAACGACCTACAAATATGAGGTCATCAGCAACAACACCTATGGCGAGTCGAGCGCGAGGAACGTCTCTATCACCTTGCCCTCGTTAAACATTCCGGCTGTCAACATCACCTCCCCCGCTGACGACACGATCTTCAGCGTATCCTCCGTTACCGTTCAATGGGAGGAGGGTTGGGGCAATGGATTCAACGTGACTGAGTATGAGGCGAGGCTTGATTCCGGGTCATGGGTGGATGTGGGGTTGGCATTGAGCCACACCTTCACCAGTGTACCGGACGGGTGGCATAACATCACGATCTTGGTAAGGAACGAAATCGGCAACACCGGTTTTGACACTGTTACCGTGATCGTGGATACAACAGCGCCCACGCTTGTGATCACCGCCCCGGCTGAGGGATTCATAAGCAACGTTACCAGCGTCAATGTCGCCTGGGTCGGTTCGGACGCCACCACTGGTGTCAAGAACTACTCGCTCAGGGTCGATTCTGGCAGCTGGGAAGACGAGGTGCTGGACACATCCGACCTAGTGATTTTGCAGAATGGCATTCATGTCATCGAGATTAGGGCCTATGACAATGCCAATAACAGCGTGATAAAGATGGTGAACCTGAGCGTGGACACGAACGCTCCGGTGATCTCCTTCATTCAGCCGATTGATGGGTCCTTCACGAACCAGGTGGACTTCGTTGCCCTTTGGAACATCACAGATGCTTCGGGCGTAAACTACTCCTGGATCAGGTTGGCAGACCCTAATGGGGTTTTCGGACCCTGGGCCAATGTCACCGATGATGATTCCATATTGATAACGGAACTAACGGTCGGCGGGGCTGACCTGAGTGATGGTAACTGGTCCTTGGAGATCGCTGCCATCGACATCGTCGGCAATAATGGGAGCAGCATTAGCCACTTCACCGTGGATACGGTCGCTCCGATCATAAGCGATCTGACTCCGGGGAACAACAGCTATGTTGGGACGAATGCCACGCTCTTCACTTGGAACGTGACCGATTCGATGTCCGGCATTAACAGTACATTGGTATCCGTCGACTCAAGTACGCCGGTCGACATAGGCTATCTGAAGAACTTCACCACCGAGATATTGAGCGATGGATGGCACTGGTTCAACCTGACGGTGGTCGACAACGCCACGAATTCCGCCTCTTTGAGCGTCCACTTCTTCGTGGACACTCAGGCGCCGATCGTGGCTATCTTGTTGCCTGTCGATGGGGCCAAATTGAACAACGCTACTGTTCTCTTCGAATGGTCTGGCACAGATCCATTGCCAGCCTCGGGAATAGCCTACTATGAGTACAACCTCGATGGCGCTGGTTGGATAAACATCGGTTTGTCGAACCAAACCAATCTGACCACGATAGAAGGGAACCATAGCTTCCAGGTGCGCGCCTTCGATTCGGCAGGGAACCCGTCCAACGAGCCTTCGATCAGCTTCATGGTGGACCTGACCGCCCCGAGCCTATCGATCGTGTCTCCATTGGACCGGACATTGATCGGGTCAGCGGATGTGATGGTAGTTTGGAACGGTTCTGATAACCTATCCGGCATCCACGGCTATAACGTCTCTATCGACGGTTCTGACTGGTTATCGGTCAACATGTCCACGAACCATACGTTCACGGGCTTGAGCGATGGCCTGCACAATGTGAAAGTGAACGTCAGTGATAACGCGGGCAACTATGCCATCGGGCAGGTTAACTTCAGTACCGATTTCACGCCGCCCCAGGTGAATATCACCCGCCCGGTCGAGGGCGCAGTGTTCGGTGTTAACTGGACCGTCGTCGAGTGGACCGCGGTGGAAAACGCCACCAATGTCTCCCTCATCAAGCTCTGGTTGGATGACAACACCACGTGGATAAACGTGACTGGCCTCAATACCTACAACCTGACCATGCTGTCTGAGGGCCACCATGCCATTCACGTAAAGGCCTATGATGCATTAGGAAACGCTCAGGAGAAAACCGTGAACATTATTACGGACCTCAGCGCACCGAGCATCGTCATTACAGCGCCTACCGCAGGCCAGTTCATCAACTCAGCCTCGATCAACGCCACCTTCACCGTGACGGACACATTGTCCGGCGTGAACGTGACCAAGGTGAGGATCGACGGGAACGGCTGGATCAACGTTACGGACAGTTGGCACATCTTCACCGGCCTGACCAATGGACAGCACACCATCTACGTGTTCTCCCAGGACAACCTGGGCTTTAACGACACCAAGAGCGTTGTGTTCAACGTAGACCTCAACCCACCGACCATGACCCCAGTGACCCCTGCCGCCAACGCGAACGGCGTCCTGAGGAACACCGTGATCGTGGTCAC
>PMBU01000153.1:0-3531 GCA_003153895.1 Methanomassiliicoccaceae archaeon | reverse complement strand
TTTATACGGTCAGCATCGCCGGCACCGATCTCGCCGGTGGCCCGCTAGCAGGCACGACGAGCTGGACATTCACTACCATCGCGCACGTAATAGGTATAGTCAAGGATGCGAATGGCAACCCCATCGCCAACGCCACAGTGAACATGACTGGTGTGGGCTTCACCAAGGAGGTCAAGACCGGTTCCGACGGCTCTTTCGGCATCGACGTACCGACCGGAGTCTATAACCTCACCATCTCCGCGCCCGGCATGAAGGAGTTGAAGAAGGAGGTAGTGGTGACCACAGGAACCAACGACCTTGGGCTCCAAGGAATGTCCGCGGCGGACGACTGGACCTGGTTGATCATCGTGGTAATAGTGGTCCTTGTCGTGGTCGTCGCATTGTTCGTCCTCCTACGGAGGAGGCCACGGGCTTAATAGTGAGGCTGCGGAATAACTTTCTAAACCTCTTAATCAAATCCTTTCATCCTTTTCTCTTTATTCTCTTGAGCCTATCTAAGTCATTGAGTCAAAGGAACTACTTCGTAATGGGTCGGAGCCATTGCGTAAGATGATTGGACGGATTGGGAGTCGAATTAGCTCTCATCCTTTCTGCTACAGTAATTGATGCGGAGTATTTCGAGGGCCTCTTCTACCGTCGCTGGCGGTCGGAACTCATGTCCAGTCTCGATGCCCCAGCGTTTGATCAACCTTGAAACTGAGGGAAGCTCCAGCCTCGCCTCCTGGATGACCTTCTCATTGCTCATAAGCCCGGCCACGTCCCCATCGTACAAGAGCTTGGTCTTGAGGACAAGCACGCGCCGGGCCAAGTGGAAAGCGACGGAAAGGTCGTGGGTGGCGATGATCACGGTCTCATTCCTTTTCTCCAGCAGGTCCACGAACTCCCTCCTTCCTTGAGGGTCGAGATTGGCGGTCGGCTCATCGAGCAATAGGATTTCAGGCGACATCGCCAGCAGACCGGCTATTGCCACCCTTTTCTTTTCCCCGATGCTCAAACGATGCGGGGCGCGATCACGATATGCTTCCAACGAGGTGGAGCGCAGCGCCTCTTTCACTCTGGTCCGCACTTCGCTTTCCTCAATGCCAATGTTCATCGGTCCGAAAGAGACGTCCTCTTGCACCGTCGGCATGAATATCTGGTCNNCCCGCCCCGTTCGGACCGACGAGGGCCAGCCTCTCTCCTTTCTGGACGCTGAAAGATAACCGGTCGAGGGCGAGATTGCCATCGGCATAGCGGTAGCTTACGTCTCTCAATTTCAATGCATCCAGGTCATCACCTTCGTTTCCAATAGGATCGCCATTATTCCGACGCAGGCGAAAACCCCGACCAAGAGCAAATCCCTCGGCCTCGTCCTACCCCTGTCGAATGAGTGGATATCGCCGGAATAACCACGGAGGAGCAGTGCATCGTAGATATTAGTTGCGCGACCATTCGCCCTAACGAACGTCATCCCTATCGTCGCCCCCAGGGTCTTGAAGGCGCGTTTATCGAACAGGTTCCGCCCACCGTTGAAGCCCCTGGCGATCCTGGCAGTGCGCATCCGCGCCATTTCGTCTAGGAATAGGAAGATGAAGCGATAGGTGAACAGGATGAGGTTCGCCATGACCTTCGGCATGTGCAGCGCTCGAAACGCACTAAGCATCTTGAAGAAGGGGGTGGAGGACACAAGCATCAGGAGCAGAATCACCGAGCAGGAGATCCTCACGAACATGACCAGGGCGACGTCCGTTCCGCTGGTTAACAACACGGTCAATGATGCGAATCCAACGAATGGAAGGGTCAGGCCGAAATTCTTGGCGATGTGGCGCAAGGGGATATTCGAGAGCGCCACCAGGACGAGAACGAACGCCAGGACGATCAGCAACGGTGCCAATCCACGCAACAGTGCCGTCACCGCCACCAGGGATACGAAGCAGACCAGCTTGATGCGGGCATCGAAGTGGCCCAACCTCGACCGGTCGGCATAATGGTCGATCTCGTCGAGCTGCTGCAACGATCAGCCTCCGCTCCATCCAGCAGGTTTCATGCCATAGACTTCGGATTTGGGCATCATTTGGCCCCCTGGTGCTTCCGCTTCGCTGCGACCTTGAGGTATCCAAAGGTGATGGCAAGGACCAGGCTGAATCCGATCAGCCCCATACAAAGTGCAGATGGGAAATCCGAACCATAATCCAACGGTGCTGTCCAGACAGGCGAGGATCCCTTGACCCCTTGCCCATCTAGGACCGATTCTAGCCCATCTGGCTTCCCCACGGACACGGCGAAGAATCCGATCAGTCCGACAGAGAAAGCAGCCAGGATTGCTATTCCGCAGATCAAGAACCTACGCTGCATCGCATTCCCCCTTTGGCTCGCTCTCTCTCCCCATGCTCATTGCCTCGGGCGCGACCTTGATAAGGAACGCGATAACGCCGGTGGTGATTATCGCTTCACCGACCCCTATCACGGAATGAAGCCCCATCATCGCCGGCAAGGCTATGATCCCGTCGATGCCGTAGCTCGGATCGATAGTATGGCTGATCGCCAGCTCTATGGCGCAGGCCGTCGCCCCCAAGAACACGGACGCCCAGGCGGCGACCGCGATCCCGGGCATCTTGAATCTCTTCGGCGTGAGCTTCATCACTCCCCAGGCGGCGAGGGAACCAACGATCGCCATGTTCAAGGTGTTAAGCCCCAATGCGGTTATTCCGCCATCACCGAATACCAGGCTCTGAATGACCAGGATGGTGAAGATGACCGCGATCGCCCCCCATGGTCCGAGCAGCACCACCGCCAAGGCTGCCCCGACAAGATGCCCAGTTGTCCCCCCGATGATGGGGAAGTTCAACATCTGAGCAAGGAAGATGCCCGCAGCGAGGATGGCCATGTAGGGGACCGTCCGGTCTTCCATCCGCCGGCCGACCTTGTGGAACGCGAAGGCCACGAATGCCAAGGCGATGGCCATGCCAGCGATCCAGACCAGCGGAGCCATGAGACCATCTGAGATATGCATTCGTTCCCCTCACTTAGCACGAATTCCTATTTCGTGCTATCGGGGATGCTCCCAATCGTATTTATTCTTTCGTGGTCCAGCCCTGGTCCAGAGGCAGACGAAGCAGCTTGCTCAGGGTCAGGAGTCGGAAAGAGCTGCTTGCTCATCACGCCGCAGAGAAGATCAAGGGTCAGATGGGCGACGGTGCTAACGGATGCATCCCTTGAAACTGCAACCTCAAGAATAGAATCGAAGTGCGGCAAGTGCAATATGTGCGTTGACATTCGTCCGGTCCAGGCTTTCACTGGCCGGGCTTTCGCAGAGGCCGAGCCAAGGGAATCGAGGTATGCCGCCAGGGAATGCGAGAAGTACTTTGACAGGATGGAGGAAGAGGGCATAGTTTCCATCTGCGGATTGTGCCTCTTCGTCTGCCCGCATGGAAGGAAAAGATGACAAATGCTTTTCATTTCGTTCATGCTTCCGTTCTTGAGGAATGGAAATGAAGGTCATCGCGTTCAACGGAAGCCCCAGGCAGAATGGCAACACCAATAAAGCGTTGG
>PMBU01000129.1 GCA_003153895.1 Methanomassiliicoccaceae archaeon | reverse complement strand
CAGAAGGGGCTGAGGAAACGGAAGGCGGTGTTCGGGTCGGAATAGGCGATCAACGTCGACAGGGAACGGAATGCCAGGCGGTAGTACTTGTGCTTGGTCTTGTACTCGTTAGCGACATGCTCGGTCGCCTGCATTATCTTATCATGGTCCGTAGGCTCATCGATGTAAGTGGTATACGGGTCGTTGGTGACCTCTCCCATAGCTCTGGAATAGGTATCGATATAGTGCACCAGGCCCAACTTTTCATACTCTTCGTATCCGGAAACGACGTTGCGCATCTCGTCGCGGATATCCTTTGGAGTCTTGTCAGTGATGACCCAGATGCACGGGACCCCTTTCTTTAGGCCATCGGCAACGAATTGGCCAATCATGACCTCCTTACCAATGAATGGTGGTCCATGCACCAGAACGTTGGAGCCAAAGGGTATACCGCCGAGCAACAGATCATCCAGACGTGCGCTACCGGTCTTCACCTTGGCGACGGTGAACTCCATTGCCCTTTCTTCTTCCTTCTGCTGGATTTCATCGCCGATGATGCCCTGTTCCCGCATCCTCAGCTCTTCTGACTTGGAATTGAGGAACTTCTCCTTCGCGATTAGCTCCTCCTCTTTGTGGGAGACCTCTTCCTTGAGCAATTCAATGCGCTTCTTGAGCTCGACCTCGTCGATCCCGACCTTCGCTTCCCGCTTAGCCTCATCGACCTTGTCCCTTTCGCCGGTGAGCAACTTCTCGCGGTAGTCGAGGTCCTCTTCTCGCCGCAGCAATTCCTTTTCCTTGTAACCGACGACCTCTTTTATTTTCTTGAGCTCGTCGTCGCGTTCTGCTACCTCGATCTTCAATCGAGCGAGCTCCTCCTCCATGAAGAGCATGCTCTTCTCCTTTGTCTGTATTTCATGGAGCTTCTGGTCCAGTTCTTGGGAACCTTCCTTGGTTGACATCCTGGCTAGCGCGAGCTCTTCCTCTTTCTGCTTCAGCTCCAGGCTCTTGCGTTTCAGCTCCTCGGCCAGATATTCCACCTTCGCGCGGTAGTCCTTGTCCTTCTCTCTGAACTCGGATTCCTTGTCGCGCAGTTCAGCCTGAAATTTCTCCTCTAGGTGCCCGCCGTTCCCTTCCTGGATTCCAGCATCGCACTCAAGGATCCGACTCGATAATTTGTGTTCTTTCGATTCTAGGAGGCTCTCCCTTTCCTTGAGCTCAAGTTGCCTCTGGAGCAAAGCCGACTGGTCCTTCGGCATTGTCGACACGGCGCCCTCGTATTCCTTNNTGACATTGTGATCGAATAAGGTCTGAAATTTGCCAATCAGATTGGAGCTTGCCAGGTCGAGGGGCGCACCTTGCTTCTGTAGCTGCATGAGCACGGTCGACTTCAGCTCGGCGAGCTCCCTTTCATATTGCTCAGCCTTGATCTTCAGCTCCTCGGCGTCCTCAGAAATGACCTCTTCTACCTCTATGAATGAATCTCCTTCCTGCTCGTCGTTGGATTCATCTGACAGCCAACTGAGCAGGCTTTCTTCTTTGCCGGTTAACCATTTTCTGAGGTCATCGGTCTTGGGGTCGGAATCGACTGCTGTACCATTCTGGTCGACCTCACCACGGACGGCCGCCAAAGGAGCGACTGTCCCGTCATATTTGCCGTTTGTCATTCTGCGATTCCCACCCATCGAACACCACGTTTTATCGCACTATATTGACATCTCCGACGACCGGGGGGATATTTTATTATTTCGGCCTCCGAATCGATTCTGGTCCTAGTCCTGGGTTGCAGTTTGATAACAATAAGGGCCCGAGTCGAAATTTCATGGTTTCGAGGCCGTCTAATGGACACCTTCTGCCATCCTCCTTCCATAGAAAAAGGTTATATATCGCAGAAATAGCCTTACTAAGGGTTTAGGCCAGAGGCGGAAAATGGAGACCAGGGTGCACGTCAGAATCGACCGAAGCAGTGACCTCACCCTAAGGGAGGTTCTCAAGAAAATCCAGGAGATCCAGGCCGAGAATCCCGATTTGGACGTTTTCTTCGACGGCGACCAATATGCTATATGCAGCCGTCCCCGAAAGACACCCGAGAAGGCTTGAGGAACTAGCCTTGACGACTTTGACATCGATTTCACGAGTAAGTTGAAAATATTAGTTTCTGTTACCTATCTGTTATTATGGTGAAGAAGTCCGACGTCCTAAAAGAGAAGGTCAAGGCCATCGATTTCGACCACATATCGACGGTCGCTGACTTGGTAGATGCCTATAAAGACAGCTCGGTCCAAAGCAGAGCTTTGGCCACCTGTGCGATGGCCTACGAGAACGCTCTAAAGGACGAGGCTCGCCCGACAATCGTTCTGGGCCTCGCAGGGCCACTGGTCGCCGCTGGTCTGCGCAAGGTCATCGCGGACATGGTCCGCTATGGAATCGTGGATGCCATCGTCACCATTGGGGCGATCCCATACCAGGACTTCTATCAGGCTCGCGGATACTCACATTGGAAATGCTCGCCGAGGATCGACGACCTAAAGCTGCGCGAGATGTTCATCGATCGTATCTATGACACCTTGGTCGACGAGAACAAGTTCAGGGAGACGGACGCGGTAATCGGCAAGATCGCTGGCGATCTGGAGCCCAGGGGATATTCCAGCCGCGAGTTCATGCAGATCCTTGGGTCCCACTGTGTTGACGACAAGGATTCGATACTCGGGAACGCCTACAAGTATGGCGTCCCAGTCTTCGTTCCAGCGCTCAACGACTCCTCAATCGGAATCGGACTGACCGGACTTTACGTGGAGAGGCGGAAGAAGAACAAGGAGTTCATGCGCATCGATCCTATCCGTGACAATTGGGAGCTGACCCAGGTGAAGATACTATCGGACAAGACCGGGGTCATCTACATCGGCGGAGGCGTACCGAAGAACTATATCCAGCAGACCGAGGTGATAGCCGAGACGCTCGGCTATGACAAGGGCGGCCATCACTATGCCATACAGATAACCATGGACGCGCCGCAATGGGGCGGCCTGAGCGGATGCACCTTCGAGGAGGCGCAATCCTGGGGGAAGATCAACCGGGATGCAACCAAGTCCGTCGCATATGTTGAGGCTTCGATCGGCCTCAGTTTGATGGTCGGCTACATCTTGCAGAAAGGCCTTTGGAAGAAGCGCAAGCGCCTCCAATATGACTGGCAAGGGGACACGCTGAAGAGCTTGAAGCAGAAGACGCTCAAGCTCTGAATTGCCTGCGATCAAACCCCTTCCATCTGGTTTTTCTTAACTGGAGTTACAATGAACCGACTCGGCCGAGCGACAATCGCCTTATGGAACTCCTACGACCCGAACGTCTTTCGGGAGGCGCACCGTCGGGTTCTCGCCAGAGCTGGGCCGCTCGCTCTGGCATATGAAATGAACCTCGCGATCTTTGGTTTCCCTTTCCCGAAAGACCTGACAACTCCACAGGAGATCGCGGATTGGGTAGCCACCACCACATCGATCGGTGAGGATGGGTCATATCTTAAGGAGCTAACGGCCAAAGGACGATTCCAGACCTTCCCATACTATAACAAGGGCTTCCCTCCCCAGCTGGGAGAGGTGGTGCTGACGACCTGCAACGCCGAGGGAAAGAAGAAAAGAAGTGTGGACGAAGTGGTCGGAATGCTGAAGCAGGGGAGGAGCGTCTGCTTGATCTTCGGGACCGGGCCAAAGGGCGTTCCCAAGGAAGTATTGGACATGTCGCCGAATCAGCTCGACATCACGTTCGGCGGATTTTCATTGGAGACATGCACCGCACTGGGAGCAGTCTCAGCGGTGCTGGCTCACAAGCTCCGCAGCCCATGAGTGTATTAAAAAAAGCCAGCCATCAGCGAATCTCAATATTTAGAATAATCCAGGTCTAGCTTTGAAGATCCGACCCCAACGCCAACGACCACTTCACCGACTACCCTGGATCCTTTCCCTAGCAGCTTGACGGCTTCCTTGGCGCTCCTCTCCCGGGCAATGACGGCAAATCCCATTCCCATATTGAAGGTCTGGTACATCTCCTTCTCCTCGATATTGCCAAGCTCCTGTAACAAATCGAAAATCGGCTGTGGCTTGAGTGGCTCTGAGAGGTCGAAACGCACTCCCCTCTTAAGGCGCACGAAGTTGCGGAGCCCTCCGCCGGTCACGTCCACCATTCCCGTTGCCTTTACTTGTTTCAACATCTTGAGGACCTGCCTCACGTAGATCGTGGTAGGTGTGATCAGCTCCTCTCCGATGCTCTTGCCCAATTCATCGAACTTCTGGTCCAGGGAGACTTCGTTCCTCTCAAGCACCTTGCGCGCCAATGTCATGCCGTTGGAATGTATTCCTGAGGAAGGCAGTCCGATGATGACATCGCCGACCCTGATCTCCTCTCCGGTCACGATCTTCTTCTTTTCGACGAAACCCAGGCAACTTCCGGAGAGGTCTACTCCCTTCACCATTTCAGGCAGGACAGCGATCTCTCCGCCAACGATCTCGCAATTGGAGAGCTTCGCTCCCTTCTGCAGCCCGACACCAATCGCCTCTGTGATCTCCGGGTTCGGTTTGTCGATGGCGATGTAGTCGACGAAGGCGAACGGCTCCGCCCCGACGCATATCGTGTCGTTCACGTTCATGGCCATGCAGTCGATACCGACCGTGTCCCATTTGTTGAGCGCTTCAGCCACGAGCAGCTTTGTCCCGACGCCGTCGGTACAGAGCGTCAGGGTTGTATTGCCAAAATCGATCAGGCTGGTGAACTGTCCTTTAACGTCCATCATTCTGCCCTTTCCGGTCCGGCGGTACCTCAGCTGCTTCACCAACGAAGCGATGGCGGCCGACTTGGAATCGATGTCGACCCCCGCCTTGGCATAGGTCATGCGATCCTTGCTCATTTTATCGCTTCAGGTATCCCCCGGGCTTTGAAATATCCTTTGCCGTTCCTCCGGGGGCCTTGCACCTAAAACCCTACGTTGACTAGGACTTTATGTGCAACTTTGGGACTTGAAGGTGCAAGCTGGAGTTCAGATAAGAAGCCGCAGAAACCGATAGATTCATTAATCTCTGGTTTGAATGAAATGAATGGGTAACCTATGAAAGAGACGTCAAAGAAGACAACTCCCAATCAACAGAAGCCCGACCCAAGCACTGACAAGGTGGACGGCGAAAGCGCCGTGCTCGCGACAATCGCCGCGATGCCAGAACCGTATCGCACCATGGGCAAGCGGCTCCATGCTATCATCAAAGCCAGCGCGCCATCCCTCTCACCGAAAGTCTGGTATGGGATGCCCGCGTACGCCAAGGACGGCAAGGTTGTCTGTTTCTTCCGCAGCGGGGAGAAGTTCAAGGAGCGATACATGACGCTCGGCTTCAACGACGTGGCGAACCTTGACGAGGGCCCAATGTGGCCGATCGCCTTCGCGCTGATGGAGTTGACCGCCGCCGAAGAGGTAAGGATCGGCGGACTCGTGAAGAAAGCGGTGAATTGAGCACTGAGAAACCTCTTCTTGGAGATCCAGGAGACCCCCTGTCCCTGCGCAATTGTGTTGTTCAGTACTTTACGGGGAGCCATCGGGCGATCCGCTATGCATGGCCCCTAGCTGAGCTCTGCCTCTGACCCTGCCAACCAGCCAACTTTTGGTTCAGCTTTCTGACTTAGGTGCATGGTTCAGAGTTTAGGTGTAAAGCGAGTTAAAGTGCAAGGCCTACTCCAGGCAAAACTTTATCAATTTGATACCGATGCGCAATTAGTATGTCGAAACGCTGGCTAGCGGAGCGTAGAAACGACCACTACTACAAGAAGGCGAAACAGATGGATTACCGCAGCCGAGCCTCATTCAAACTCATCCAGATAGACGACAAGTTCAAATTGCTGAAGCCAGGATCGACAGTTGCGGACCTCGGTTCCGCGCCTGGTGGATGGTTGCAAGTCGCCAAGGAGAGGGTAGGTGAAAGGGGAAAGGTCGTCGGTGTCGACCTCCAACCGATCGAGGATATTCCCGGGGTAGAGACCATCAAAGGCGACATGCGCAAGGAGGAGACCGTCATGGACGTCGAGGAAGCTCTTGGCGGGAAAGCAGATCTGGTTCTCTCCGATATGAGCCCCCACATCTCCGGGAGCTATGCCATGGACCATGCCCGCTCGGTCGACCTTTGCGAGCATGCCTTGGAGTTCGCCCAGAAGGTCTTGAAACCTCATGCCAACTTGGTAATGAAGATATTCGAGGGGGACATGATGCCGGAATTCATGAGGGAGGTCCGAACTCACTTCAAAGAGGTCAAGCTGTTCGGTCCAGATGCATCGCGCTCCTCGTCCTCCGAGATCTATATCATCGCCAAAGGCTTCATCGGCTGATCGAGATGCGAGAGCAGAGTATCCCTATCGGCAGAATTCACACACAACATGATTTATGAGGGGTTGTGTCTTTCATTATACGATGAAGACTTACATCTCTGTGTTCTTCAGCACCGAGGGCGCCAAGCCATCAAAGGTCCTCGACGCCCTGAACAACCTTGGCTTCGAGCCGACCACCGGCAACTTTGACGGTGTGTTCAGCTGGGACAAGCAAGCGAGCTTGGACGAGGCGATCAACCTCGCCGACAAGGTCGTCGCCACCCTGAAAGGCATGGGGGTCCTGGTAAAGCTGGAGACAGTAGGCAAGAGCGAGACGGACGAAGAGGAAACGGTCTGAGCACGATTTGGGTGATTATCAATGAAATGCGGAAAAATCGTGTGCGTCGGTCAGAACTATCGCGCCCACATCAAGGAACTCAAATCCGAGGTGCCGCAAGAACCAGTTCTCTTCCTAAAGCCCTCTAGCGCGCTCATCGCTGATGGCGATACCATCATCGTCCCGCCGAACCTGGGGCGGGTGGACTATGAGGTGGAGCTTGCTGTGATCATCGGCAAGAGATGCAAGAACGTCTCGGCAGCCGAAGCACTGAGCTATGTCGGTTCGGTCGCGGTCTTCAACGATGTAACTGCGAGGGACGTGCAATCGGTGGCGCGTAAGGCTGGCCTGCCCTGGTCCCTGGCAAAGGGGATGGACACCTTTGCGCCGATATCAGCTGCGCTCCCAATTGCCAACGTGAAGGAGCTGCAGGACCTACATCTAGAACTGAAGCTCAATGGTGAGATCAGACAGAACGGCAATACCTCGATGATGATATTCCCGGTTGTTGAGATCATCTCCTATTCGTCGAGGTATATGACGTTGGAGCCTGGGGACATCATCGCCACCGGGACACCCGAAGGCGTGGGAGCGATCAAGGACGGCGACGTGATCGAGGCGAAGATCGATGGCATCGGCAAGATGAGGAACCCGGTCAAGGTAATGCATTAGGGTTCGCGATCAATCCCAGAACCGCTTCGTTTTCGCGTAATTTATCTCTGCGCTCAGGATGTCACGCAGGAAATCGTCCTCATCCTCGTAGAAGCCGGATAGCACCCTCGCCGCCGTGTCCGACCCGACACCTCTTCCGGCCAGGGCCAACAATGCCTTCTTCCCATGCCGGTTGACCAGGCTGGCATTCTTGAAGATCCGCTTGATCTCGGTCTCCTCCTCCTCGCTGAGATTCTCCTTCCTGAGCAGTCGAACATTATCTTTGTAATAAGAAGAGAGGGCTGCGACCATCTTTCCCCCGCATTTGTGGCAGATGATCTTTTTCGGTGACTCTCGTACCTTCAAGCGCCATTGCGTGGTGCAGTTCAGGCAGGTCATGTGCATGACCTCGTCCTCCAGCCGGTTCTTGAGGGCCATCAGTATGGAATGGTCGGCGCGGGAGGGGGCGATGAGCTCCTTGGAGCGCTCCAGGCCCGCTCGGCCGATGGGCGAGAGCTTGGTGATCTGCATCTCCAGCTCGCCGCTCTCGATCAACCTCACCGCGCGGATGGTGCCTTCGAGGTCCAGGTCCTCCCACAGCACCCGGTTCACCGCCTCCTCGAACAACGTGCTGCCTTCGTAGGCATCGAAAAGGCGGTTGAAGTTCAAGCTCTGGTAGTCNNAGCGACGAGGAATTCTTGATGACCAAGCGGACCAGTCCTTCCACGTTCTCAGGGCTGATGCCCTTCAAGGTGTCGACGATGAGCGAGGACTTGATGTCGCGGGGCAGCTCCAGCACGATCCTGTACGGGTCCGTGTGAACGCCAATGCTCTCCCCGATCCGCGCGGACAATAGGACCGAGAGCAAACGGGACAAGGTCTCGTTGACCTTCGAACCGAAGCAGACGTTGAGGATGGCTAGCTTCTTCCCGATCTCGAGGGTGATGAGCCGGTCCGTCGGAACCATGCCTTCCGCCCTTTGCTCTTTGAGGTATGACCTTGACTTCTCCACTGCCTGCGCGTCCCCATTGTAATCATCGTAATTCTCAGTGGCCCGCAGATGGCCGACCTCCATCGCCACGTCGTACGGCACCGGGATGTCCTCCCCGACCCAGGAGGGGATCGACCCCATCTCCTTCACCTGCTCGACCAGCAGCTCGTCGTCCTTGAGCTCGATTATGCGCCACGACCTCCCCCTCGTGATGAATGTTGCGAACGGCTCGGCGAATGATACGACGAACGATTCGTCCAACTGCCCGACGATCTTGCGGGTACTCAGCTCCCTGATCTTGTAGCTCCGTTCGTCGGGGATCATCGAAAGGTTGTCGTAGAAATAGCGCATGCCCCTCGAGCTCTTCCGGTACTCATCCTGGCCGATGAAGACCAGGCCGATCCTGCCGACCTGGTCGAGCACCTGCTCGAACTTATCACGGGTAAGGGAACGGAACGGGTAAGAGCGGACCACTGTCTCATAGGCATCGTTCTTGTTCACGGTGCCGCTCATGGTCATCGCCACGAGCTGGTTCGCCAGCACGGTAAGGGGGCATTGCCTCACCCGAAGCGGCTCAAGCTCCTCCTTCAGCGCCTTCCTGGTGATCACCAAGGACTCGACCACCTCGTCCGCCGAGGAGGCGATGATCGCCCCTTCCGATCTCGCACCGACCTTGTGCCCGGCCCGTCCCATCCGCTGGATCAAGCGAGCGACCTGCCTCGGAGAATTATATTGGATGGCGAAGTCCGCGCTGCCGATGTCGATGCCCAGTTCGAGCGAGGAAGTGCAGATCAAGCCTTTCAGCTTCTCCTGCTTGAACGCCTCCTCCATCTCGATGCGTATCTCTTTGGAGAGTGAGCCATGATGGACGCCCACCGCCAGGTCCTCGTCCCAGACGTGGTAGCGGGCCGCTAGCGCCTCGGCGGTATCGCGGGTGTTGACGAAAAGGAGTGTCGAACGATGCGCCTCGATTATGTCTCGGCAGCGGCGCATGCAGGCGATCAGTTGCGGGTCGCTAAGCAGCGTGCCAGCGAGGTCCTTGTCCTTCGACAGCACCTCAGGGCTCTGGACCGTTATGCGGAGGTCCTTCGAGACGTGCGCCCTGACTATCGTCACCTTCCGCCCTACCCCGCCAAGGTAATTGGCGACCTCCGGAACGCTGCCGATGGTGGCAGAAAGACCGATTCTCTGGAACTCGCCGCCCTCCTTCACCATCCTCTCGAGCGCGATCGATAGTTGAGCCCCCCTCTCGTCCTCAGCAAGCTCATGGATCTCGTCGATCACCACGAACCTGATGTTCTTCAGATGCTCCCTGAGCCGCTTGCCAGAGAACATGACTTGCAGCGTTTCCGGAGTCGTAATAAGGATGTCAGGCGCTTTCCGAGATTGCCTCGATCGCTCACTGGTCGAGGTGTCACCGTGCCGCACCGCTACCTCTATTCCTAGGGCTTGTCCGAATTCCTCCAGGCGCCTCAGCATGTCCCTATTAAGAGCGCGCAAGGGAGTAACATACAAACAGCGGATGCCGGGGCCCTCCGACTGAAGAAGGGCATGGAAGATCGGGAGCATGGCCGCCTCGGTCTTGCCGATGCCCGTCGGTGCGACCAGGAGAAGATGCTCGCCCTTCAAGACGTGAGGGATGGCTTGGCGCTGCGGGCCAGTCGGCTCGTTGATGTCCTTTTCCCTCAATACTTTGCGGATGCGTTCATCCAGGAGCTCGAATACCATAGGAAGCGCTGCGAAATCGAGAAGTTAAGAGTACTTCAACCTATCGAGTGGAAGTCCGAATTCTCCAGCTAAAATGAGATCCTGCTCACTTCTTCTCGGCTGGAGCCTCTTCGGCTGGGTTCGTCGCTTCCACCAGCAGCTCGGCGAGGTCCATGACCTTGATGTTGGCGCCGATCTGCTTGGCCCCTTGCTGAAGGTTCAGCACGCAGAACGGGCAGGTGGTGATGATTCGTTCCGCTCCGGTAGCCACCGCATCCTTGACCCGCTTGGCGGCGATGTTGGTCGCGAACTCATTGTACTGCGACTTGTAGCCTCCCCCGGCCCCGCAACACTGCGAGTTCATGCGATTCCGTCCCATCTCCACCAGCTCGATGCCAGGGATGGACTTGATGACCTCGCGCGGTGCCTCGAACACGCCCGAATGGCGACCGAGGTGGCAAGGGTCGTGATAGGTGACCTTAATCTTCATCTCCTTGGTCAGTTTCAGCTTCTTCTCCTTGAGGAGCTTCTGCATATATTGGGAATAATGGAAGACCTCGAACGATGGATTGGAATAGAACCGGCCGTAGTCATGCGTCGTTGTCTTGAAGCAGCCAGCGCAGGCAGTGACCATTGCCTTCGCCCCCATGTTCTCAGCGACGGTGATATTGTTGAAAGCGAAGTCCCTGCTGGCATCGATCTGCCCGGTGCGGAGCATCGGAGAGGTGCAACAGAACTCCTTCTCGCCCATGATGTTCTGTTTCACCCCAGCCCGGTCCAAACTGATGACGGCAGCCTTGCTGATCTGCGTCATCCTGTAGGATGCGGTGCAGCCTGCGAAGAAGACCACGTCGGGGTTGACCTCCACCCGCTTGACGCTCTCGGGGAACCAAGCGCCTCGCTTCTCCGGCGGCTCACCATACGGGTTGTTGGTGGCCAAGATGCGCTCCCGGATCTTCTTGTGAGCCGGCATCGGCCCCTTGCCCTGCTCGACGACCCATTCGCGGACCTTCTCCCAGAACTCGGCGAACTCGATGCTGACATGGCAGACCGTCCAGCAAGCGGCGCAGCCAGTGCAGCGATAGAGAGCATCGACGAATTCCTCATCGACCACTACCTTCCGTCCCAGGATGGTGTCCATCGGGGTGCGGTTCTGCAGCTGCTTGAGGTAGTATACCTTGCCACGTGGGCTGATCGATTCCCAAGGCTCTTGGCCATAGGTATCGCAGACGCGCACGCAGTAGCCGCACTGGAGGCAGGCTGACAATTCTCGGTTGATGTTTGGGAGCTTAACCATCGATGCACCTCTGTGCGGTTTCCTGACGGCCGGAATGATGCTGAATGGCCTATCGCAGATAGGCTGGTCTTAAGGCATGGAACGTAGGTATTTATTTGTTTGTCCGGCGGGCACTGGATAGCCCAGGTTCTGCAATCCTAACGCACTTAATAATGATTTCGGGGATTGCTTCCTATCCATCGAGGATCGGGCCATAGCCGTACCAGGCCCCTTCGAGCTTCAGCAGGCGTAGGTTCTTCTCCAACAGATCGCGATGTGTGATCTCCCAATCGGCGAGCGAATGGAGGGTGCCCTTCAATCGGATATCGTCGACTTTGCCCTCAGCCTCGACATACATAGCAATGCTCCTCCTCTCCACTTCCAGCCCCTTCTCCAAGGCGACGATCTCGTCCTGCAGCAACATGCAGGAATCAGGTTTGGGGATGAAGACGCGGCTAGGGACTATGTCGAGGTAATCGGGCGAAGGTTGAACACATGATTCATCGCAAGTCGATTGGAAATGGGCGATCTCCTTCTCCAGGACCGCCTTGTGTTTGATCTCGTCCTCCATTAGGCTGCGCAGCAACGCTGCGCCTCTCTCTTCTTTAACGCAGGTGCTGAAATTGCGATAGAACTCGATACCAAACTTCTCGATCTCGAGGCCGGCTTTGAGGATGGAGACGGCCTTCTTTGAGCTCTCAACCGCGACTTCGCCTTTCTGCATGTTACTTCGTCCGATTACATGAACACTGGACGTATATTAGCGCAACGGTCGAGCGACGAATTGCAGGGGGCATGCTGGCGAGCGAAACATGAGACCTATTGATCTTTGCTCCTCGCTTTACCGCTAGCGATGCAAGTCTTTTTGACCTGGGCAATCGCATTGATAATCGAGCAGAATGAGGGAATGCCGAAAGGACTTCAAGGTCGTAACTGAGGAAGAAGTCAAAGCAGGGACCGGCAAGGCATGGAGCGAATGGTTCCGGATACTGGACGAGGCTGGCATTGCAGAAAAAGGGCACGATATGATAGTCATGCACCTTCGGAAGCACTACGCATTGAACCAGACATGGGCACTTGCAGTGGCGTTGCGCTACGAGAACGACCAGGGCTTGCGCAACCTAATCGCTTGATCCTCGATGTCCGCAGAGCAAAATCCCCACCCAGGCGAGCAGTTGGCATCCTAATGCTCAAAGCGGGTATTGGCGAAACCCTTATATCTGGTTAGGAATTAAGCGGCCGAATGGCGGGGGGTCGAACCTGCCTTTCGCTCATTGGCGCTTGCATCCAATGGAACGCGAAATCAAGCTGTGAGAGCATTGCTCGGTGACTACCTATTCCCGTTGATGGTGATCCTAGCCTTGTGCGGAGGCTTCTCAGCCGTCATGTTGAACTCAAGGAGCAGGGCCTGCATCGGCGTCGCCTTCGGCTCTGCCGCTGCATTCTCCTCCTGCGGGATATTGGTGGCGCTTGAGGTTCTGATCAGCGGTCCTTTAACGCTCTCCTTGCCGGTCAGCAGCGTCATCGGGCAGCTTTCCTTCGGTTTCAACATCATCATCGATCAGCTCTCGGCCTTCTTCCTTATGGTCATCTGCACCCTCGCCCTGCCGGTCTCGATCTACTCGTTCGGGTATGTGAAGGAGTATGAAGGCCACTACGGACTGGGTCGCTTCGGCCTATTGTTCAATCTCTTCCTACTCTCCATGGTTTTGGTGGTAACCGCTGGAAACATAATCGTGTTCCTCATCGCCTGGGAGCTTATGTCACTCTGCTCCTATTTCCTGGTGACCTTCGAGACCAGGGACAACGAGAAGGCGTCCGCCGGCCTGCTCTACCTGGTCATGACCCATATCGGGAGCGCCCTGATCATGCTGGCGCTGTTGCTGTTAGCGTTCCAGGCCAACTCGTTCGAGTTCTCTGACTTGAAGAACATAGGTTTGTTCATGGGAGCGGACGTCCGCAATATCGCGTTCATCCTCCTGCTCTTGGGATTTGGGACCAAGGCGGGGATCGTGCCGCTGCACGTGTGGCTGCCGAAGGCCCATCCGGCAGCCCCCAGTAACGTAAGTGCTCTGATGTCAGGCGTGATGATCAAGACCGCGATCTACATGCTGATACGCACCTACTTCGATTTCCTTGGGATCAAAGGACCGGAGGACGCCTGGTTCGGGCTGTTGTTCCTGTTGATCGCATCAGTCTCCGCTCTAATCGGCGTGCTCTATGCCTTGGTCGAGAATGACATCAAGCGCATCCTGGCCTTTTCGAGCATCGAGAACATAGGCATCATTCTCATTGCGCTCGGCGCCGCCATGGTCTTCAAGGCCTACGGCCTTAACGAGTTGGCCGCCCTGGCTCTTATCGCGACATTGCTCCATGTCTTCTTCCATTCCCTCTTCAAAGGCCTGCTTTTCCTCGGAGCCGGTTCGATACTTCATGCCACCGGGACGCGCAACCTCGAGAAGCTGGGCGGCCTGAGCCGGCGAATGAAGGTTACCAGCGTCCTCTTCTTTGTCGGCGTGCTATCCATCGTTGCCATACCTCCATTCAATGGGTTCGTCAGCGAATGGCTGATCTTCCAATCGCTATTATTATCGTTCAGCCTGAACGACGTGCTCGTGAACCTGCTGGTCGCCACCGCTTTAGGGATGCTCGCACTGACCGGGGCGCTTGCCGCCACCTGCTTCGTCCGCTTCTACGGAATGGCATTCCTGGCAAGGCCGAGGAGCAAGGAGGCGGCGGAGGCCAAGGAGGTATCACGGAGCATGCTGCTGGGTATGGCGGTTCTCGCTGCCCTCTGCCTTTTGACAGGGCTGCTATCCACGTACATCATCCCGACCATCGATTCGGTGACCGCGCCCTTCGTCGGGACTAGCATCGCGGGAAAATTGGCTAACGGCCTGGTCCTGGCGACGCCGGTCTCCTCTTTCTCGAGCGTGTCCCCGATATTGATCTCGGTCGTGCTGCTCGTCGTCCTGCCCTCCATCTACCTGATCGCGACCAGGTACGGGGGGAGAACGTCGGAGCGAACCGGCGATACCTGGGACTGCGGAACTCCCTTGAGCGAACGGAACGAATATACCCCCACCGGCTTCACCCAGCCCCTGAAGCGCGTCTTCAACAGCTTCTATCGATCGAAGACCAGTACATCCGTCGAGGCGGAATCGGATCCTTACTTGCGCAAACTGAGCTTCGAGACATCGATCCCGGATATCTTTGAGGACTACCTCTATCGACCTATCGCCAAAATAGTCACGGGATTAGCTCGCAAAGGTGGAGTGATCCAGACCGGCAGCATCCAGGCATATCTGGCCTACATATTCGTCATTCTATTGATCCTGTTGGTCATCTTCAGGTGATGCCTTGAACGACCCTCTCCTCGCCATCATCCAAGCTGCCCTGGTCCTGGGCCTGGCACCTTTGGTGACGGGTTTCATCCGCAAGGTTAAGGCGCTGCTGCAGTCGCGCCGAGGCCCGCCGATATTGCAGCCCTACTACGACCTGCAGAAGCTCTTCCGCAAATCCTCGGTCGTCTCTTCGGATGCCTCTTGGATCAGCGCCATCACCCCTTATGTGTGCATGTCGGCCATGGTGGTGGCTGCATTGCTCGTCCCGGTCTTCATCACCGCGTCCTTTGGATCGCTGGGCGATCTGATCGTCGTGGTCTACCTTTTCGCCACAGCCAGGTTCTTCATGGCCCTGGCAGCATTGGACGCCGGATCGACCTTCGGAGGGATGGGCAGCAGCCGGGAGATGATGATCTCCTCTATCATCGAGCCAGCGATCCTGCTCTCTATCTTCAGCGCTGCCTTGATCACCGGCACCACGAACCTGGCCGGGATATCTCAAGTGTTGGTGGCAGGGGGGTATGACCTGGTCAGGCCAACGCTCTTCCTTGCCTTCGCAGCCTTCTTCATTGCCACCCTTGCTGAGAACGCGCGAATACCTTTCGACAACCCTTCCACTCATCTAGAGCTGACCATGATCCACGAGGCAATGCTGCTCGAGTACTCCGGCAAGAAGCTCGCCCTGATGGAAATGGCCAGCATGACGAAGCTGGTGCTATTCATTGCCATCGCCTGGAGCGCCTTCTTCCCCTTCGGGATGGCCACGGAAGCAGCGATCTTGCCAATTACGATCGGGCTGGTCGCATTCCTGGCGAAATTGCTCCTCTTCGCCTTGGCCATCGCGTTCATCGAGTCGTCCATGTCTAAGATGAGGTTGTTCCGACTGCCGAACCTGCTCACAGGTTCGTTCATCCTGGCATTCCTGGCCGTTATGTCGTTCTATATACTGTGAGGTGAGAAGACGAGCACTCCCCTTGAGTTCAATGTGATAAACGGCCTCGCGGCCCTGGTATTGCTCTGCGCTTTCGTCGCCGTTTCCAGCAGCCGCATGCCGGCATTGGTGCGCACGTTCGCCATCCAGTCGCTCGCCCTGGGGGCGTTGGCGGCAAGTGTGGCATATTTCACCGGCTCGACTCAGATCTACGTTGTAGCGGCGCTGACCATCGTCCTAAAGGCGTTCTTGATCCCTCGCATGCTAGCCTACATTATAAAAAGGATCAAGGTCGAGAAGGAAGTGGATCCCCTCCTCAATATCCCATCTTCGATGCTGGTCTCCGGAGGCCTGGCGGTCCTTGCATATTATATCACGGAGCCACTGATCGCGCACGGAGGGGCGCTCACTCGCAACGCGTTAGCCCTCTCCCTCGCGGTGGTGTTCATCGGCTTCTTCCTCATGATCAGCCGCCGGAAGGCCATCACCCAGGTGGTGGGCCTGCTGATCATGGAGAACGGACTGTTCATGGCCGCAATATCCGTGACCTACGGAATGCCGTTGATTGTCGAATTGGGCATCTTCTTTGACGTTCTGGTCGCGGTGATCATCTTGGGGGT
>PMBU01000083.1 GCA_003153895.1 Methanomassiliicoccaceae archaeon | reverse complement strand
GGGCTGAACCAGGAAGCATCGATCTTCTTATTGAAGCCGACCTCGACGATCTGCATCTTCTCAGCCGTCCTGCGCAATCGCTCCGGCGAATCGATGGCGACGATCTCTCCCTTGTTGATGATGCACACCCTTTGGCAGAGCTTGTTCGCTTCCTCGATGTTGTGAGTCGTCAGGATGACGGTCGAGCCTTTCTGGTTCATCTCCTTGACCTTGTCGATGATTAGGCGGCGGCTCATGACGTCCAGGCCTTCGGTCGGCTCGTCCAGGATGAGGATGGGCGGTTCGTTCACCAGGGCGCAGGCGATGCTGATCCTCTGCCTCATCCCCTTGGAGAACTTGCGGGCGAAATCATCGCCTCGTTCCTTCAAGCCTAGGTCTGCCAGTAGTTTCTCAGCCCTTTCTTGCCTGACGGTTTTTGGCAACCCATAGAATCGGCCGACCAGGTCGATGTTCTCCCTCGCGCTTAGATCCGGGTAGATATTGCCGACCTCGGGGATTGCGCCGATCCTCGATTTTGCCTCGAAGTAATTCTTGCTGAGGTCGACCCCCTCGATCTGGATGCTGCCCGCATCGGGCTTGAGGACGCCGATGATCATCCTAATGGTAGTGGTCTTTCCCGCACCATTCGGACCGAGGAGACCGAAGAACTCTCCTTGGTTGACTGAGAACGAGATGTCCTTCACCGCTTTGACATCGCCGAAATGCTTGCTAAGAGAACGGACCTCGAGCGCAGGCATCCTTCCCTTATCCGCGCCAACTCACTTAATACGTTCCTGAAACGGTTCGTCCAATGCGAGGCACTCTTGATCAACTGGATGCCGCATCTCATTCTTTACGATTGTAAATGATTTCAGGGATTCTCAGGAATGAATAAATACGCATATCGGCTCTTTTCGCGCATGAAAGAGGTCAGGGGGAGCATCGACATCGATACGCCGATGGCGCGCGTTTGGCAAGTAGTGACCGACCTCAAATCCTATCCGAAATGGAATCCCTGGATAACCTAGGCTAATGGTGAATCCGATGTCGGAAGCAAGGTTGCCGTTACAATTAAGGCGCCTGGGCGAAAGGACACTCGTTTTATCTCAGAGGTGCTTAAGGTTCAGCCCAATCAGGAGATATATATGGGTGGGGCGGTGATCAAAGGGATGCTGAGGTCCGATCACCTTTTCAAGTTCGAAGCGATGGGCAAGGGTAAGACTCGAGTCTTCCAGAGCGTGAGTTCTCAGGCGCATTATCGCCGATGATCGGTGGTATGGTCCGCGACCAGCAAAAAGGCCTAGAACTCATGAACGAAGCATTGAAGAAACTGTGCGAGAGTTCTCGAAAAAGCTGACGCGATTACCAAGTTGCGGTCGGATATGGCTGATCAGAATAAGACCTAGGAAGAGAAGCTTGTCGATAAGAATGGATACCCTAAGGTCTTGAGACTGGAGGAAGGGTTCCCTTGCTATAGAACATTGCACAAGATGGGCGCGGAAGCGGGTGACAATGTAGTCCTTGTCAATCCCAGCGAAATCGTAGAATTGATGAAGCTCGTTCTTGAGGGCAAGCTGATAACGCTGGCGGAGATATGCAAGCAAGTGGCCAGGCAGTATGGCACAAAGGCATGCTGTACCCTGACCTCAGGAATCTTCGTTATGACTGCTGCCAACGCGTCCGAGGAAGCAGCGAATCGGGGAATTGACCTGCAGATCCCATACTGGCGCACATTGAAGATAGGCGGTTATCTGAACGATAAATATCCCGGAGGAATCGAATCGCACAAGCGTCTTCTGGAGGGAGAGGGCCATGTGGTAATCGGCAAAGGTAATGGGGCCAGGGTCAAAGGATTTGAAGCCAAGTTATTCATATTTTGAATTAGGACTGATGCGAAATCGATCAGTCAGAAGGTTCAAATATGTTCTGCTCCGAGATGCACCAGGCAATGCGATTGGCGTGGAAGGTCTCAATGTGTAATCGAGTCAATGGCCACTCTCATTGCCTAAAACGCAAGCCTTAGTGTGATATTGGGAAGTGAACTCTTGTATTGCCCGAAATGCGGGACCCAGCTACCAGACGACGCGGCCTTCTGCTTGAAATGTGGGACCAACCTAGCTGGGATAGTTGGGAAGCAGGCAACCCAAGCCCCGGTTTTAGCTCCTACCGAGGCGAAATCGCTCAATTGCCCCAGCTGTGGTGCACCCATCAATCCCCAGTTCGGGGAGATGGTAATTACCTGCTCCTATTGCGGCACAACAATCTCTCTCAGTGCCAATGGCTGGAAAGGCATCGCAAAGCAGACAATGCTACCAGTCAACTTCTTGGACAAGGAGAAGATCAATGCCAAGATCCATGACCTCATGGACCAGGGGTTATTACACCGGCACCTCCAGGAGAATTCCACCTTGGAGGAGATGAACCTGAGCCTGGTGCCCTACTGGATCGTTTCCGCCTCAGCTCGCACCAATATCGTGGCCAGCGACGTGGCCATGGAGACTGGCCAGATCGCTACAACCGCTGCGTTGTTCGCTTTGATCGGGGCTGGGATGGGCGGCCGACGGGGCGGATTCGGCATTGGCATGGCCGGTCCATTAATGGCGGGCACCATGCTCGGCGGCACCATGGCTGGTAGAGGCGGTTCAAGAAAGAACTTCGAATTCAACAACAACTACAATTTTCCAGTGGTGGCGCTCAAGGCACTGGCCGAGCATCAGCCCAAGGATTACCAGTTCGACCTCCAGGCTCGGACATTCTTCGACGTCACCAAGGTTCCCAAGGAGATTAAGATCCTGAATGGTGACGTGGGCGAGGAGGCGGCAAAGCAGCAGGCGAAGGCGCTTGTTGACCAGCTGCAGTCCGATCGGGCGCATGCCCAGTATCATCTGATCCAGCAGATCAATACCGAAGTCGACGTTGGCGAATCCGAGCTATTGCATGCCCCGATATGGTTCGCCAGGTACGACTTCCGGGGGCAGAAGATCGCCCTGGTCATCGATGCCAATTCTGGAGCGGTGATTAACAGCATCGGGCTTCGTTAATTGTCACATGAGGTTGATGAATGAAAATCCAGGGGAACACAATCCTGATAACTGGCGGCGCAACAGGGATCGGTCTCGCATTGGCCGAATCATTCATGGAAAAAGGCAATAAGGTCATTGTCTGCGCTCGTACGGAGGAGCATTTGGTTCACGCCAAGGAAAGGCTGCCGGGGCTGCAAACTAGAAAATGCGACCTTTCCAAGGATAGCGAGCGAAGGGACCTCCATGACTGGGCAATCTCCAATTTTCCAGAGACGAACGTCCTGATAAACAACGCTGGAATACAGCGGGTGATCGATTTCAGAAAAGGATTATCGGACCTGGACCGTCATCGGGAGGTCGATGGGGAGGACGAGATCGAGATCAACTTCAGGACCTACGTTCAGCTGGCCGCTGCATTTGTCCCGGCCTTCATCAAACAGAAGGATGCTGCCATCGTAAACGTATCCTCAGGCCTCGGCTTCATTCCACTAACAATAATGCCGATTTATTGCGCAACCAAGGCGGCAATCCATTCTTTTTCTGTGAGCCTGCGCCATCAGTTAAAGGATACATCCATCAAAGTGTTCGAGATCATCCCGCCAACGGTCGATACTGAGCTTGATAAGGGTGCCAGGGCTTCTAGAGGACAACAGGACCGGGGCATTCCACCTGATCTCGTCGCTAAAGAGGCACTGCCACGCATGGAGAAGGATGAGTATGAGATCGCCATCGGAAGAGCGGAAAACATCAGGGCGGCATCGGGCATCGACTTCGACCGGATATTCAACAATATGAACCGTACTTGACTAGTTGATAGGGTCGAGCCATTTTGCTGTTAATTGCCTGCTCACTTCCCATAATCGCTGCGCCTCGGCCTGGTTCATGGACTCCGGAGACGACTCTATCGCCTGCTTTTCGAAGAAATACTTCTCGGTGATGCCTTCGGCCTCAGGCGACGAAGCTAGGTAGACCAAAGTCTCAGCTCCCTTCTCAGGTGAGATTAGGAAACGTGATGCTACTGAATATGCAAGAGTAGCGGCTCGCCCCATCCCCTTACCTATATTGGTGCGGACAGCGCCCGGGTGGAAGCAATTCGCTGTTACTCCGCTTCCCGCCAAACGGCGGGCCAACTCGAAGGTGAAGAGCGTGTTTGCCAGCTTCGACTGACCGTACGCGGCCCAAGAACGGAAAGATCGCGCTGCCATGAGGTCGTNNGTCGAGCAGCAAATTGGTCAACAAAAAATGAGAGAGATGGTTTACTCCGAAGGTCGATTCGAATCCATCAGCAGTCAGGATTCGCTTGCCAGAAATAATTCCTGCATTGTTGGCTAAGACGTCGAGTCGATCATGCGATCCCACAAATACACCTGCCGCTCGCCGAACAGTTTCGAGCGAAGCTAGGTCGCAGGCAATCATTTCGATGTTATTATTACCAGTCTTTTCCGTCACCTCGCGCATCATATCCTTGGCCTTCATTTCATTGCGCGCCAAAATGACAATATTGGGGTTCATGTCAGCTAAAGCGAAGAAGGCTGCCCTCCCGATGCCAGAGGTCGCTCCGGTCATCAACACCGTCTTTCCCTTCAACACCTCTGATTTCAGGTATAACACCTCAGGCCTTTCCCCGGTGCAGGTCGTCCTGCATCTGCAGGTATTGATCTCTGGTGATCTCACCGCGGGCATATCTGTTATCCAGGATTTGTTCCGGTCCCTCTCGCTGAAGTGGCCCATTTTGCCAATAGAGCCGGGAATATCTGTGGGATGGATATCCGAATCCAACCCAGACAATCATGCGGACGATGAACATAACGATAAGAATCGTGATTATGATGCCGAATCCCCAGAAAGGAAAGTATCGCCTCCCCATCAT
>PMBU01000148.1 GCA_003153895.1 Methanomassiliicoccaceae archaeon | reverse complement strand
TCTTCTGATGCACTCCATCGAACCGCAGTTCCTTTTCGAACTTGGCATTGATGTTACAATAAGGCTTCGGCAAAAAGGAGCGGATCTCACGGTCCCGGTCAACTATCAAGCTAAGGGTAGGGCTCTGTACCCTTCCCACCGATAGGAAATTCGAACCCACTTGACCCGAGGCAAGTGATATGAAGCGAGTCAGGGTGGCTCCCCAGGCAAGGTCGATGATCTGTCGGCAGGCGGCAGCCTCGGCCAGCTTCTCGTCCGGTTTCGTCAGGTTGGAGAAGGCGTTGTCGATCTCCTGTCTCGTGAAGGCGCTGAAACGTGCCCTCGTGACCTTGGACATGTCAACGTCCAACAGCTCAACGGTTTCCAGGCCAATGAGCTCGCCTTCCCGGTCAAAGTCAGTGGCGATGATGATCTCGTCAGCGTCCTTCGCCAATTCCTTCAGGACGTTGATTATGTTGTGGGCCGTGACCCTCTTCTCTGGCGCCGCATAGACCAAGTCCTTCGGCGGGGTCTTCTCCCAACTGTTCATATGATGAGGATAATCCAATTCGATGACGTGCCCTCGCAGACCGACCACGGACCAATGGTCGTCACCTGCTTCGAACTGGAAGACCTGGACACCGTTCACTCGGGAGGATTTCTTATCTCCACGTGAGAGGATGACCGCGATGCGCGCCGCGGCGTCGGCCTTCTCAGAGATTACCAGCTTCATCATCGGGGTTCGAGCAAGGTGGACCAATTATAAAAAGATGGGTACGGCCTTGCAAGCCTGATATGATTGTCTTCGTCGGATCGCTCTTCAATGCACATGTTTTTTGCCATGTTCACTCAGCTCGCCAGCGATCATCACCGGTTCGCTATGCAGTAACCCTTTGACGCTCGTCAGCTCCTCGCTCAATTTGCGAGCTTTTCCTACCGTTCCATGGATGACCAGGACCTCCAGGCATTTGTCGAGGTCGAGGTGGACGTGGATGGAGGAGGATATGATATCATGGTTCTTGTGCTGGATGTCCATCAGGTTCTCTTTCACGCTTCCGAGGTTGTGGTCGTACACCAGCGTGATCGTGCCGACCGCATGCGAATCGACCGCTTTCAAGGACTCTTCTACCATGGCTTTCTTGATGAGGTCCCGGATCGCTTCCGAGCGCGTGGAGTAGCCCCTATAGACCAGATACTTGTCGAATGCCTCAAGAAGCTCTGGCTCGAGGGAAACTCCGATCCTCGTTACCTTATCCATCGTTTAAAATGAATGGCGTCAGGGTCTAAATCCTTTTGCGTCATTGGCTTCGGCCCCCTCTATCCCATCCAGATATCTGCCACGCTCCCAGAGGGTGCCTAGCGCATGCACCGAACGGCTGATGGAGCCATATGCAGGAATGCCTCGCTCATTAAGCCGCTGAAGGACGGGGCGGGTATATCCTCCACCGGTGCAGCAGATAACGATAGGTTTGGCTCCGTTCTTTGCCCATTTCTCTGCGACATCGACCATTCCAATGCTCATCCCCGGTGGTTGGAATAGGAGTATGAGGAGGATGGCGTCGACCTCCTTCTCGCTATCCAATACCGCAAGCACTTCGTCGTACATCTTGTCCGTAACGTCCCCGGTCAGGTCGACCGGATTGTTAACGGAGGCGAAATACGGGCTGAGCTTCTTCAGGCTTAGTTTCATTACCTCGGAGAGGGGAGCCAATCTCAGTCCGTAACCATTCGCTTCGGACGTGACATAGTCGGTGGCGACAACACCGTAGCCACCTCCGCTGCCGACGATCGCGATACGATTACCTTCCAAATGATCAAGGCAGGATAGGGCGTGGCTGATGTCCAGGAGTTCTTGGTCGTCTTCCACCCGAATAATGCCGCTCTGTCGAAACACCCCTTGGATGACCAGGTCCGATCCTGATGCAAGAGCTCCGGTGTGAGACGATGCCGCCCTCTGTGCGGAAAGGGTCTTGCCTACCTTTGCCGCGACAATCGGTTTTCGCTTGGAAATTCTTCTTGCAGATTCCGCAAATGCTCTTCCAGCTGAGAAAGATTCCAGATAAAGCGATATGCATTTGGTCTTCGGATCTTCGCCAAAATGATCCAAGAAGTCGTTCTCGTTCAGATCGGCCTTGTTCCCGATGCCCACGCATGCTCCCATTCCGACATGTGCGTCCTCGGCTAGTTCGTAAAGGCCCACCATGACCGAGCCGCTCTGCGAGATGAGCGCGATTGAGCCTTGCTTCGGCCTAGGGCTCCTCACCTTTGGAAGGAAGAGGGTGTCGAGCCTTCTTTCCGGGATCAACAGGCCCATGGTATTCGGGCCGAGAATGCGAGTTCCGCTTCCCTGGATAGCCCTCAGCATCCCATCCTGGATGCTCCTGCCATCCGGTCCGATCTCTGCAAAGCCTCCCGCGACGATGATGACGAAGGGAACGCCCAGCCGCGCAGCTTCTGCTGTTATCGAAAGCGAGGTGGCAGCGGAAACAGCAAGGACCGCGATGTCTGGCACTTCTGGAAGAGAACCGAGATTCGGATAACACCTCAGACCGAGGATCTCGTTCTCTTTGGGATTGACTGGATATAATCTGAATCCTCCGTCAATCAGGTTTCTGAGAACTACATTGCCCGCCTTCCCCGGTTTGGCCGAAGCACCGACAACCGCCAGGCTGGAGGGTCCAAGCAATCGATTAAGGTCCATATCTGATTTCCATTGGATTGAGGACATAATAACTCTTTCATTGGCCCGTGCTAGCAATGCCTATGCCGAAAATCGGTTAAGCAATGAAATCATGTTGCCGTCCGTGGAATATGCGGATCAGCTTCTGCATTCGATTCGGAACGCAACCAAGGAATACGTCTCCGGAGGCACCGTCGGAGTCCTTTTCTCAGGAGGATTGGACAGCACCATCATCGCAAGGGTGGCCTCAGATTACGGACATGTCATGCTCTATACGATAGGGACGGAAGGTGCGCATGATCTGTTGACTAGCCAAAAAACGGCGGTGGAATTGGGTTTGAAATGGAGCCCGATAATCCTCGATGAAAAGATGATCATCGCAAACCTCCTCCCTCTATCCAGATTGCTGGAAGACTCGTCCCCCTTGCTTTTGAGCTATGAGATGCCGCTTTTCATTGTTGCCTCCCATGCGAAAGAGAACGTCCTGCTAAGCGGGCAGGGGGCAGACGAGCTCTTCGGAGGATATTCGCGCTACCTGATGATGGACGATGACCTGCTGGCGAAAGGGATGAAGAACGACCTTGAAAACCTCCTTTCTCACGGAATCGCCAACGAACGCCGGATCGCATCATATTTCGACAAGTCCATCTTCCATCCATATCTTCACGCGGAGGTCGTGCGGCAAGCTTCCCTCTTGCCACTCCGGCAATGCATCGATGGGCAATCCCGTAAGGTCGTTCTCAGGGACGTAGCAAGGCTGCTCGGCTTGGACCAGGTCGCTGACCGGCCAAAGAAAGCGGCTCAGTATGGTTCAGGGGTCATGAAAGTGATGAAGGCCGAAGCGAGACGCTTGGGAGTTGAATTGCGCAGTCTCGTCCCAGCATTGGAAGGGAATGAGAAAATGGCTTTATTGCCTTGAAATTGAGGGAGTTAAGTCTGCTGGCTATTTCGCTAGAATCGTCTCCGTCTGCCCTCCAAACCCCTTACTAAACTTTATTCAATCATAGACATCAATCATAAAGGGCGGAGCAAGCATGGTCAAATTTGCCCGGATATTCTCATGATTTCAAAGGAAAGAAGGCGGAAGAGGTGATTGATGGCATCCTTCGTTGGCTCAATAGAGAGGACGCGAAGATCAAGAGCTCGAACAAAGCATCGGAAATCATTGCGGTACATGGCTCTAGAACGGCAGCCTCAGTTCTGCATAGAAATGCCATGAAGACGCTGTTTTTCAATCCCATTGCCACTAAAGATGGGACTCAAGTTCAAGTCGAAGTGCATATCGATTGGATGATCTACATCTTTGGTATTGATGACTGGAGGAGACAAATTCATGTTAGGAATTGCGTACTGCTCGAAGAGCTATGGGCTAGCATTCAAGGTTACTCAATTAAAGGCAAGTTCGAACATGGAAAGGAAGGAGAGTGGGACTTGCGAGCATGGGAACCGGAACCATATTGGAGCACATGGAATTGAACGATAAGTGGGTTGTGAATCTTATCGGCTTTCTCAATATCATTGATGAACGCAAGAGAACTACAGCAGGATTGAATTATTACCATATGGTTGATAAAATGGAGCGAATTAGGAAAACAGTCTGCCCTTATTGCGGTTCTGACCGCTCAGCGCTCATAGTCGGAAAGGAATCCAAAGAACATTTAATGGGATGCCAGGATTGTCATAAGTCATTCAATCGATTCTAAAACTCAGAGGGTCTGGGAAATCCTTTATTGCCTTCGGTGAAAGTGTAATTAATTGAAAAAATAACATCGAACGTCGTGAGAAACTAGTGCCTGAAATGAGGAAAAAGCATGAAAATCATGCTCAGACCTCAGATTACTCCAATTCTCATTCTTCCTTGTATACTTCACACTCCTTAAACCACTACTTCCACTTCGTCAATATCTCCTCTCTCTTGAACGTCCGCTTGGTAACGAAGAACAGAAGCACATCGACCGATGCCAGGATGCCGCAGATGATCAATAGGTTGCTTGTTACGTTGAGCTGGACCACGTTGATCTCGCCCAGGACATAGATCACGGCAAACGGCAGGACGATCAGACCCCCCAACTGTTGTGCCACACGGACATCCGTGACGCGTCCCGAAACCACCACGCTCCACTCCACGCTCATCAATACCGCGAGGGGCACCATCAGGAACAGGGTGAACGCGGTATTCAGGTTCGGGTAGAAATAGTGGCCGAGTGATTTGAAGGTCGCCACGTCCGATAATATCATGAATAGCACGGAGCCTCCCAGGATAGCGAGGATCGAGGGAAGGAACGCCGATATGGCCTTCCCGAGCAGTATCTCGCCGTCCGTGACCGGCGCAGCGAGTAGGGGTTCGAGAGTCTTCTCGACCTTCTCCCCCACAACGGTGTACGAGGCGATGGCCGTCGGAACGACTCCTGCCAGTATCACAAAGAAGTAGCTGAAGGCGGGAAGGAGATAGCTGAGCGTTGTGGCTGGGATATCCTTGACCGTGAGCACGACTGACAGCAGGATGGGTACCAGGATCGGCACGATCAGCAGGGTGTAAAGGACGTTCTTCTTTCTCCTGAAGGTCTTGAAGTCCTTCTGGGCGATGATCCAGGACTTCGAGAACCTCATTCTATCGCCTCTTTCCTGACGAGCTTGAGGTAGGCATCTTCGAGGGTCGACCCAACAATGGCGGTCGACTGTACCCGTCCGCCGGCTCGGAACACAGCGTCGAGAATCGCCGAATTCTCCTTCTCGGGGTTTGCCAGTCTGATGGTGACCCGGTTCTCATTGATGGTCATGTCCAGACGGAGGTTACTTAGCGCTTCCTGAACGGCATCCGTCAACCGTTCAAGCTGTATCACTGTCGCCCTCCCTCCGACGTTATTCTCGAGCTCCTGGGGCGATCCGAGGGCCCTGAGGCTCGTGTTCAGTATGCCTATCTTGTCGCATAGCCTCCGCGCCTCATCGAGGTTGTGCGTGTTNNGCCAGCTTCTGCTTCATCCCTTTCGAGAACGTCCCGACCATGACATCCTTCTTTTCCCAGAGGTTAAACATCTTGAGGAGATGCTCGATGTTTTCCTTCCTCTTCGCATTGGGGACGTCATAGAGCTTACCGTAGAAGTCCAGGTTATCGTTGGCGCTGAGCGCCTCGTAGAGGCCGACGTTATCCGGTACGAAGCCGATCAGCTTCCTGATCTTCAGGGTATCTGCCTCGTTCCCGACCTCATACCCAGCTATGCTTGCCTTGCCCGCTGTTTTCGAGATCAGGCAGCAGAGCATGCGGACGGTCGTCGTCTTTCCCGCGCCGTTCGGTCCGAGCAGACCGAATATTTCGCCCTCGTCGACGTGAAGCGTCAGATTGTCAACNNTTTCCGTCCACGAATAGTTTGATAGGTGAAAACGGTCCAGCGCTGATTTCCAAATGATGCTTTTCGGAATTTCCCACGTCCAACTGGAACTTTTTTGCCAATGGCTGAAAGTTTGCTTCATTAACGACTTTTTCGCCATCCACCTCTATTTTGATATATTTTAGGAGAGCGCTCGCATTAACAATAATAAAATGTTTTTCAGTCTCTCCTATTTCAAACGTGGCTTTTGTCATTTCTTCCACCAGATATGGTCCAATGTGAGTGCATCAACGGACATATGGTTTAGAAATAAGAAAAGGATGATATTTCAAGTCAGCGGTCGAATCCTGGTCGAGACGGTTGATTTAATCCTAAAGCATAAGAGTAAACTTTCATTCGGGGCTTTAGCTGTATGCTAGGCTCGAAGGTGAAGATTGAGGACCGCAACCAGAGACCCCATACCCTTCTCGATAAATAAACGGAGGGGAAGATGTATATCTTTGAGTTTGCCAACCTCATGGAAAGCTTGAAGGTTGAAGCTGTTCACCACTTCTGTAGTTTCCCCATTTAACCCCCTCGAATCTGTTAGGACAAAGGGCTTAACCTAGTCTGGTTATCCATTCCTGGATGAACTATCCGGAGGCGCTCGATTGGCTTTTCGGCCTGGAGCACATGGGAGTGAAGCTTGGCCTTGATAACGTCAAGGAACTGTTGCGAAGGCTAGGCGACCCACAGGATGAGTTCAGAAGCGTTCATGTCGCCGGCACCAATGGAAAAGGTTCTGTCTCGGCGATGCTGGCATCCATTCTGCGCGAGCAAGGCTATCGCACCGGGCTTTATACATCGCCCCATATGGTCGACTTCGGAGAGCGCATAGTTGCGGATGATAGGCAGATCAGCGAACCGGAACTTGCCCGGCTAGCTATGGAGGTCAAGGGGCAATGGGAAGAGATGCAAAGGACCACTGGTCAAACGCCGACGTTCTTCGAGGCAACGACCGCGATAGCCTTTCTCCATTTCGCAGACAGAGGGGTCGAGGAGGCCGTGATCGAGGTGGGCATGGGGGGCCGCCTCGATGCCACTAATTTGATCAACCCCGATTGCACCGTCATCACCAACATCAGCCTGGAGCACACTCAGTATCTGGGCGACAATCTTAGGTCGATCGCAGCCGAGAAGGCCGGTATAATCAAGCCTGGTATACCCGTCGTGACCGCGGCCGAACAGGCCGAGGTCTTGGACGTGATCCGGCATGTGGCTTTGGCAAACGGGGCTCCGGTCCAGGTCGTGGGGATTGACGTTGCCTATCGATCGATCTCATCGACCTTGGAAGGCAGTTTGGTCGAGCTTGGAGATCTTTCCGTTCTAGTGAGATTACCGTTGCTCGGGGAATACCAGGTGGTGAACGCCGCTACGGCATATGGAGCGGCAATCGAGCTCGCACGGAAAGGCATCCAAGTCGAAGAGGAGGCGGTCATCAATGGCCTGCAGAAAGTACGATGGGCGGGCCGCCTGGAGATCAAGCAGAAGAATCCCTTGATAGTCCTCGATGCCTCACATACGCCGGAGGGGGCGCGGAAGGTCGCCATAGAGGTCAAGAGGCTTTTTGGCCGTGACTTGACCCTCGTCATTGGTGTACTGAAGGACAAGGACCTTGATGGCGTGATCGGCCCGTTCGCAACCATTGCCGAGAGGGCGATTGCGACTGCCCCCAAGACAGAAAGGGCTTGTTCTGCAGCAGACGTTGCGCAGGCCCTAAATCATTATCTGAAGAATGCCGAAATCGTGGAAGGTGTCTCAAACGCAATAAGGCGGGCTATCGAAATGTCTCGGGTTGAAGATATGATACTGATCACCGGCTCGATATACACCATTGGCGAAGCGAAAGCCTGGCTGGAGTCCCATGAAAGATCCACGTAGGATATTGTCGCTCATGCGGAATACAATAAAGGTCGGCGTCTTTCCTGGATCGAAGGAGGGCAAGAAGGCCGGCTGGCCAAGCGACCCTTTTCATGTCTTGATCTCCACCGTGCTCTCCCAAAGGACGCGGGATCAGAACACCGCCAATGCCAGCGATAGCCTCTTTCGTGAGTATGATACACCATGCCAGATCGCCAATGCGCCCATTGAGCGAATAGGTGAACTTATCCGACCAGCTGGCTTCCCAAATCAGAAGGCAAAGGCCATCAAGGAGATCTCTCGTCGAATCCACGAAGAGATGAACGATGAGGTGCCAGATAGCCTTGAAGACCTGATCATCCTTCCGATGGTTGGCCGGAAAACCGCTAACTGTGTTCTCTCCTATGCTTTCCATATCCCGGCCATTTGCGTTGATACGCATGTGCACCGCATCTCTAACCGAATCGGTCTGGTCGTTTCCGATAACCCGGAAAGCACTGAGGAACAACTGCGCAAGATTGTGCCCCGAGACCTCTGGATAGACGTGAATTCATTGATGGTGCGATTCGGTCAATTGATATGTCTTCCCCGAAGGCCTCGCTGTGATGAATGCCCCATCTCAACGAATTGCGATTATTATCAGGAAGTCGTACATAGCGGTAAGGTCAAGAAACAATGAAGGTTGGATTTGATCAGCTCACATCTTGAGCGAATCGTCGATCTTCTTTCTCATCTCCCTCTCAAGTTGCTGCTCAGCCTCCCATTTGTCTAAAGAATTGAAAGACTCCTTTAGTTGTTTCAGGCATTCAAAACATATGTACCGACCGCCGATATTCTTCATCGGCCTGTTCTTATAACCGACCTTCTCGCAAATCCAGCAGGTATGCATTTCCTTGGTCATATGCTCGACATACGCTTCCATCTTCCTGCCCTCAATGATGGAATTTAGTGTCTCATCTCGACTGGCCCTCCTCTCTACAGGCATGTCATGCTACGTATCCAGCTGGCCACTATTTTAAGGTGACTCGGTGAACGCATCACATAAATTCAGTCGATTCGACCCGTTATAGATTATGGTACGATTTCGTTTGCCCCAGTTCCATAATTAGGTCCAAATCGATTCCAAAATGCTTTCTATACCCTGGTTTATTTGCCAAGGTCAGCGAATGATCGAGACACAACATCTTGGGCGGGTTTTCGACGGAACAGTTGCCGTTGAAGACGTTTCCTTTTCAATAAAGGACGGCGAGGCGTTCGCTTTCCTTGGACCTAACGGAGCGGGCAAGACAACGACAGTAAGGATGCTATGTTGCCTCATTGGTGCCACAACTGGAACCGGCTTCATCGATGGTTTGGACATCAAGGAAAAATCCAACCATATCAAGATCCGAAGCATGATCGGGCTTCTTCCGGAGAACCCCGGAATGTATGAATCGCTCAGCGCCCATAGGAATCTGGATTTCTACGCAAGACTATACGGCGTCCCAGAGAGGGAGCGCGAGACCAGAATTTCAGAGATGCTGAAAAGGCTAGGAATATATGAACGCCGGAATGACGCGGTCGGCAAGTTCTCCAAGGGCATGAAGCAGAAGATCGCAATAGCAAGGGCGCTGATGCACGAGCCATCATACATATTCCTCGATGAGCCGACAGCCGCTCTCGATCCCGAGGCAGCGCTCACAGTGCGCAATTTCCTGATGGAGCTGAAGAAGGAAGGGCGAACGATTTTCTTGAACACACACAACCTCGATGAGGCTCAAAGACTGTGCGATCGGATAGGGGTCTTGAAGACTCGCCTTCTGGCCACGGGGACGCCGGATGAGCTTTCGAGCCGCTTTTTCGGAAAAAGCACGATAGTCGGCCTCAAAGAGGCGAACCCGGAATATCTGACTGCGCTTCGACAATTACCGGGGGTATTAGATGTCAAGATCGACGACAACACCGTTCTGATATCGGTCGTTGACCCGAAAATGCAGAATCCTTCGATCATCTCCGCACTCGTCTCAAAAGGAGCCAAGATAGAGTACGTTCAGGAGGTAAAACATGGCCTCGAGGATATCTACCTCAAATTGATGGGGGATTCCAGATGAGGTTTGAGAAATCCTGGATCATCGTGAGAAAGGAATTCTCTGAGTTTAGGAAGAATAAGTACATCCTATACTCGCTTTTCCTCATGCCGATTCTTATGGCTGTTGTGCTACCAGTTGTCTATCTAGTACCTATCTCTACCTTCGCGACGCCCCCAGCCGATCACCCTTTGGACCTAAGGATCAGCATAGTACAGGAGTTGCAGGGAAGCGATCTGTCCAATAGCAGCGTTGAGAACATACGCTTCTTCAATACGAACCTGGAGAACATGGTTGCCTACAAATGCGAGTTCTTCAACTGTACAATAGTCGGCTCAGTTGTCAGGGATTGCAATTTGACCAGCTCAACAATCACCAATTCTGTGGTGGAACATTGTAACCTTCGATTCTCAGCGACTATTGATAGCAGCACCCCGGGCTCTCTGTTCCTTGGCTCTCAAAGCGAGTCGGAGAAATACCTTGTCCTGATCATCGATTCTTTATTGATGTTCTTCGTTCTGATACCGGCAATCATCCCGACCGTTATCGCTTCCTATTCTTTCGTTGGTGAGAAACTCAATAAATCGCTAGAGCCTCTTCTAGCAACTCCCACCACGGATACGGAGCTTTTAATGGGCAAAACCTTGGCTATCTTCATTCCATCAGTGCTCGTAACATGGATATCATTGTTGCCTGCGGTGATTATTGTTGACCTTGTCACCTATCCGATTCTTGGCTACTACATTCTGCCAAACATGATCTGGATCCTGGGGGTCTTTTTGGTTGCACCCCTGTTTTGCATTCTGAGCGTTCTGGTGAACGTGATAATATCCGCAAGGGTGAGCGATGTCCGAACCTCACAGCAGATCGGAAGCATAGTCGTCCTTCCAGCAATCGCGTTCTTCATCGTGGCTTTGGCCGGAATAGTGGTGCTCAATGACGTCTATATGCTCCTCTTCGGGGCAGCGATCTTAGCCATCGACCTAGCCGTCTTTTACGTCGCATTAAGAGTGTTCCAAAGGGAAGAAATCCTCGTCAAATGGAAATGAGTGTTAGTGTAATTCGTAGAGCTTTTGTTCAAACTGGTTCTCATTTCCCATCTCCTTGTATATGAACGCCTTGATCTAACAGATGCCTAAGGAGAAACGCTACATATCATTATTTGATGGAATACATTACTCTTGGAAATCATGATTGCGATTGTAATGGGCACGCGTCCCGAAATAATCAAAATGTCACCAATTGTGAGGGCTTGCCAATCGAAAAGCCTAGATTTCTTCATCCTTCATACCGGGCAGCATTATTCATATTCCATGGATAGGGTGTTCTTCGAGGATTTGGAGCTTCCTGAGCCAAAACATAATTTGGAAGTTGGCAGTGGATCGCATGGGGAACAAACTGGCAAAATCATCCCCGGGGTCGAGAAGATCTTGCTGAAGGAAGGAGCGTCACTCGTTCTCGTCCAAGGGGATACGAACACGGTCCTGGGGGCTGCTCTGGCCGCCTCGAAATTGGGGATCAAAATCGGTCATGTAGAGGCAGGGATTCGCTCGTTCGACCGATCGATGCCCGAAGAGACCAACAGAATTTTGGCGGATCACATCTCTGATTACCTATTCGCCCCTACCAAAGGCGCTAAAAGGAACCTGGCCAATGAAGGAATCCGAAAAGGGGTATATGTCACTGGCAATACCATCGTTGACGCGGTCCGCCAGAATCTTGTGTATGCAGAGAGGAAATCAAAAGTTTTGGAAGAGCTACGAAAAGCGAAGAAGGGCTACGTTCTAGCCACCGCTCATCGTCAAGAAAACGTAGACAATGCCAAACGACTTAAAGGGATAATTGATGGGCTCCGAGCAGTCGGTCAGAATATGTCACTGCCAGTTATTTTTCCGGCCCATCCAAGAACCCAAAACAGAATAAAGGAATTTTGTATTGATGTTTCAGGGATTTCGATCATCGATCCCATTGGCTATCTGGAATTTCTTCAGATGGAAGCGAATGCGGCTTTGATTCTTACGGACTCTGGTNNGGGCATCCAGGAAGAAGCCTGCATATTGGGTGTAGGCTGTGTAACGTTGAGGGAGAATACCGAACGACCTGAGACTCTCCAGGTAGGATCAAATGCTCTTGCGGGAACGGATCCCAAACGCATTCTCTCCCAATCGAAGAAGATGCTAAGGTCCAAAGGCAAATGGAAGAACCCCTTTGGGGATGGGCATGCGGCAAGGAAGATAGTAGATCGGATTGGAAAGAGCAATTAATCATTATTTTTAGTATATACTGGTTCAATTGGATGAATAATGTTCTAACATACACGGTTTGAATTTGAGAGAAGCGACGGTCATCTTCTTTCCTTCGAAATGATGGTGACTGGGCTAGAGAATTCGTATCGAATCCTGAGTCGCTTATTCATCGATTCTGATGAAGCCTTTCTTATTGGCAATCTCGCACTTCTCTGACTCGCATGGCTCGAGCTTAACTGTCACATGGCAATTCGGAAGACATTTTTCAATGTCGCCTGCCAAATGTTCAGAGACCTTACTTGCTTCGCTCATGGTGATGTTATACCTCACCACGAGGTGGACATCAATGAATCGATCGGAACCTGATTTACGGGTTCGTAGCTCATGGAATCCTACGTAGAGATTCCTATGCTCCTCCAGGACCTTTTTAACCGTCTCCACTTCATCATCAGGGAGCTTCTCATCCACCAAGCCCTTTTGTGCTTCCCTAGTGAGATTATAGGCTGCTTTGATAATCATCATAGCGACAAAGATCGCGACTATCGGGTCAAGAATGGTCCAGTTAGTAAGGTTGATCAGAATTAAACCGAGGAATACACCCAACGAGGTGTAAACATCCGTCTTTAGATGAAGGCCATCAGCCATTAGAGCCATCGAATCCTCTTCGACGCCTACTTTATAGAGTTTTCTCGAAACGAACGAGTTTACGACAACTGAGATTCCCATTATGATTATACCGGCCCATAGGAACTCCACGGGGCTATGTGAAAAGAACTTGGTAACGCTCTCGTACATGATGATGAGCGCAGCAAAGAAGATCAAGATAGCTTCAATCACTCCGGCATAGTTCTCATATTTTCCATGGCCATATTGATGATCTTCATCTGCAGGCTTTCCCGATTTTCTTACGGAATAATTAGCGATGACCGCAGCCACCAGGTCGATCATCGAATGTATTGCTTCAGATATCACCGAGACGGACATCATCAAAATACCGGTGATAAGTTTCAATGCCACTAGGAACGAATTGCTGTACACTGACAGCATCGCCACTTTCTGTTTTCTCATTACCTGTGTTGGAAAGGATAGGTGAGATATAGGGTTATTGGACCACGTCACACTTCTTGGGACAATCTGGTCGGTTATATTTATATGATAATGTGAATGGATATCACTAAGCTCATCAAGAATCAATACACAAATAGCGGTTAATTGGAATAAAGCGAAGTTTCGGAAAATATCTGGCAGGTCTGACCATTTTCGGATTCCTCTGCGGATTTTTTATAGCATGATGCCGGAATTTGAGTAGCGGAAGGGATGCGGATGAGATCATGTGCAATCGTGGGATTTAGGCCATCTGACCGATTGGAATTTGAGAAGAGGTTGACTGGAGACAAGCAAGGGAACAATGCGAACGGTAAGAATGAGCTACTTCGATTCATACCGGTGAGGGACTATAAGGACAGGTCGATACTCCGTGGTCTTCAGCTATGTGCCAGAAGTGATAGCCCAGGGTTCGTTTGGTTTGATGATGAAAAGGATAAAGCAAAGCTTGCATGGATCAGCAGTGGAAGATATGGCGAAGCTGTGGGATACTGTATTTCCAAGGAAGGGCGATATGAATACTCGGCTCATGCGAAAAGGGATGTCTACGTTCCAAGGTTCATTTCGCAGATTTTCGTGATCAAAGAGCAAAGGAGACGATCAATAGCAAGTCTGATGATTGATGACTTCGTATCTGAAGGCGGGAGTGGCACCATCTGGGTTGAAAGCCCCAAGCGTGAGACCGTTGACTTGTTGCACAAGCTTGACTTTCGGGAGTCAAGGGAGCGCTATCAATTGTGGGAGATGATGTTCGGCCTGACCTGCTGGTCGCGAACTGGAAGTGTAAACGGGTCTATCCTTCCAGTTAACCAGGAATTGACCTCAGCGGACTACTATCAGCCATGGCTTTGGTATGGTGACAATGCGGTCGAAATGGCGACACTCAGGTGATATCCGATCGTAAGTCTCGCGATCAAGGTAAATTGCTGATGCGCATCCTAATATCCATGAAGGCAATTCGCCCATTCATGAGTGAGACCGTAAAAAAGATTGCGGCGGGGCAGAAGCTGGTCACCATGGAATGCGACCTTCCAGATCGAACCGCGGCAGCCCGTCGCGCATCGCTTTTCCCATATTTTTTACTCGGCTTCATCGTCGTAATCTATACGCTCCTCGTACCAATACTCAAAGATTGGGCGATGGCGCTCTTCGCCGTCGGTCCTGTGAGCATCCTGGTTGCGTACTATGGCATTCCAGTGTCAAGAATGAAAGCCTCCCTTTATTACAAGAAGATCGAAGTCTATGAAAACGGCATACATTTGAGCACAAATCGTTTCTTACGACGGTTCATCACCAACGATTTCATAAAGCGAGAGCAGGTAAAGGAGGTCGCGATCGTGAAGCGGAAGGGATTGATTGGATTCCGGAATGATCATGAGATGTTTATGATTCTCAACCAGGGAGCCGCGATTCCGATGATCTTCCTCAGCAAAGAAAAGGGCGAGGAGTATAGCAAGATTATTTCCAAATCATGGGGGGTCCCCTATAAAGTCTATGGACCTGACGCGACCGCGAAATAGGACTTGGCATAAGACGTGTTGAACGTTTAGTCTCATCATTATAGCAGATCAGGCAGGCTGTTCTGCTATCATAAATCGATTTCAATCATAGCTTTGCAAGTCGTTCGCAGGCTTCTTTGAGCACCGGGTCACGCTTGGCGAAACAGAACCTTACCATTTTGTCCCCGCCGTCATCGGGGAAGAAGGCAGTTGCAGGAACCGCGGCGACACCGGTTTTCTTCAAGATGTGGATGGCCTTATCTTTGGCCGTCTTCCCAGGGACTGATGAAACGTCCGCAAGGACATAATAGGCTCCTTCAGGTTTGTATGCTTCCAGACCGGCTTTCTTGCACGCATCGAGCATCATCGTTCGCTTCCCGGCATATTCCTCACAGATGCCAGAGTAATACGAGGATGGCAATTCTTCGATGCCCTTCGCCGTTGCGATCTGGAATGGGGTCGGCGTACATACATAGACCAGGTCGTTCACGTAGCCGATGGTGTTCTTCCACTTCTCATGGCAATGGGCATATCCCACGCGCCAACCGGTGATACTGAATGACTTCGAATAGCCAGAGATTGTTATGGTCCTCTCTTCCATGCCATCGATCGAAGCTGGCGAGATGTGTTTCTTTCCGTCATAGATGAAATATTCATAGATCTCGTCCGTGAAGCAGAAGAGGTCATTGTCAACGCAGATATCCCTCAAAGCCTTTAGTTCGGTCCTTGAATACACCTTCCCGGTCGGATTTGAAGGTGTGTTGATGATAATGGCCTTGGTTTTCTTATTGATGCATTCTTGAATTGCATTAGCGTCGAATTTCCACTCAGGTGGAGGGCCAAGGTTTGGAGTGACAGGTTTGGCACCGACCATTTGGAGGGTGAAGCAATGGTATTGATAATAGGGGGCTGGGACGATGACCTCGTCGCCAGGGTTCAGGAGGGCGAGGCAAGTGGCATACATCGCCCCGGTCGTGCCTTCCGAGCAAATGAGGTTCTTCTCAGCGTCTGCCTCCAGACCGTTGAAAGATTTGACTTTCTTAGCTATAGCTTCTCGGAGGACTGGTAACCCATCGAACCGAGTATATGTATTCCATCCATCATCGATCGCTTTCTTGGCCGCCGCAACTACCAGGGGCGGTATATCAAGATCGCAGACACCTTGAGCCAGGTTTATGCCGCTAACCTTGGCGCATTCGATGGTCATGGCGCGGATATCAGAATGGGTCATTATCTGTGACCGGTCGGATCCGTTCAACTTCATCTCTCTACCGTCCGCCTGTGAATGATTAACATGGTATTAATCACTTTCAGCTGACCCGGCTTTAATTTTTCATTTCCTGAACCTGCTCAAGCTCGCCAATCCAAGGGAAAAGGATGATTTCGGAAGAGGTTTGCTCACTCGGTCTTCCACTTGCTGAGGAGCACGCCGGCGACGAATAGAATGATCGCGAAAACGGCTACGACCAGCATGTTGCCGACTGCCGAGCTCATGTTGTTGTAGACCATTGAATCCCTCAGGGCGTTGCCAACATACGTCAGCGGCAGGACATTCGCCACCGACGCCAGCCATGACGGGAACTGCGATGCCGGGAAGAAGATCCCTGCCAAGAACATCATCGGGAAGGTGATGGCATTGGCTGCAGCTGATGCCGACTCCTCATCGTGAATAAAGCGCGCGATGATCATGCCCATCGACGAGAACGCAGCGGACGACAGGATTATGGTCACAATTGCTACAGCGTTTAGGGTCATATGCGTATTGAACGCCAACATGCCAACTATTATTATCACACCAACCGAGATGAACACTACCACCAGCTGCCAGAGGATCTGGGAGGCTAGCCATTCCGCCCTGGTGATCGGCGTTGTGGTAAGCTTCTTGAAGATGCCATTGTTGCGGTATCTAGTCATTACAGAGACCATCCAGAAGGCGGTAGTGGTCATCGTGGTTAGAGCAATCACACCAGGAATGAAGAAATCGATGTAGTTGAATTGGGTGTTGGTGATGTCTCCCCTCGCCGTGGTGATGACGTTCGTCCCGCCAGCAATCGCTAGGTTGGCTTGCTCAGCAAACCCATTGACAATGCTATAGACCGCACTTGCGGATTGTTGGGTCGGATCCAACCGCACAAGTAACGTCGTAGTATTCAGTCCAGCACCCGGGACGAAAGCTTGCGCGAAATTGGCAGGGATGACCAGAACAGCCGTTGGTGAGTGATCCTTGATGTACTGGTCCAAGTCGATGGTCTTGTTTATCTCGATCAAGTTCACCGAATCGATTGCAGCGATGTGCTGAACAAATGAGTGTGATGTCTGTGAGTCCGACAGGTCCTGGACATAAAGGTCCACTTTGCCGGCTCCAGTGTTGCTGAATATCGCGCCGAAGAGCAGAATGAGGAGCAATGGGAACGCAATAGTCCAGAAAACGGTGCTCTTGGCTCTGAAGAACCCTTTTGCTTCCCCTTTGAGCGCAACAAGGATGCGGTTCGCCATTTTAATCCCCCCTCCTCTTCGAACGCTTCTTCTTGCCATCATTCGATTCCGTTTCCTCGGCGGCGAGCTTCTTGCCGGTCAGTGCTAGGAAGACGTCCTCCAAGGTCGGCCGTGTCACCTGGATCTGGTCATAATTGCCCCCGCTTCTATCGAGTGCATAAATGATCTCCGGAAGGGCGTTCTTGTTCTCCAATCGGATGATGATGTCTCCTCCCTTTGACTCCAAGGTAGGCCATTGCCCCTTGAGGGCGGTGCTGCAGGAATTGTCGCAATTGGAAATTATGCATCTGGAGCCAGTGCCATGGGTATCGATGATCTGCCTTGGAGTCCCCAGTGCAATGAATTTGCCGTGGTCGATTATACCCAGCCTGTCCGAAAGAACCTCTGCCTCCTCCATGTAGTGCGTGGTGAGAATGACGGTCTTCCCTCGCTCTCTCAGGCTCTTGACCACAGCCCAGACATCCCTGCGTGCTCTGGGGTCAAGGCCTGTGGTCGGCTCATCGAGAAAAATGATCTCCGGGTCGTTGACCATCGAAATGGCCACACCAGTCCTTTGCTTCAAGCCTCCTGAGAGGTTCTTGAAGTACTCGTCCCTCTTATCGGTGAGGTCCATCGCTTTAATCAGGTCATCGGCGGGCAATTGCCTGTCGAACATACCACCGAAGTACTCGATGTTCTCCTTCACAGTAAGCAGATCGAAGGCGTTGAAGTCTTGCGGCAATACTCCAATCCGATTCTTAATCTTCAGCGCGTCCTTGGTTACATCCATACCGAGGATGTGCACAGTGCCCCCGGTCAGGGTTCGCAAGCACTCCATAATCTCAACGGTAGTAGTCTTTCCAGCACCATTCGGGCCGAGCAATGAGAACACTTCTCCTGCATTAACAGTAAAGTTAATGCCATCTACGGCCGTGAAGTCCCCATATCTCTTGACCAGTCCTTCGACTTCGATTACGGTGTCGCTCATTTGGCCACCTGAAACGCGCTATGGCGGATCCATATTTATTTTTTGCGTGAGGTCTGATGGTATTGGTCAATGGACTATGCCAACGTCGCCAAATAAACGACTGCCGCGACCAAGATTAACATCAGGGCACAGAAATTCAGTTTGACCTGGCTTATGACCGGACGCCTGTCCTCTGAGGGCATCGTCGCGCCATACAATGCTGCTGCCAATGGTACGATGGAAAAAAGGACGAAAAGCCACATCTCGATCGGCAGAAGTGTTCCCAGCGAAGCCAGGATGATGAATAGCACCGTCGCCGCAAATGTGACTATTATCGAAAGCTCTATGCCCGCCCTTCGACCCTTGAACGTGAGCAGGTTCTTCTTTCCACCAAGTTGGTCTGCCTCCACATCCGGAAGTTCAACACTGAGGATGAAGAACAGGGCGTAGCACATCAACGGTAATGACAGAGCCAGTATGCTTGCATCGATCCTGCCAGCCATTACGTAATATCCCATTACCGGCATGATCAGTCCGGTGGCAAGGATGGTCGAGACCTCTCCTGCTCCGCGATATGCGAGCTTGAGTGGCGGGGCGGTATAAAACCATCCTAGGAATGCACCGAAGACCACTAATGCCAAGAAGAAAGGACCGTATGAATAGGTCAGGTCGAAGAGAATAGCTATCGCTATCGAAAGGATGATCAGGAAGACGGCAAACCTCAATGCAAATCTGGAAAGCTCAGGATGCTTGACAAGGACCCCACTCCCACCGGAGAATTGTGTCTGGGTCGCCATCTTGTCTGCTTCACGGTCGAAGTAGTCGTTGCTGAACGAGACCGATAGGTGAGCTGCGCCGAATATGATGTATCCGAACAGGAATTTAAACGGATCGAGTTTCGCACCATCGATGATCGCGAAGAGCGCCCCAAGCGAATATATCAGAATGCCAGGAACTAGGAAACGGGGTCGCGCTAGTTTCAAGATAAGTTTGAATTCGCTAAAGTCCATCGGCTTGCCCCTGAGTCGAATTAGCATTCAGTGCCATCAGCATTTGATGTGAGCCCTTTCGTATTTCACCTTTTCTGGTAAGGCAACACTTTTTGATGATGCAATGGATTAATGTCTGGAAATATGACCTCAGACCCTTTGACAAAAACGGAGATCGAGCGCTACCAACGCCAAATACTGATCGAAGGAATAGGGAATGAGGGTCAAGCCAAGATCAAGAAGGCCACCGTTGGCGTAGTTGGCGCCGGGGGGCTTGGCTCGCCGGTATGCATGTACCTTGCCGCAGCTGGCGTTGGGAATTTAATAGTTGTTGATGACCAGAAGGTGGAAGCATCGAACCTGAACAGGCAGCTCTTGCATTGGCAGGAGGATGCGGAGGCCTCCAGTCTGAAAGTTGATTCAGCGGCGAACAAACTGACCGCCATAAATCCAGGCTTGAAGTTGCGAAGGCATTCGGAAAGGATCTATTCAGACAATATCTCGGATCTTCTCGATGACGCGGACATCTTGGTTGATTGCACCGATAATTTCGAAACGCGCATGATCATGAACGATTATGCCATCCGCCGCAACGTACCATTGGTGCATGGAGCTGTCGAATCCTTGCATGGCCAGATAACAACGGTGATGGCCAGCAGGACACCTTGCCTAAAGTGCATCTTCCCTAGCTTACCCAAACGGAAAGGACCCATCCCGGTTCTGGGGCCAGCGGCCGGAACGATAGGAGCGTTGCAGGCTGTCGAAGTGATCAAGCTAATCACTGGCTTGGGACAACCATTGTTCGGGAAGCTGCTAGTCATCGATGTGCAAGACAACTGCTATGAGATGATTAGCGTTGAGAAGGACCCGCACTGCACCGCCTGCAGCCAAGATAAATGATGAAATCGGCAATAGCTATGTCTATGCCATTGCCTCTTTGCTTCCATTTCTGATTCATCAAAATAAGAAAAATGGTCGAGGCATCACGAGGTCTACCATTGGGGAACGTAGCGCCCGACCGGTTCTTTTTACACGAAATAGAATTTTGTCCGGTATTTGATGGAGATATTGGCCATTTTCTCCAGTCGGTCTAGGACACCGCTATAGCGATGCACTATTGCCTTCCCCTCGTTCGGCAGCTTTTCCCTGAGGACCGCAACTTCCCTCAATAGCTCATTGGCATCATCTGCGCTGAAAACCTTTTTGCTCTTGGAGCTCTCGACGGCATTCGCGATTATTGTCAGTCCGAGTTTCGATGCGATTCCAGGCAGAAGCGAATTCTCTGGACCGAAAGTACCAATGCATCCACGCCCGTCATCCCATGAAAGTCCGCATTTCTTGCAGGTCTCTCCCATTTCCTCGAACGAGACCATGTCCCACCCTGTGAGCCTGTCATCGGGCGAGGATTTGTCAATGATCTTCCTTGCTAAATCCGCTGGCACCTTGTCTACGAAAACCCAGCCAGTATAGTTCTTCTTCGCGAACGGGGTCAGTTTTGCTCGGTCCGCTTCGTTCTTGACCTTGGCGACGTAGATCACTTCCGCGGCCGGGTCCACACGGTTGCGCTTGCTGAAAGCCTCCCAATCCTTGTCCATTACCACCCTCGCTTCTGGCCCGGAAATGACAAGGTCAGCCTCGGCATGATCCTCATAACCACCGACATTGCCCAAATAAACCTTTACAAAGGTTGTCTTGTTCACTTTGCACATCGAAGCGTCCGAGTCTGTCTCACAAATCGCGATACTGATTCCCATTTTGCACCCTCTGTGCTTTCCGGCTAGATAACAGACCCTATATATTGCTTCCTTAGGGGCAATAGAAAGCTACCAGGCAGGAAAATAAGATCAGTTGGATTTGGGATACCAAGTAGACCGGAAATCGTCATTCTTGTGAAAGCAGCTCAAGGCGCTAAAGATTATTTAGCGCGATCAAGCGCTCATTGGGAATCGTTAAATAAGGTTCCTGGATTATTAGGGAACGAGGTTATTGATTGGATAGAGTCTCGACCGGAGTTCCAGGACTGGACCCTTTGATCGGGGGCGGAATCCCCAAAGGAAGCAGTATTCTGGTCACCGGGAGCGCAGGAACTGGGAAGACGGTGCTCGCCTTGCACTTTATCAACGCGGCATGCTCCGCTGGCAAGAAAGCGGCATACGTCGCGGTCGAAGAGAGCCGCCAGAACCTTGTCATGCAGGCTGCTGCCTTCGGCTGGGATTTCGACGATTTCGAGAAAAGAGGGCTATTGCGAGTGGCGACAATGCTCGAGGAGCGAATGGTCGAGGCCAAATACCAATATGATACGCTTGGCCCAGAGATGGGCTTCGGAGGAGTCGTCGATGCCGCGGGGTCGGACGCTGAGATGGTCGTCATCGATAACCTTGGGATCTTGGCGCTGGAGATGACCTTATCCCACTTCCGCCAACAGCTCGATTATCTCATCTACACATTAGGATACCGCGGCTGTACGACAATGGTCATAGCTGATGAGGTGACGATATCGCGTTTCGGAGAGGTCGCCTCATATGCAGTGGATGGAGCGATCCGAATGCTCAAAAGAGACAATCCTTACACGGACCTTCGGGAAAGAGCGTTGGAGATTGTCAAGATTAGGCATTCAAAGCATTCCATCGATTACATCATCTTCGATATCGGTGAAGCCGGGATTCGCATAGAGAATGAAAAGCGCGGATAGGATCTCTTTGCCTTATTCTTAAATAGGTTTGAACTGACTAGTTGATGAGCTGGTGAAAGAATGGCGAATGGATCCGGGTTCAAGGAAGCCACATTTGGGGCCGGTTGCTTCTGGCATGTCGAAGCAGAGTTCATGGA
>PMBU01000030.1 GCA_003153895.1 Methanomassiliicoccaceae archaeon | reverse complement strand
CAATCCATCTTCACGAACGTCACCTTGCCTTGATAGCGATCTGCCAGGCGCTCGAATATCGGCGCCAGGGCTCGGCAGGGTCCACACCAACTTGCCCAGCAGTCCACCACCAGCTTGGCGCTCTTTGACTTGACCGTACCGAAATTCTCCTTCGTTACCTCTACTAGCTTTCCTGACATGGTATCTGAGAAATGACCAGATGACCGGGTATAAGCTTTTTACTTCTCCGTTGCGTCGGACGCTCTGGCGATCGATGAGAAGGAAATATAGCAAAAGGAAATGTTTTCCGGGATCACTTCTTGCGGCGCTTGGCCGGCCGCTTATAGATGAAATAGGTCACGATCAGCAGGAGCACGAACAATCCTATCAGGACGGCATCGCTGCCCGAGCTGTCCGTCGGACCGACCCATATCGTCTGAGTGAAGATGGTCCCTCCGGAAGAGAACCTAACGAATTGACTGTTCGGATCGAGCTCCACTCGCACCGAGTGCTCTCCGTCGGCCACGGTCTGCGAGGTCCAGTTATAGACGATGGTCTCGGTGGCTTTCGAACTCAAGGTTATGGTGGTATTGTAGAGCTTCACGTCATCGACGAAGAACGCTACCGGTATGCCGGTCAGGGTCACGTTCCCTTGGTTCACGACCTTGGCGGAGATGACAATCGGCTTGACGATCTTGACGACGATGCTCTTGGTGATGTTGCTCGTCGCGCTGGCATTGTAAGATGTCACCAGGACCGACAACGTGATGTCCTCCGCGAAGCTCGAGGCAGTGAGGTTGGTGGTGAACCTGCCGGTCTTCGATGTCCCTGAGTCGGGCGTCACCAGGGCGTTGCTCGCGGAAGAGCTGCCGACCACGGTGAAACTGAAGGAGTAATTGCCGTTGCTCTCGCCGGGGCCGCCGATGGCGACCACCTGGTACTGGGGCTTCTCGTTCGTCGCTATCAGGGTCGGCCCTGACAAGGTGGCGAACATTGGTGCGGGCGTAGCCGCCTGCACCATCATGGTAGGCGCAACGATGGATAGGAGCGTAAGCGCCAACAAAAGACAGCTCAGCGCTTTCTTCGTTTCAGCACCCCCTTTTGCAGGCTGACAAGCAGGAGTATCGTCGTCATGGCCAGGACCAATGCCACCAAGATTATCGTCCCGGTCGAAACGATGGGCGATGTGTTCGAAACCTGGTCCCCGCTGACGGTGATGCCGCCTCCGGGTATGGTGAACATCGGAAGATCGGGGGCGAATGCCAGCGCTGCATAGACGCTGCTGTTCGTCTTCGAAGTGGCGGTGAGCACCACCTGCAGGGTTGGGTCTGGGTTCTGCCTGAGCGGTGTCAGGCGAAGCTCGTAGGTCGTCTGGCTGCCGGCATTGACGCTGAGCGTTATGTTCTGCCCGAACGTGCCGCCGGTCGTTCTGATCTCGACCTGCCATCCCAAGGTCGCAAGCTCATCGGAGTTCAATATGTTGACAAGATAGCTGTCCACGATGTTGCCTGAGTTCTTCACCAACATGTTGAACGAGTAAGATGAACCGGTCGTGGTCTGCGCCGTGCTGGAGCTGAGGGTGACCGCGTACTGCGGGTTGATGGCCACCTTGAGGGAGACGCTGTCGCTGACCTTGGCGGAATTGGTCGAGGTGGCCTTGATCGTGACCGTGGTATCGGTGACCTTGGCTGCGCTCGAGGTGGTGATGATAACCTGCACCAATTGCGAGTTGCTTGCCGTCCCGAAGTCCACCGTCACAGTCGACAACGAGAACGCGACCGTCCATCCAGATGGAACCGAGGTCGCGGTCAATTTGTAGGTATCGATGACATTGCCCTTGTTCTCTATGCGCACGTTGTACGTCACCGTCGCTCCGGCGTCGATGGTGCGCTTCTCGGTGCTGTCCCAACTGATGTCGACCAGATTGCTGACCTGTTGCTGCAGGTCTATGACCTTCGATATCGGCTCGGTCAGGTTTAGCTCGAACTCCGCGAGGTACTCAACGGCCACGTTCCTCTCTGACCCGTTGGCCGATGCCTTCACCTGGTAATCGCCTGCGGGAAGGTAGACCTCAAAGCTGCCATCGGAGGCAGAGGTGACCGCCTTATAGTATTGCGATGAGATCTCGACCAGGGCAGAGCTGGGAACGCCCCCCAATAGAGTGAGCCCGTTGAACCTAAGCCCTGGCGATAGCGTCTTGTTCAGATAGTTGTGCAGGTACGGAGCGACGCTGATGATGCCAAGGTAAGCCCCGGTCCCGCCGATCTCACGGGCATAGACGTAGTAATCGCCTGGCGCGATATCCAGGCTGTAGCCTGATGGAGTGGCCGATGCCGTCGTCGACATCGCGCTATTGGATTTCGAAACGAACTCCAATGATGCGCTGACCGGAGTGCCTTCGAACGATACCGTTCCGCTCAAAGTGGAGTTGTCGAAGCTGCGTTCGCTGTCTATCCTTATCGCCTTGTTGGCGGCGAGGTCGAACGTTATCNNGTATGTGGAGAAGCTACCGGCAGAGGATGTGGTCAACGATAACACGCCTCCGGTGCTGCTTGCGATCGTCACCGGTGAGGCATAGCGTAGCGCGGTCCCCTGGAAGTTGACGCCGCCGGAGACCAGGAAGGCCTGCTCGGTGATTATGCTCACGCTAGTCGCCCCCGGTCCGATGTTCTGCGAGAACAATGAGGCGTACCTAGCACCGAGGCGCTCTACGAAAGCGTAGACGCTATAGTTGCCTTCCATCAGGTAGATGCTGAAGCTCGTGGTAACGCTGACCTGTTTCTTTTCCGGTCCAGTGAATGTTATCGATACCTGGGTGCTGCGGTCCGGACTTACCGTGCCAGTTACCAGCACGCGCTTATTCGCCGCGATGTCCAATGTTATCGGATCGCTGTTGATCTTGACCGTTAGGCGCTCAGAGAACTGATACTTGGTGTCGTTCGAGCCGAAGGTGAGGTTCTTATCGACGACGACGTCATATAGGCCAGGGTGAAGCTGAATCAAGTAAGACCCATCTGTGCCGGTAACGACGCTGGCATCCATCGCTGCCTGCGATGCCGATTGGAATGAGATAGTGACTCCTGAAAGAGGTGTTCCGAGATAGGTCAGCACACCTTCGATAGTGCGGTTGATCGCAAACAGCTGGATATTCTGAGTCAGGGAAGCGTCGAGCGGCGAGTAGGTGATGGAGTACTGCTCGAACCCAGGCTCGTTAACGCCCACGGCATAGGTTCTGCCGGCGATGAGCGGGATGCTATAGGCCCCATTGCTAGCTGTGGTTGCAGAAGCTGCCCTCCCATCGATGTCGCTTACGAATACTGCCACGTCAGCAAGCCCTTCCGAAGAATCGAGAACACCATCAGCATCGGTGTCATACCAGACTTTCCCGGACAAGCTTACTCCCTGAACCAGCGACAGTTCGGCCGAAATCGCCTGGGAGACGAACAGGTCCTTCCAGATTACCAACGATCCCGATTGCACATTGATGAAGTAGTTGTCCGTGGGCAACAGCACTCTGAACGTCCCGGTCGAATTGGTGATCGCCGAGACGCTAGCACCAGTGGTCCGTGAGGTCACGGTGACCTTCAGGCCACCGACCGAGCTGGACCCGCTCAGGTGACCAGTCAGGTAATATGCCGCTTCGAGAACGGGGTTGTAAATGACTTCGCCGCCAGTTCCAGTTATGCTTTGTAATGAGGCATACTGTTGATCGTTGATGATAGCTATGAATTGGACATTGTATGTTCCGATCGGAACGGTCAGAGAATATACGCCACTTGCGTCAGCATTCGTCAAGTAGACATTCGCGCCAGAGGACAATGTGATCGTGGCGAATTGCGCTGCCAGACCACTCGACGTATCGGCATGTCCGGTTATGGTCATGGCATCCTGCAAGCTGATCGCCTTGGTTATCTTCTCATCGGCGGTCAAAGCGAATCTCTGCTCGCCAATGGTTATCCCTTGTGTGCCAGATTGCAGCGAGTAATTGCCTGGCAATAACCGGTCGAAACTGAAGAGGCCGTTCGAATCCGTCAGCGCGGTCCATGAGGTCCTATTGGTAAGGTCATTGATCACGATCGGGAAGTTCGTTGCCACCGACCCATTGGCGAGAGTCACGGTCCCGTTGATCTTGCCGGGCTTGACGGCGATGTTCTGGATCAGGGGTGAGGAGGGCTGAACGACTATCTTGGTAGCATCGGTCTTATGACCATTCACTATTGCATAGAGGTCCGCATTCATCGGCGGAAGGCCGGTCAAAGCGAATCCGCTCTCAGTGCTTACGTTCTCGGCATGGAATCCCGATGTCGTGTTCTCCACAACGACCGTCGCGCCGACGATCAACTCATCGCTGGTGGCGGAGTATGTATTGCTGCTGTCCAAATCCCAGAACAGCTGACCGGTCACATCGACCCCGGTCAGGGTCAGATCACCGTTTAAGTAGTAGTCTGGCAGGCCTGAGTTGTCGGAATCGTCAACGTTCCTCATCGCCTGGTCATAGGAGATATCGTAGGTGACCGTCTTGAGTATTTGACTACCCAGCTGGGTACGCTTGTTGAGTATGCCCGTGGAAAATACGACGCTGACATGGCCGAACGGCGCTATCACGCTGTAGCGCCCATTGGCATCAGTCATCACTGTTTGATGCGGGACGCCATAGTCATCGACGACCGTTACGTAGATACCAGGATAGGTATGGCCGTTGGTCGAAGCGACGTTCCCTTGGATTATTGCGCCATCGTAGTATTGAAGGAATACTATCCCTGATGCAAGTCCAGAAACCGAGAGGTCGACCGTTCCATCCATGAGGCCGGCGTCGATCTTGGCCTTATTGGCCACAGCTTCCTCGTAGCTGACCGCCCTCCATGCATCTGTATGATTAGCATAGTCGGTGAACGGGTTGAAGTAGGCGGTCTTATAGACCACCCTGAAGTGGGACATGTTCCAGCCTTGCAGTGGTGCCATGCTAGACAATGAACCGGAGAACCCAGGAATGCCCTGTGAGGTCTCTCCAACGTCCGTAGGTCCGAAGCCCATGAAAGCCCGATAGAGCATCGTCTCGTAGAATGCGTCCTTGTAGACTATCACATAGCTGGTGATGGTCATGGCCTTAGTGACATTCACGATATCGACCAACTGATTGTCCGAGGTCAGAGCTTTGATCTCGAAGAAGTCGATCGGGGCGTTCGTGACCGAATCGATGCGGTGATCGGACAGCTTGGCAGGGGCATAGAAGATGTTGTTGCCAGTCGCGGAGAACGGGAAGAGCCTGGAATCGATCGCAAAGTATCCTATGTCGTTCCCGGTTATGCTCCTGATCTCATGGTAGAGACTGGTCAAGTTGTCATAGCCTATCTTTGCCAGTTCGACCCGGGTGATGACATACTTGGCGTTGGCCGCCGACATCTGGCTATCGAAGTTACCGTAGATCTCTGGGTGAGCTAGAATGGTGGAGATGTAATTGGCCGGCTTGGTCATCATGTCGTAGAATGCCGCGTAATCCACACCCCTCGCGGTCATGGCGTTCGCGACGTCCGAGCCAGGAGTGATCCTCTGACCTTCAACCGACCGGACGATTAGCATGGCGATGGCTTCGGTCTCGTTCTGGCAGGTGATGTAGCTCCCAGCGAAGTTATAGCCATCCTGGAAATTGTCAGCCACGGTGGGATGACCGCCAGCCTGAATCGCTTCGAAACCATAGTCCCACCACGACAGGAATGCGGGCCTGTCTATCGCAGGAGTGATATTCTGATCCCGTTCGCTGAACCAAGTCCAGGCGGCCGGGAAGTAGCTCTTGGGAAGAGGCAAGGAATACGAGAACGCTCCGAAGTACCAATCGGTGCCGTTCTTCAGGTCGTAGGTCGAAGGCCGGAGGAAGTCCGGCATTACATTGTACACCTGCCGGTCGTAATCGGCCTTGTAATTTGAAGGGATGCCTGCATCGACTGCGGTCCAAACATTGGGCAGGATTACCAGGAAGGCCAGGAAGAGAACTCCGGCCACATGCCTGACCTTGAAGGCTTTTCTCATCCAGGTAAGCGGATTGCTGAATATCTTTATTCCCGCGAATCCTTTTGGAACGTCCTCGAACTTTATCAGATCGACCAGAAGGACCAATATCCAACCGGCCGAGATGGCGAACACCGGTGCGGCATTGAAAACGAACCTGCCTGCGGATGATGCCATGTAGATCGCTGCGCCAATCCAGACGGTCACGAATATGAAGTAGGGCGAGGTGTTCTTGGGGATCTTGATCGCAGCCCACACCAGGCCGACCAAGGCGAACCAGAAGGTGACAACTCCGAACGACATCGCCAGGTCCGAGAAGGCAGGGGCTTGAGCCTCAGATATGGTTGAATATAGCTTGCTCTTGACCAAGTAGCCTTGGCCGGTTATGATGGCTTCGAAGATATTCGGTGCAAAGATCGCCAGACCAGCCAACGATATTACTGCGATTACTATGAAGACCGGTATTACCAATGTCCAAGGGTAGTCTCGAGTAACAGTGAAGAATATACCAACGATCAATGCAGCAATGAACAACATCGCCGGCACGTCGAACCAGGTCGCCCAGAAGTGCAATTGCCAATACAGGGGGGCTGCCAGGATCATTGACAGGCCCAGCATTAGTGCGACCGACATCACCATTCCGAAAGAATCGATGTTCTTGAAGCGATTGATGAAGATCTGGACTAAAAGGTATGCGAGAACGATTATCAGGACGTACATGAAACCGGTCCAGATAAACGCGACCGCTGCTATGCATACGCCTGCGAGCAGAGCATAGATCACAGAAGACTGGTTGGAACGGAAGTACTGGACAACACCGTCCTTGATCGCCTTGGCGCTCCTCCAACTCGACACCCACTTTTCTCCTTTTATGGATTTTAGCGATTCCAGGAGGAAATAGAAGCCAAAGACCACGAAGAACAATATCATTGCATCGTGGTCAGCATCTGAAAGAACGCTGCGCTGGATGTGGGCAGGCATGATGGTGAACAGGAAGGCTGCTGCCAATCCTGCCCTTTTGCCGAAGGCAGAGCGCCCAATCATGAATACTGGAATTATCGTCAAGGCTCCCCATATTGCCGTGGACAGCACGAGCGATAGGCCAGTACCGTCGGCAACTGGTACACCAGTAATCGAGGCCCACATCGTTCCTGTGACCGCGACCGACCAGTCATAAAGTGGTGGCCTGGCATTGATGAGCGAAACCGGATAGTTGAGCATCGGGTCGACAGTGAGGTGGTGACCCGTTGCGACCGCATAATCGATCACTCTCTGATGATAATACGAGTCAGAGCCGCCGGAGACGAGATAGCCGTTGTCAACCGAGGGACCGTAAACGAAATAGCTTCGAAGGAAGAAGGCCAAAAGTACCAAAAGCACTAGGACTGCCACCGTTTGCCAATTCTTGCCCAACCAAGACTGGTTCAAGTTGGAGCGGAAAGCTCTGACAAAACCAGGGCGGGTCTTTACGGTGGGTTCCCCTGTCCCAGCCTGACTAGGTGACATCAAATATCTCCAAGGAATGTGAGCATCTGATTACAAACCCACTATAAAAACGTTCTTCACATCAGGCATAAAATTTTAATTATCTGGCCTATGACCCCTTTTTCATTCTTTTGCGCTATTTTTTCATCGCCGAACGCACCTCATCGGAGATGCCCCTCGCGGCATCCGCCGGATGCGGTGCGCCGTAGATAGATCTGCCCACGATGACATAGTCCGCTCCGGCGCGGATCGCATCCGCAGCGCTCCCGCCCTGCGCCCCTACTCCAGGTGACAGGATCGAGAGCGACCCTACTATCCCCCGAATCTCCTTGATCCGACCGGGGCGAGTCGCTGGAGCGATCACTCCCGAGGCCTTTGCCTCGACCGCCATCCGGGCGATGCGGTCGGCCACAGGTGCAGTGTACTCCTGGCCACCAGGATGGCTCATCTCCGTCACAACGAACACCTCGACGCCTGCAGCAGCCTCGACCACCGCTTTGACCGAATCCATCCCTGGGAAGCCTTGGACGATGATCCCTGAGGCACCCCTGCGGACCGCCTGCTGGGTTATCAGCCGGTTGGTGTTTGGTATGTCCGCTAGTTTGAAATCGCAGATGACAGGGCATAATGATGAGAGTTCCGTTATCACTGTAGGCCCGGCAGACAAGATCAAAGGCCAGTTGATCTTGATGGCATCGACATGGGGGGCAACAGCACGAGCAACGGAAATGGCCTTTGCGTGATCGGTCTCATCAAGTGCCAAGATGACGCCGTGCTGCCTCTTCATCGCCCGGTGTAGGATTCCCCCACATAAAGAAATTGCTGCATACGCGATGCATTAATACTCTGACGGCTCTCGCTTGCATCCAATGCGTATCAATAGAATGCAAGCAGGNNAAGTTGGTGCTCCTGGTGACAGGAATATGCGACACTGGCTGCTTCTATTGCCCTCTCTCTTCCGAGAAGAAAGGGCAGTCAGTGACCTTCGCTGACGAGGCCAGGGTCCTCCATGATGATGATGTCATCAACGAGGCGAAATCAATCGGGGCAAAGGGCACAGGCATAACTGGCGGAGACCCATTGAAAGCTCTAGACCTCGTGTTGAGGTACATCCGTCTCCTGAAGGAGAACTTCGGAGCGGAGCATCATATCCATCTATACACCTCGACCGTCGACCGCAAGGCATTCCTCCAGCTCCAAGAAGCGGGACTTGACGAGCTCCGCATCCATCCCCGCTTCGAGCTCTGGTCGGAGCCGGAAAAAATCGGTCTCGAGAAAGCTTTGAAAGGGATTGAGATTGACGTGGGGATAGAGATCCCGGCAATCCCTGGGATGGTGGTGGCCATCGAGAATTTGATCCGTCACGCTGACAGGATCGGCCTCGGATTCGTCAACCTCAATGAGCTGGAGTTCTCGGAAACGAACTATAGGGCGTTGCGAAAGAGGGGCATAGACAACATGAACAGCTCTTCCTCATCCGCTATTGGGAGTGAGGAACTGGCCGTCAAAATGATGCATCTGGGGTTGAGGATCCCCATACATTACTGCTCGTCCGCCTTCAAGGACTCGGTCCAACTGCGCAACCGCTTGAAGAGGAGAGCGAGGCGAACCGCGAGACCGGGGGACCTGATGACCTCGGAGGGAACGCTCCTCAAAGGCGTGATCGAAGGGGTGGATGCCAAAAGCGCGGAAGAATGCCTCAGGACGAGATATGAGGTTCCGAAGAAATTGATGCACTTCGATGCCGAAAAGGACCGGCTCGAGGTGGCATCTTGGGTCCTCCATGAGATCTCCGCCCTGCTTCCCTTCGATTCTTACATCGTCGAGGAATACCCCACCGCTGACCGATTGGAAGTGGAAAGAGAGAAGCTTCCACGGGGTAAAAGAAAAATGAAATGATGGCCCGTTCTAGGCCACGATTATGCTCTGGACGTTATGGTGCCTGGCGACCAGGTCGCGAGCGATCTTCAGATTGCGACCGTTCTTGCCGATGGCGCGGCCTTTCACCTGCGGATCGACCGTCACCGTTGCATGAATGATGTTGCCACGGCTCTCTAGGGTCACTGACTGCACCCCATAGTTATAGAAAACGTTCTTGATGAACTGTTCCGCATCGTCCGAGAACTCGACCACCTGGATGTTCTTCCCGGTGGTGTTCTTGAGCCGGATGACGTTCTCCCCGCCCTTGCCCACCGCCTTGTTGGCCGAGCCCGGGTCGACCACGAAGACGAGCTTGTCCTCCGTTTCCATGCAATCGCGCACATGCGTGTTCGTCATGTTCTCGAACAGGCGGATGTAACGCAGGGTGTCTTCAGTTAGAGTTACTTCCGGCATGAGAATCACAACGAAAGGATGTTGGAGGCGCCCTTATCGATAATGGCGATGGCCGACACCGAGAATGGTTTCCCTGCTATGGCCCCTAGCTCCATGTTCGTCCCCTCAAACACATGGATGGGGACGGCGTTCGTGGTCTTGAGGAACTCGCTGGGGCAGTTGGTGGAGATTACCACCATCTTCGCCGCGCCGCTCTTGACCGCTTTCTCTGCCTGTGCGATGCCGAACTCCACCTTGCCGGTGGAGATCGCTGTCTTCAGGGCTCTTCCAATATCAGCCATTTGTCTGTCCCCTCTTAACTGGTTTATATTCTAGATTGACCGCTCCGGTGCCGAGCGTAACCGGTTGCCCCACTATAATGTTTTCTGCAACGCCGTCTAGATGGTCCTCTTCGCCCGTCAACGCGGCATGCAACAAGTGCACCGCGGTGATCTCGAACGCAGCCCTGGCCAGAACGCTCGACTTCCTGCCAGAGATGCCATGACGGCCGATGGCCTTCACATCGCCATCGTTGGTCATGAGGTCCGCGACCAGCATGATATGCCTGATGTCGACGTTCAGCCCTTGCTCGTCCAGGGTCCGGAACGCCTCTTCCATGATAGCGTTCCGCGCAGCCTCGACGCCCAAGACCTCGTAGATCTCCTGGACGGCGTTCGTCGTCGTCCTGGTCTTGTCCACGCCCCTCATCTCCAGGACGCGGCCGAGGTTGCTTCCCTCGGTGTAGATGACATACTCGTCGCCGACCTTCCTCAGGATCGCTCTCTTGATGTTGTCCAATCCCCTGATCTTGCGGTCGCGCACGTCGTCGATTATGTTCTGCAGCTTCTTGAACGAAGGCACATCGGAAGAGATGGTGATGTTGGTACCGGCCATCTCCACCAGCCCCTTCAGCCCACGGGTCTTCGCCAGCTCCTTGAATATCTGCTCGACCTCGATGCCCTTCTGCTCCAGCTTCCTGGGGTCAGGGTGGACGATCACCTTCATATTGACGATGTCCGTCTCGATGTTGGCGATGTCGATCAACGAGGTCATCTCGATCTCCGATGCCAAGCGCTTGACCTCCTCCTGGTTGGCGCGGATGTCCTCCGCTACGTAAACGCTCATCATTGGCGTGGACGGGACCCTTCGCGCATCCACGATCTCGATGAGACGCGGCAGGCCTAGGGTAACGTTGATTTCCGCCACACCTGCGTAGTGGAAGGTACGCATGGTCATCTGGGTACCGGGCTCGCCGATGCTCTGCGCGGCCAATATGCCTGCGCTCTCATTGGCGTCCATCTGGTGCTCCAAGTACCTCTCGTAGGAGCGCTTCACGATCTTCTTGACCGACTCGTTCGGAACGTCCAGGCCCTCGATGCGGTTGGCGATCGATTGCAGCACGCTCCGGGGGATGTCCAGTCCTAGCTCTTCAGAGTACTTGCGCATCTTCTGTTCCAATTTGGACGTTACCCGCACCTTGTTCGGCATCTCGAACTCGAAATGCTCGCGCGGAGCTGCCTCCTCTTCCTTGCGCTTGCCGCCCTTCTTGGCCGGGGCCTTCTTGGCCTTGGCCACGGCGGACTTCTTGATGAGCATGCCGATCTCCTTCTCCTTCAGGCCCAGCTCCTTGAGCTTCGCCTCTCCCGCCTCTGTGACTTGAGCGACGGTGGCATATTCCTCCAGGAGCTTGGCGATCGACTCGTCGCTGATGCCGCGGTTGCGCAGCGCCTTCTCGGTGTCCTTCTTAGCCATCACTCCTCACCCCCCGCCTCGAACTCGCTGTCGGTCTCAAGCTCGTCCTCTTCGTCGCCCTCCGTCTCCATCAGGTCCTTCTCCACGGTGGCGTATCCTCCGACCTTCTTCTCCTCGATCCTGGAGAGCAGCTCGGCCTCATCGCCCAGCACCTCGACCAGGATGTCGTCGATGTCGATCGCCTCACCTTGCACGGACCTGCAGGGGTCGACGCCGTCATCCCCATACTTGAACTGGATGACGCTGTCCGCGGTATTGCGGACCGTTCCGTCCGACTTGAGCTTCAGGTCCTCCAGCGCGTTGATCAGACGGCGTTGCATGTAACCCGACCGGGACGTCCTGACGGCGGTATCGACCAATCCTTCGCGACCACCCATGGAGTGGAAGAAGAACTCCGTCGGACTTAGTCCGGACTTATAGGAATTGATGACGAACCCCTTCGCCTGCGCTCCGAGGTCTCCCTTCTGGAAGTGCGGCAACGTGCGCTTCCAGTATCCTCTAGAAAGGCGCTCGCCTCGAACAGCCTGCTGCCCGATGCAACCCGCCATCTGCGACAGGTTAAGCATGCTTCCCCTCGCTCCGGAACGGGCCATGATGACCGCCGCGTTCTCCAGACCGAGGTGGCGGCCGGCGATCTGACCGGCTTCGTCCCTCGCTCTTCCCAGCACCTTCATGACCTCGACCTCGAGGGTCTCCTCCAAGCTGCGGCCAGGCATCTGCTCGAGCTCGTTGCGGCGGTAAGCGTCGACGAACCCATCGACCTTCGATATCGCCTCGCGCAGCACCTCCTCGATCTGTCTGGTCGCTTCCGCCGGGATATCCTCGTCGTCTATGCCAGTGGTGAACCCGCGGATCATGATAGCGCCGATGGCCAGCCGGGTGATGCTGTCAAGGAACTCGCGCGCCCGCTCGGAACCGTAATCGCGCGCCACCTTGTCCAGGATCTTTCCCTTGAACGATCCGATGGCCTTCTCGTCTATCGTACCGTAGAGGAGCTTGCCATCGCGTATCTTCACGAAGGCGTCGAGATCGCACTTCTCCTTCTGGCAGACGTTGCATTTCCGGCAGATGGAAGCCTTGAAGCTCATCCTCAGGTCCTCTGGCAGGACCAACGAGAAGATCTGCTTCCCGGTCCAGTACTCCACGCCTTTCTTGTCGACCATCGGGTCTGGAAGGACTTTATAGGGCACTCGTGCCAGGATGGAGAGCGTCTCCGCCTTGGTGTAGCGGGACTTGTACATCTCCACGCTCGGGTCCTCATGCGTCAGCATGAACGTCCCGGTGATGTGGTCGTGGATCGCTCCGATGACCGGACCTCCGAAACGAGGTGAGAGGATGTGCTCCTGCACCTTCATCAATATCTGCGCCTCGACCCTCGCCTCCTCCGATTGCAGCACGTGCAGGTTCATCTCATCGCCATCGAAATCGGCGTTGTAAGGTGGGCAGACGCACAGGTTCAGGCGGAATGTCTTTCCGGGCATGACGCGGACCGTATGGGCCATCATGCTCATGCGGTGCAACGATGGCTGCCGGTTGAACAGCACGATGTCGCCGTCCATCAAGTGGCGTTCGATGATGAAGCCGATGTCGACGGTCTCGGCGACGGTCTCGGCGTTCTTGTCCGTGACCTTGATCCTCCTTCCATCTGGTCGGATGATGTAGTTGACGCCTGGCAGATAGTGCTCGCCCGGAGGGTTCACACCGCGCTTGACTATCTCCTTCAATATCGACAGGTTCGCCTTGGTGGCGAACACCGGCACCGTCAGCTCCCTGGCCGCCTCGACCGGGACTCCGACCTCGTTGATAGAGAGCAACGGGTCCGGCGAGATGACGGTTCGGGCGCTGAAGTTGACGCGCTTACCTGACAAGTTGGAACGGAACCGTCCCTCTTTGCCCTTCAGCCTCTGAACCAGCGTCTTCAACGGGCGACCGCTGCGGTGCCTCGCTGGCGGGATACCCGACGTCTGGTTGTCGAAATAGGTGGTGATATGGTACTGCAGCAGCTCCCACAGGTCCTCGACGATCAGCTGAGGCGCACCGGCGTCACGATTCTCGCGCAACCTCTGGTTGATCCTGAGGACGTCGACGAGCTTGTGCGTCAGATCGTCCTCGGACCTATCACCGGATTCGAGGGTGATGCTCGGCCTCACCGTGACCGGTGGCACTGGCAAGGCTGTCAGCACCATCCATTCTGGGCGGCAGGAAGCGGACTCGATGCCCAATGGCACCAGGTCGTTGTCTGGGGTGCGTTCCAAACGCTCGCGCACTTCTTTCGGCGTTAGCTTGTGGCCGTCTTCGCGGAAGGTGGTCGGCTTGTCCAACGTGATCTTCATCTGTTCGGCACCACAGTGGGGACAGACCTGTCTGGATGACGCGTCTTTGGCAGTGTCCTTGGTCATCATCCTCATGTCCAGGGCATCCCCGCCCAGCTCCTCCATCGCCTCCATCTGCTCGCGATACTCCTTCGCCTGGTCCTCGGTCAGAAGCAGGCGGCCGCAGACCCGGCAGGTCGACTGGAGCAGCTTCTTGATCTCCTTGACATAGCCAACGTGGATGACCGGCATCGCCAGGTCTATGTGGCCGAAGTGCCCCGGGCACTCGTCGACCTTGTGACCGCAGGTCTTGCAGCGCAGCCCAGGCTCGATGACTCCCAAGTGGGGGTCCATCAGGCCCATGTCGATCGGGAAGCCGTCATCGTCGTACGTATCCGCGGTTATGATCTTGGTCGCGGACATCCTACGGATCTCGTCAGGGGATAGGCAGGCGAACTTGATCGAGCCAATCCTCTTCGATACACCTCGCATCATCGCAAGTCCTCCAGTTGCAGACGCATAGCGACACCGAGCGATAGCAGCTCGTCCAATAACAGCTTGAACGCATAGCTGGTCTGCACCAGGTGCACGTTCGTATTATTGCCGCATACGGGGCACTTCAGGGAGCCCCTGCGGTCCAGAATGGCGATGTGCCCGCAGCCAGGATTGCCACAGACATATTGGAATGTGCCATCGGACTCGTCCAGCAGACGGTCCTTGATCACCATAGCCGCTCCGTGGCCGATAAGGCAATCGCGTTCCATCTCACCGAACCTCAGACCTCCTTGCCTCGAGCGTCCCTCGGTCGGCTGGCGCGTCAATATCTGCACCGGGCCACGGGAACGTACGTGCATCTTTCCTGACACCATGTGGTGCAGTTTCTGATAGTAGATCACGCCGGTGAAGATGTCGGCTCCGATCATCTTGCCAGTGTGGCCATCGTACATGACCTCCTTGCCAGAGTGCATGAATCCGTTGGCGACCAAAGCCTCACGGATCGCGTCCTCGCGCTCCCCGGAGAATGGCGTCCCATCGACCAATCTGGCTTCCATTGCCCCGACCTTGCCGCCAATCATCTCCAGCACGTGGGCGACGGTCATACGCGACGGGATGGCGTGCGGGTTGATCACCAGATCTGGTACCACTCCATCGCACGTGAACGGCATGTCCTCTTGAGGAACGATAAGGCCGACGACCCCCTTCTGCCCGTGCCTGGATGCGAACTTATCCCCTAGTTCCGGCACGCGCTCGTCACGCACCTTGACCTTGACCAGCCTCGAGCCGTTCTCCGACTCGGTCAGCATGACGCTGTCGACCCAGCCAGTCTCGCCCGGCCGGCAAGTGATCGAGGTCTCCCTGCGCTTCTGCGGGGTGAGGAAGTCGGTCTCCTCTTCCAAGAACCTTGGTGGTGACGTCTTTCCGATCAGCACATCTCCTCCGCCGACGGCCGTCTCCGGTGAGATCAGGCCGTCCTCTCCAAGGCTACTATACGATAGGTCCGCTCGAGCTCCCCTGACGTCCGGTGACGGGATCTCGAAATGATCCTCCTGGCCACCGGGGTAGCGGCGCTCTTCCGCCCTATAGGTACGCATGAACGAGCTGCGGCCCAAACCGCGCTCGACCGATGCCTTGTTCAAAATGAGCGCATCTTCCATGTTGTAACCGTGGTAGGAAAGTACAGCGACGACGAAGTTCTGTCCGGCCGGTCTCTCGTTGAATGCCACGAACTTCATGGTGTTGGTCTGCACCATCGGCTTCTGCGGATAGTGCATGATGTGTCCTCGGGTATCTGGCCGGCGGCGGTAGTTGCTTGCTGCGAGGCCAAGGGATTGCTTGGCCATGCCTGCGCCCATTGTCACGCGCGGGGACGAGTTGTGCTCAGGATAAGGCACTAAGCCTGAACATACTCCCAGGATGACCATCGGGTCGACCTCCATGTGGGTGTGGTCCGCGGTCAGGAGCAGTGGAGTGCGGAGCTCTCCCCCGCAGTGGCTGCACTTCAGCGCCGCGTAATCTTCGGCGCTCCCCGGGTTCATCCAGTCCAGATCGATCGGGGATAGCGCCTTCCCGCAGTTGGTGCAGCGGTCTGGCGGATCGAAGGGCTCGACCGCGATGTAGGTGTCCTCCTCTTCCTCGGCGTCGATCCATTCGATTACGCCTTCGCGGATGAGGTCCGACCAGCGGCTCCTGCCCTCCCTGATGTCTTCCATGTGCTTCCTGGTGAGAACGGACCTGCCGTTCTTCAGCACGATGAGCGGGCGACGGAGTCGGCCCTCATCGCAGTTGATGATGACCTCGTCCATCTCCTCGTCGTAGCGGATGTTGATCTCGTGCGACAGCAGGCCGATGCGGCGGCGCTGGCGCATCTCGTTGACCAGATCGTGAGGCTTATCGCAGACTCCCTTCAGGTCACCGTTGACGTAGACCCTGGTGCCGGCTGCCGGCCCCTTGACCTCTTTGACGCCCTGCTCCTTGAGCATATAGGCGACGTCCTCTTCGCGGAATCCTTCGGATACGTCGATGATCAGCGCGGCATTCTTCACCAGTCCGCAGTTCTGACCTTCTGGCGTCTCATTCGGGCACAGCCGGCCCCATTGGGTAGGGTGCAGATCTCGTGCCTCAAAGTGAGGCTGCGAGCGGGTAAGAGACGATGTTATGCGCCTCAAGTGTGATAGGGTGGACATGTTCGAGGTGCGGTCCAATAGCTGGCTCACTCCTGCCCTTCCCCCAACCCAGTTGCCGGTGGCGAGGGCGTGCAATAGACGATGCGTGAGCAGATCTGGCCTTATCGCGGACGAGATCCTCAGGTCCTTCTTTCGGGCATAGGACCGTTCCAGTTGGTACTTCAGGTCCTTCATGAGGTTGGTAAAGGCGACGCGGAACAGGTCCTCCATCAGGTCGCCGGCAAGCTTCAGGCGCTTGTTGGCATAATGATCCTTGTCATCCTCCTTCCTCTTGTTGAGGGAAAGCTCGAGGACCGACCTGGCGATACGTCCGAGGAAAATCGCCTTCTTCATGCGGTCCTCCTTCACGTCGCCCAAGTGCGGCAACAGGGAGCGGTCGATGATGCTCTCCACCTTCTTGACCCGGTACTCCTTTGCCTGGCCAGTAGCGAACTTGCGCTCCAGGTAGATGATTGCGTCGTCGGTGGTGAAGATGCCGTTTGGCGGGTAGAGCTTCTTGTCCTGACATTCCTCGATGTTAGCGTAAACGATGTTGGCCATGTCATCGGTGGAGACGATGGCGTTGTAGATCTCTTCGTCGTTCTCCATGCCCAGGGCCTTCATCAAGGCCACCAATGGGATCTGCCCCGATGCTGCAGGTACGGTCACCATGAGCATGCCATCACGCTTCTTCTCCACCAATGTCAGGGCGCGGTGTCCTTCCTTCTGCGAGAATACTTTCGCGACCTCTAGCTTGGTGCCATAGCGCTCGTTGAACTCCACCATCACCCGGTTCGGAGCCAAGTCTTCCAAGGTGATCAGGACGCGCTCCGTGCCGCCGATGATGAAGTACCCACCGGGGTCCATCGGGTCCTCGCCTGCCTGAAGCAGCTTCTGGCGGTACTCGTCCTCGAGCAGCTCGTGCTCCTCCTCCATGTTCTCCTTGAAGAGGGTGCAGCGCTTCGACTTCACCATGACTGGCAGATCGCCGATATGAACCCTTTCCGGTTCCTTCTCGATGCCGTCCTCGATGACGGTGAAATCGATCGCGACCGGAGCGAGATAATTAAGGTTGCGCAATCGCGCTTCCATCGGGGATAGAGGGTGAACGTAACCGTTTGCCTCGCGGATCTCCGGGACCTTGATGTGAACGGTCGGCCGAGACTGGGGGTCTGTCATCCCGGTCTTCTCGTCGCGCTTGCGGCTGACCCTAATCTCCACGATCCTGCCGTCGGTCTTGTCCGGGTCCAGGCGGATGATGCCGCGCTCGGCGTCCTCCGCGGACACGCGCAAGTTGTCGACGATCTTCTGCATCCGACTGTT
>PMBU01000033.1:1391-7327 GCA_003153895.1 Methanomassiliicoccaceae archaeon | reverse complement strand
GGTGCAGCAGCTGCCAAGGGTGGGGTTGTTCGCCCATTAAAAGGGATCGTGAGCTGGGTTTAGACCGTCGTGAGACAGGTTTGTTGCTTTTTGGTGGAAGTGTATAGATGCCTGACGAGAAGGATCCTTTAGTACGAGAGGAACGGGGATCCGCTGCCTCTAGTTTATCAATTGTCTGGTAAGGCATTGTTGAGCAGCCACGCAGCAGTGGATAAGAGCTGAAAGCATCTAAGCTCGAAGCCACCTTGAAAAAGAGGCATCGCAGCGCTCGTAAATGACGAGTTTGATAGGACCGGGGTGTAAGCATCGAGGGTTCGCCCGAGGTGTTCAGCCTGTCGGTTACTAAAGTTGTATTAGCCATTACTTCGGCTTTGCAATACCGGTTAACGCCCGAAACGGCTTAACCGTCATACAGGTTGCGTGTGAATACCTTCTCATCTTATTCCAATCCTTTTCAATTCCTTCACTATTCTTCTATCGAATCGATCGTAGAATTGATATTATCATCAGCATCGATGTGATTGCGGTCGATGTGCCAATGGCAATGACATGAGATATCATATTTTTCGAGTTATCCAGCTAAATTGCTATCGTTGTCGCGAAGCTAATATACGAAGTGGCTTTATTATCTGATTCAATTGAGATATGTATTGGGAGAACAAAGAATGGACGATGATGTACCGGAAAATTTGAGAAAGGTCCTAGATACGCATCCTTGTTTCAATGAGAAAGCGTGCAAGGACTTCGCTCGAATGCACATTCCAGTCGCGCCAGCATGCAATGTCCAATGCAATTACTGCAATCGGAAGTACGATTGCACAAACGAATCCAGACCTGGGGTAACCAGTGAGGTACTTTCACCCGAAGAATCGGTAGAAAAGATCCGCTACGTGAAAACGAAGGTGCCGAACCTCAGCGTGATCGGAATTGCCGGGCCTGGCGATCCATTGGCGAACGAAAACACCTTCAAGGCACTGGAGCTCATCGGCAAAGAATTCCCCGAGATGACCTTATGTCTCAGCACCAATGGGCTTAATCTGCCCAAGCAAGTGGAACGATTGAAGAGGCTCAATGTCAAATTCATCACCGTCACAATAAACGCCGTCAACCCGGAGATCGCGGCGAAGATGTACCAATTCGTCGTCTGGGAAGGCAAGGTTTTGAAGGGAGTCGCTGCCGGCAAACGGATGATAGAGAACCAACTGGAAGGCGTCCGTCTTGCTGCCGAGGCAGGCATGTTGGTGAAAGTGAACACGGTCATGGTGCCAGGCGTGAATGCCGAGCATATCCCAGCCGTTGCGAAGAAAGTCAAGGAGCTCGGGGCCTACATCGTCAACATCATTCCTCTTATCCCCGTCCCTGGAACGGTTTTCGCTGATCAACGGGCGCCTACGCCACGAGAGAGGAAGGAACTGCAGGACATCTGCGAACCGAAGATCAAACAGATGCGTCATTGCCGGATGTGCCGCGCAGACGCCATCGGGTTGCTGGGCGAGGACCGATCTTCGGAGTTCGCGCATTATTCGTGCGGACTGGAGGAGCCGCCATCCGGCGTTCCGTTCACAATCGAGATGGAAGGGAAGACGAGATGCAAGGTGGCAGTTGCAAGCAGCGACGGCCGGGCAGTCGACCAAGGCTTCGGTCAAACAGAATCATTCTATTCATACCAGGTGGAAGAAGGGAGCCTTGTGCAATTGGGCAAGATCCAGGTTGAGGCGAGATTGGATGAGCCAGTTGTTGGTCCAAGTCACCGCAGAAAGCTTGAGGACATGGCGAATGCATTGAAGGGATACGACGCGGTCGTCGCCACCGAATTCGGTGAGAAGGCCGTCCGGTCGCTCAAGGAGAAGGGGATTGCGGCCTTCCAAATCAAAGGCGAGGTGGAGAAGGCCGTGCTGGAAGCTGCAGATAACGTTTACAAGAAGAGAGCGGCGACGTTCGAGTGAGGGACATGCGCGCATCCGAAATGATCGTGAAATGTTTGGAGTCGGAAGGTGTCGAGAGGATATTCGGCATACCTGGCGAGGAGAACATGGAGGTCATGGACTCGCTCATCGACTCGAACATCGAGTTCATCCTCACCAAGCACGAGAACTCCGCGGCGTTCATGGCCGGGGCGTGCGCTCGCCTGACTGGAAATCCGCACGTTTGCCTTGCGACCCTCGGACCCGGTGCGACCAACATGGTCACTGGCGTCGCCGAGGCCTATCTTAGCCATATTCCATTGATCGCCATCACCGGCCAGGTCGGAGCGGACCAGGCGTACGCGCCAAGGAAACAATTCCTGGATCTGGTCGCACTTTACAAACCGGTCACAAAAGAGAGCTTCAGCATGCGAACGGCCGCCCGCATCCCGGTGCAGATCCGGAGGGCGTTCGATATCGCTGCATCGGAGAAGCAGGGGCCGGTGCATATCGAGCTGCCAGAGGATGTGATGAAAGCGGAGATCGAAGGGGAGCCGCTCAAGCGCGCCGAACGAGAGACTATGAAGTTCCAACGAGGGACATTGGACAAGGTCAGGACTCTGCTTGAGAAGTCCGAGGCGCCGCTGGTCTTCGTTGGGCCGGGAGTGATCCGGCTGAGGGCGCAGAAAGTGTTTCGGGAAATGGTGGAGGCCTGGAACCTGCCAGTGGTACATTCCTGGCATGGAACCGGGATAATCCCGTACGACAATTCATTGTCGCTGAATACCGTCGGCCTACGGACCAGGGATACAGTTAGAAAGGCGTTCGAGGAGGCCGACCTGATGTTGCTGGTCGGTTACGACCTTCCTGAGTTCCCACCGACATATTGGAACATCGGCAGGAAGAAGAACGTCGTGGTCCTGGATGCCGTTCCTGCTGAGCATGTTCCCAATTTCGAACCAGACATCCAAGTGGTCGGGAATATCATCAACATCATGACTTCGCTAACACACAAGGCGAAGAGGAAGAAGCCTTGGGCAAAGGGCCACAAGGAATGGCTCGAAAATTGCCTCGGCACCTGCCCGGCAGATAGTTTTCCATTGAAGCCACAGCTGATCGTGAAGGCGATCCGGGAATCGCTGGGGAAGGATGACATCTGCGTCAGCGATGTCGGAGCTCATCTCCTCTGGCTTGCCAGGCTTTATCCAGTGTACAAGGAGAACACACTTCTTCTGACGAATGGATTGATACCGATGGGCATCAGCGTACCGGCGGCGATCGGCACCAAGCTGACCAAGCCGGATAAGAAGGTCGTCGCGGTCTGCGGCGATGGCGGTTTCGCGATGTGCGGCCCTGAGCTGGAGACTGCGGTTCGCCTCGGAACGAACTTCGTGACCGTCATCTTCAATGATGGCGGCCTAGGTTTGATCCGATACAAGAATGAGAGAAGGTACGGCCGCTCGAACGGCACGGAATTCGGGAACGTGGACCACTCGAAGTTCGCCGAATCGCTCGGCGCGAAAGGGTACCGAGTCGCCTCCGCGCGTGAGCTGGGCGAGGTGCTGAAGAGCTGCCTGAAGGACGATGAGCTGGCCGTGATCGATTGCCCGGTGGACTATAGTGAGAATAGAGATCTGTTGTAGATCGCAGTCCAAAATTGCCTGGCTCGCGGAAAAAACGGCAAGGTTCATATAAGGACCTCCACTTATGCGTTTCCATGAGCGGACCCGACCCCGCCGAGTTCAATCTCAAGTTCTTCGCCGACAATCATTTCGCCCGCAAGCAATGCCCCAAGTGCAGCCGGCACTTCTGGTCCCAAGGGGATTGGGAGACCTGTGGAGAGCCGCCTTGCGAAGAGTACACGTTCATCGACAACTCGCCGATGAAGAGGAAGCTCAGCCTTCATGAGATGCGCGAGGAATACCTGTCTTTCTTCGAGTCGCATGGACATAAGCGCGTCAACCGCTATCCGATAGTGGCTCGCTGGCGCGATGACGTTTTCTTCACTCAGGCCTCGATCTACGACTTCCAGCCTTGGGTGCTGAACGAGGTCATCGAGCCGCCAGGAAACCCGCTGACCATCTCGCAGACCTGTGTCCGATTCAACGACATCGATAACGTCGGTAAGACCGGGCGGCACTTCACCTTCTTCGAGATGTGCGCCCACCACGTCTTCAACAAGAAGGACAAGTTCATCTACTTCAAGGACCGAACGGTCGAGCTGTGCCACGAGCTTTTCACGAAGCGCCTGGGCGTGGACCCGAAGCGCTTGCGCTACATTGAGGAATGGTGGGAGGGCGGCGGCAACGCCGGTCCGTGCGTCGAGGTCATCATCGATGGCGCCGAGGTTGCCACATTGGTCTTCATGATGTACCGCCAAGGACCGACTGGCATGGTTCCGATGAACATGACTGTCGTCGATACTGGCTATGGGCTGGAGCGCATGGCCTGGGTATCGCAGGGCACCTCGTCCGCGTATGAAGCGGTCTTCGGGCCAGTGGTTGAGGAGCTCAAGCAGAGGGTCGGCATCAGCACGAATACCAAAGTGCTCCAAGAATATTCCAAGATCGCCGGCATGACAAATGCGAAGACGGCTTCGGACGTGAGGCGGATACGGGAACAGACAGCCGCCAGAATCGGGATCACCTATGACGAGCTGATGAAGATCGTCAGTCCCCTGGAGGACATCTACGTAATTTGCGATCACTCCCGAGCGCTCGCCATACTGCTGAACGACGGCGTCGTCCCATCGAACGTCGACAAGGGCTATTTCGCCAGAATGCTAGTGCGACGCGCACTACGTTCGATCCGCTCGCTTGGCCTCAAGATCAAACTGTCCGAAGTGGTGGCCATGCAGGTCGACTACTTCTCACCCATCTTCCCTGAGCTGAGAGCGAACAAGGACGATATCCTTAACATCATCCAGGTTGAGGAGGACCGCTATGTTGAGACGCTGTCCAGAGGCAAGACCTTGGTCGACCGCATGACCAAGGACCTCAAGAAGGGCGAGCGAATATCGGTCGAAAAGCTCATCGAGCTTTACGATTCACATGGACTGAACCCCGAGCTGGTGAAGGAATATTCGTCCGTCCCGGTCGAGGTCCCTGACGACTTCTATCGGCAGGTTGCGATGAAGCACGAGAAGCCAGAGGTCGAGCAGACGGAGACGAAGTTCGACTATCCGGAGAAGCTGCCGACCACCCGAGCGCTCTACTATGAGGACGTTGACATCCTGGAGTTCGAGAGCAAGGTGCTGCAGCACGTCAACGGCGGCGTGCTCCTGGACCAGACCGCATTCTATCCCGAGGGCGGCGGACAGGAGTGGGACGATGGGGAGCTGGACGGGCAGAAGGTGACCAAGGTCATCAAGGTGAACTCTTCTGTACTGCACTTCGTCGAAGGACCTCTGCCGACGATAGGCAAGGTCGTAAAGGGCAAGATCAACCGGGACCGAAGGGTCCGTCTGATGAGGCATCATACCAGCGCTCATATCATCAACGGGGTTGCGCGAGGCATGCTTGGCAACCACGTTTGGCAGGCCGGTGCTCACAAGTCCGAGGTTGAAGGCAGGCTCGACATCACCCATTATGAGAACCTGACCACCGAGCAGCGCGACCACCTGGAGAGGGAGGTCAACCGCATCATCCACGAGGACCTGAAGGTCAAGATCCAGTTCATGCAGCGGGATGAGGCGGAAAGGTTGCACGGCTACCGCCTATATCAAGGCGGAGCAGTGCCGGGCAAGGTCATCCGCGTGGTGGAGATCATCGGCCTGGATGCCGAGGCGTGCGGAGGACTGCATTGCAAGACCACCGGGTTCGTCGGAGCGATAAGGATCCGCAAAACGAAGCGCATCCAAGACGGTATCGTCCGCATTGAGTACTCGTCCGGAATGGCGGCGATCGAGGACATGCAGCGGGACAAGGGCACAGTCGAATCGCTCACGGAGAGGCTCAACTCGGCAGCGGACAAACTGGTCGATACGGCGGAGAAGCTGCAATCGGACCTGCGCGAGACGTTGAAGAAGGTCGA
>PMBU01000033.1:0-1370 GCA_003153895.1 Methanomassiliicoccaceae archaeon | reverse complement strand
CGTGAACCCGAAGGTCATCGCGGTCATAGGCATCGCGGAGAAGAAGGCGAAGGTGCTCGTCTCCCGCTCGAAGGATATCGATATCGACTGCCGCATCTTGTTGAAGGAGATCATGACCCTCCTAGGAGGAGATGGCGGGGGCAAGCCGGAATATGCCCAAGGAGGAGGCGGCGACGTCGAAAAGCTGCCCGAAACCCTTAAGAAGGTGCCAGATATCGTGCAGACGGTACTGCGGAAGAAGTGAGCGCCCGCTTTTACGCTCGGCTCGCTTCCCGGGGCATCTGGTACCCCACCAAAAAGGGGCATGCATGAAGGGAAAGCGTTAAATATAGTCTTGCGTGTAGGGGAGACGCTCCAATAAGAGAATACTCTATAAACCATTCATTCAGGATATCGATTTCAAACCGGAGGAAATACCTTGGCCGAGGAAGCCGTATCAAAGAAGGACGAAACCAAGAAGGGCGATCACTCTAAGGAAGAGCCTAAGAAGGGCGAGCCGAAGGAAGGCAAGCAGAAGAAGGAAAAGGGCGAAGGGAAGAAGAGTGAGCCTAAGAAGGTCGAGTCCAAAGTGGATGAGAATTTTAGATACATCGTTCGTCTGGTCAACACTGACGTGGACGGGAACAAGCCGATCATTATCGGACTTCAGAGCGTGAAGGGCGTCGGCAGCCGAGTGGCCGAGATCATCTCTAGGCGAGCTGGCGTCAACCGTATCGCGAAGGTCGGGACGCTGGAGGACGCGCAGATCGAGGAGCTCGAGAAGCTCATCACCACTTATTCGGATTATGCTCCGGCGTGGGCGGTCAACCGCCAGCTGGATTTCGAGACCGGCGACGACATGCATATCGTCGGGGTCAACCTAGACATCTCATTGAAGGACGACCTGAACCGGATGAAGATGATCCGGAGCTACAAGGGAGTCCGGCACGAGGGCGGGCAGAAGGTAAGGGGCCAAAGGACCAGGTCCAACGGCCGTACTGGTCTTACCCTGGGTGTCATGCGTCAGAGGCAGGCCCAACCGGGCGGAGCGGCTGCCCCAGAAGGCGCCGCGAAGCCAGAAGAGAAGACGACCAAGGAGAAGCCTGCGGCCGGAGGAAAGCCAGCCGCAGAAGCGAAGCCTGCGGCCGCTGCACCGGCAGCCAAGCCAGAGGGCAAAAAGTAGGTGTTTAAATGGGTGACCCAAAATTCCCCCGTAAGGCTTACGATACTCCTTCCCACCCCTGGCAAGGGGAGAGGATCAAGGAAGAGCACACCCTGTGCAAGCAGTACGGCCTGAAGAACAAGCGAGAACTGTGGAAGGCAAAGTCCATCATGAGGAACTACCGGAAGCAATCTCGAGACCTCCAGGCACGATTGCGCATCGGCGAGGA
>PMBU01000031.1 GCA_003153895.1 Methanomassiliicoccaceae archaeon | reverse complement strand
GCCTCAAGCCAGATCGCCTTATTAGACAGGCGGTTAATCGCTTTTGGCCAGTGAGACGAGACCACCATAGCCATTTTGCTGCGACTAGTATAGTCGACCAATGTCCGATGAACGATCTCGGCCGTCTGAGGGTCCAATGTTCCAGTGGGTTCATCGGCAAGGAAGAGGAGCGGATCGCGTGCAAGCTGACGGGCNNAGTACGCAACGTTGCTTTTCTCCACCGGAGAGATCTCTAGCAATATGTGTGGTCCGATGCGTCAGATTCACAGCCTTCAGGAGTTCAATCGCCTTATCGACCTTCTCCTTGTCCTCATAGCAATTGCCCAAAGCCTCGAAGATATTTTCGATCACCGTCATGTCGCCATATAATGCAAAGGTCCGCTGCAGCATGATGGCGATGCGGTTCTTGATCATCGACCTTCTATGATCGCCTTCGCTCAAGGCCCACAGGTCGATATCTTGCATCTTTGTGTCGCCGCCGCATTTCACGCATTTGGCCTTATGAATCGGGAAATCCACCCATTCACATTTAGAACAAACATTGACTCGGTATATCACCCGACCTCTGTCGGGCTTGTAATCCTGGCTGCCGCGCAGCATGTTTATCAGGACGGATTTGCCAGCCCCACTTCGACCGATGAGCCCCAATACCTCGCCTGGAAAAATGGTGGCTGTGACGTCTCTCAGAGCGGGAATGCCATTGAATAGCTTGGTAACGTTATCGATGAACACCAACGGCTCCGTATCATCCGGCATCGTTCCGCGTACGATTAGTCGTATAATAAACCTTTCCCAGATGTTAAATTATTGTTAATTTTGCTTCTATCTTAACATATTTAAGACTCCTAGCGATACCGGTATTGTTTAAGGGGTCTCGAGTCTGATATATTTTTGGAGAATCACCGCTAGATGAGATCGAGTCCCTGCATCTTCTAACCCATTTTGAGCTTGAATGGAGAAGCAGAATATAGTTTAAATGGATGGATGATATATCCATCCATAATGCCTCTGTCGTTCAGCAGTTATTTCTCTGGAGGCCCTACGCCAAAATTCTCTCCTTTCCATATATGGAAGGCCTACCAGGTCATTGATACCCATGGACCCATAGGACGGAAAGCTTTGGCAGAAGTACTCCAGATTGGAGAGGGCAGCACTCGTACCATTCTCGACAAGATGATTCGCGCTGGTTCCGTTGAGAACACCCGCAGAGGCGCCGTCTTGACCGAGCGAGGGTGCAAGAGATTTGAAACCTCTGGCATTCAGACCGCTCCGATCGAAATCATCGGAATCACCCTTGGAAAACACAACTGTGCAGTGCTTGCCAAGGGGACGGCGGATCGGGTCAAGCTGGGTTGCGAACAAAGGGATGAGGCGGTTAGAGCCGGGGCAATAGGGGCATCGACCTTAGTCGCGCAAGATGGCCGAATAGTATTTCCAGGCGATAATAAATATCCGGACCAAGAATTGATTGCGCCATTGAAAAGGGCGTTTGAAGTCGAAGATAATGATGCGATAATTATCGGCTCCGGATATTCCTATGAAGCGGCGGAGAAAGGAGCTGTCTCTGCGGCGTTGGCGATAGGGGAGGCTGCGAAGAATTGCTGGACGGAAGGCCCGAACCTATTATCGAAAGAGACGGAGGCAGAGGAACTGAAGAGCTTGGCATTGGCGATCCATGAACTCGTTGGCCGGTTGCCATTGACTATGCGGTCCAGGAATCAATTCGGGGTTCGTTGTGAAGATGGTGAGGTCATCGACGATAATTATACAGGACCGGTACTCGAGGAAGCTCTAAAGAAGAGCCAGATGGTCAGTCGAATATCGACATCTGGGCCTTATAGAGGGGTACCGATAGTAGTCGTACCGGTCATGCGTAAAAAGGAAGCAGTTGCGGTGATCGGGGTTTTTGACATCACAAGGGGATCACTGTCCGACCTGATGAACCGAAAAAAGGAAAGATGAGTGGAAATATGCTAGGGAATGATTTAACTGGACCTGGGGACAAGGTCATCGTTGATGTCGATCCAGGTGCCTGTCGTCTGCGCTCGCAGGTGATAGGCTGGATAGACGATGATGGCATGCTTAGGGTCCAAATAACCAGTGAATGCAAGGCTGTGGTGGAATTCGGGAAACGTCTCCATCCCATGAATGTGATGGAGGTGCTTAGGATGCCGTACAGCGAGAACCTCATCTATATCGAAGGCGGGAAGACGCTAAAGCATACCACTTGTGCCATACCTCTCGCAGTTCTGAAATGCCTTGAGGTTGCCGGCGGAATGGGTGTCAAGAGAGGCATTCATATAACGTTCCAATCGTGAGCCGGATGACCTATTTTATTAGGTCGTCGATTACTGGTGACCATACCAAGGCGGTAGGACCGGTCAGGTACAGAGCGACCATCATCGCCTCACGCAATTGTTCTTTTGTCGCCCCTCTCTTTAGCGCTTCTTGAGCATGAACTTCTAGACAGGCTTCGCACTTCAAAACGCAGGAGAGCGCGACTGCAATCAGCTCCTTCTCTCTCACGCTCAACGCCGAGTCCTTGAATATCTCATGCTTGTAACGGTACAGGGCATTAACAGCGGCTGGTTCGTGTTTAGCCAATTCGTCCAGACTCATGTTCATACAAAGGTGCTTACTTTTAGAAATAGATTCCCTGACGTGGGATCTTATTGGCTTTAGAAAGCTAGATTATGATAATGTGCGTTAGGGTGATGTTCAATATGGTGAGCATCGAAGAAGTGATCGGTTTCATAAGCAAAATGGATGGAAGCAGGCACGTCTTCCCCTTGATGGCGGACGCCAAGGAGAACCTTTTAAAGATCGAGGAAAGCGTGAAAGCTTCGTTTGGGATTAATTGCGCAAATAAAGGAGTAATGCAATGCCTTGCCCGCAAGAATATCATCGTCATCATCAAGGATTCGCGATTCCGACCTCCGCCTGAACCGACGGTGCTCTTGGTTGCCGATGATGATATGATAATTGGGATAGAGATCTTCCCTCATCAAAAAGCTGAGTATCTCGAAAGGGATGATGTGGTCTTCCTGTCGGATGAGTTCGTTCTCTTTCCGAATTTGAAACCCAAGAACAGGGAGTGCTTCGTCATGCCTCCAGTATCTTTCCCGGAAGTGGAGAGGATGCCAGGAACCAAGAACGTTGTCTCTTGCTCACCCTCGCCTCCGGGTGACATGTATGTAAGGAGCTTGCATGGATTGCCGGACGACCCGAAGCTCGCAAGTATATTGCTTGGCTATGACGATGCGTGATCGAAACCCATTTCTTCTTCTTGGTTTCATTTTCAATTCATATCGTTTCAGCGAGCCTTTGGCTGATCAAATTAAAAAAAAATAGAAAGATGGTAAAGTGTTTCAGGTTCCGGACGCCGTGATTCGGTTGATGCTGTCCATCGATTCCTCGATCTGTTGCTTCAGCCGATCCACTTGCTCCATCTGTTGGTCCAAAGATTGCTCTTCGAGGTGCTTCACCTTGTAGTCGGTAGCGCTGGCCGGTTCCAAGGTAGTGGCGTCATAGTACAGATCATAGGTGTCCAATAACACCCATTGCCCCTCGGGCCTGTCCATGATCTCCATTACCTTGCCTACCGTGCCTGTGTTCCGATATTTGGCGAAGTCTCCGATTTGCATTTGGATCACGCTGATGGGATGATGACCGTCCTCTCGCCAGCTGGCATGAACTCGCGCAACGCGCCGCGGCCGAACTCCTTGGTGATGTTCGCGAAGTCGAACGGAAGGTTCTTGTCCGCGAAAGCCACCTTGATCAGCGGGTTGCAGGCGAATGCGTCTCCGCGCGCAGCATGCGACGCGGCGGCTATTCCGCCATAACCGCTTAGGTGACCGACGTTCATCGCGTAGTTCGGGTAGTTCGGGCCACGCAGCTCGTGAGGCAATCCCTCGTCGCTTCTATAGGAGAACGAGTTGGCAGAACCGCACTGGTCCTGCAAATCGTATCCATAGAAGCCGAGGCGACCTAGCCTCTCCTTGTGCTGCAGCATGGACAGATACCAGCCGTTGATACCGCAGTCNNCCACCGAAGTGGGCTTCCATCGCGGCCGGGTACCTCTCGTACATCTCCAACGCATAGGAGTTGACCTCGGTTCCGAGCTTCTCGATGTTCTCGAGGGTCGGCTTCATCTTGCAAAGGCCACCATACTTCTCGTTGATCAAGTCAACGGCCCAGTAGGTGTAGTCCTCCAGGATGTTGTCGGTGTATGCCGCGGTCGAGTATTGGGTGAATCCAACACCGCCTGACATGTAGGACCCTAGGTAGATCTGGTCGAAGATGACCGCGCCCAAAGCGACCGTTTCCAATGCTTGCCTGGCGGGATCGTCCGGGTACTTCCTTGAGGACTGGACCATATCGGCCAGATATCCGAACGGAATTCCACCGGGTTCGTTTGGACCACGGGCGCGGCGAGCGGGCATCATTGTACCCATTTCAACCACGGATGCGTGCTTTGCCGCGAAGGCGAAGTCTGCGATTGCGGCTTCACCCGCTGCAAGGCGGTATGATGTGATGAATGCCATAGAGATCTGCATGGCGCTCCACCTTGACATCGTACCTCCATCGCAGACACGGCCGACGATTGTCGGGCACGCGACCTTCTGCCATAGGGCATTTCCGATAGCTTCCTTCAACTGCTTTGCCTGATCTGCTGGGAACTCCTTGTTTATGTCGATCCGGAACTGCTTGTCGATCTCATCCATCAGCTCATCGTTTCCGGAGAAGACCTTCACATAGCAGTCGGCGGTCAGAGCGGGGCTGCACTCAGCCATGTGCTCCTGTACAACCGCTCCACCAGGCATTGTATGGTTAACTGCCTCGAGATAGCGGTTGATCGTCTCAGGGGTGACTTCCTTACCCAATCTCTTCTCGATCACGGTGTGAGCGGTGTCGAGACCGGATACGACTGTCCTCCTGATATCGTCCCATGCTTGCTGCATGGCAGCGTTGTTGACGAAGTGCAAGTCATCTGCCTCAGCATAGATGTCCGTGTGGGACAGCTGGTAGGGCATGAGGACGCGCTGACCAAGGGGGACACCGATGTCCTGGTTCATCATGACGATGCCACGTGCCTTGGCGATCTTGTTCGNNTCGTCGGTGGGGTCCTCCTTGAACTTCTTCTTCATCGCTTTGATGAAAAGCTTTTCTTTGTCCTTTGCCATTGCTTACTCCCCCTTGATTGCCCAAGGTTGGAATCCTGCGAGGGTTCTCAACCTGTGGATCCTGAGGTTCATATTCATTACTTCCTTGTCATCCCTCATGTCCACGTCATCGGCTCGGAACATCGTGGTGCGCCTCTTGAGCTCCTTCTCGTCCGCCGGCTTTCCGACAGAGATAGGCTTGTCCAACGGCAGGGCCACTTGGTCTTTTACATATTCGACCTCGCCCTTCTTGGCGTTGAAGCGATACCTCTGCCACGCGTCGAACATCAGGCCGTTCTCGTCTAGCCTGCATGCGTGACCGTGCACAGTTGCGCCTCTGATTCCGACCTTTGCGGGATCGAATGTTTCGTTCTCAATGAGCTCCTTTGCGAGCTTCTCAAGGTCCCTTTCTCTCATTTCGATAATGTTTCTTCCAGAAAGGCAGCCAGTGTCGACGCCACGGAACCTGGACATATACATCCAGGATCTGCAGTAGGGGACGATTGGCGCGAAGTAGACGGAGTCAGTGAACTGAACGTACCTGATTCTGTCTCCCTTCTTGGCACCCTCGATAGGCGTCACCATCTGCCTGATGGGGCAGTCCGGCTCGTTGCTCTCTTCCAGTGGTGGGTGGATGCTCTTGTAGTCCTCACCAGGCTGTCTGTGACCAAGGATCTTGACCACATCGTCCATGGCGATTTCTCGGAGCTTCTCCAGTTTCACCTTTGGGTCGATGAACCGCTTCCTGTTCTTCGCAGGGACGGATGTCCCCGGATAGAATTGTCTTTCGTACTTTGCCATCATGAACACCTCTTATTTGCATAGTCGGTAGTAGTTGGCTTGAATTTGGAGTACCGACCAACTTCCAGATCGAATCCGAATGGCAGCATTTCCTCGCAGATCTTCTCGATTTTTTGCAGCGTCTCTTCGACGTGCTCGAAATCCTCGATCTCCACAAAAATGCGCCCCACCAAGATCTTCAACTCTGTGTCTTTCCCGTTAACTTTGATAACCTTGCGCTCAGGGTGGTTAACTAATAACCCTGACCCTGGACCCGAGGTCAACTTCTCAGGCAGACCTTCGCCCTGGCAATTAATGTGCCGCACGAACCTGACCCCATAGATCTTGTTCAAGATCTTCTCGGTCGTGTCCGCGGACAACAGCCTCGAGGGCATGATCATGATCTCTGGTAGAGGGACTCCTTCTGGAGTCGGTGCACCCTGCATCACGCCACCTCGCCCTTCAGCTTCTTAGCCTCCTTACCGACCGCTTTGATCGGCGCCTTGAACTCAGGTATGTCGCCGAAGACATCCTTCACCAATGGAGAAGTTGACTCCGGAGAGAACATCTGAGTGCCGGCATCCAGTGCGCAGCCTGCTGCGAT
>PMBU01000024.1 GCA_003153895.1 Methanomassiliicoccaceae archaeon | reverse complement strand
GTAAAATCTGCCGGATGGCTGAACAGGACGAACCATTTGCCTTTAAAAACATCTGGCAATTTCAATACGCCCTGCGTCGTCTGGACCTCGATCTCTGGAAATTTATCGCCCAGCAATGGGATTCCATGTTCGCTTTCGTGCATCTCTCCACATGTCATTTCACACACCTCCAAAAACGCTTTTCCCTATCAATATCAACTTCAGCAACTGTTATTTCAATTATTGGTAGAAACAAATTCTCTTTCAAAGGCGAACTTGAACAAGGAGTTATCAAGCCAATGACATATGAATCCGAATCACGATGACTGGAAGATGAATATGCCTTCAGGCGTGAATGAGATCGCGGCCAAAGCGATAAGCGATCTTAAAAGCCATGNNATTAGAGGAATGGCTAAGACACTTGGCAGGGACCACCAGCTCGCCCAATTGGTATGGGCAAGCGGGTTACATGAAGCGAGAATCCTCGCTGGTTTGATCGATGAGCCCGAAAAGGTCACTTTTGCACAAATGGAATCCTGGATAAAGGAAGTCGATTCGTGGGACGTTTGCGATCAANNCCAGGCAGCCAGGAAATGGTCAAAAAAGCACCAGGTATTCGTGAAGCGTGCTGGCTATGTTCTCATGGCCGTGCTCGCGGTGCATGACAAGAAGGCTGGTGATGGGCCGTTCCTTGAATTCTTGACCTTCGTCCGCGAAGGAAGCGATGATGACCGCAACTTCGTTAAGAAATCAGTTAATTGGGCACTTCGCCAGATTGGTAAAAGGAATCTGAAGCTCAATGAGGCGGCGATTGCGACTGCAAGGCTCATCGAAGAGAATCCGTCCACTTCTGCCCACTGGATAGCGAAGGATGCCTTACGAGAGCTGACCAATGATGCAACGTTGGAACGGCTGAGAAAGAAAGCCAGTTCTAGCAAGCAGAAACGATAAATCCCAGTCAAATCGTAAGACGCATCCTCCAATATTGCATGAAGGAAAGTACTGGAGCCCTCAAAACGACTGTGAAAAATACAAGGCTTGTCGATCTTACAAACATATTGTTCGGAACTCAGGCATCTTTCTAGAATATTAGGTAGAAATCAACAATATTGGCTTTTTCAATTCCTAGCCAACATAAACGCTTTAACCAATCCCTGCTTTAACGGTTCATATGCCCAACCTTAGCGTCGCAGTGATCGCGCCAATCGATTATTCTAAGGACCTTGGCAAGAAGGGGACATCCTCAGATATCACTTTGTACGATGCGAAGAGGGGGGAGGCAACAGTCTCTTTCATCGAAGCGACCAAGTATCCAGAACGCCTCGCGCCACTATATTTCGCCAGCGCAATGGCCGAATCTGCACTGATGGTTGTGGACGAGGTCAATGCACAATTCGGCGAATGCATCCTGATGCTCGATGCGGTTGGCATCAAAGAGGGCCGCATCATACTCCGAAATTTCTTAACACCTGATCGCATCGGGCCTTTGGTCAAGGGAACGGTGGTTGAGGGTTTCAAATTCATCGAAGAGAATTTGGCGGAGCTAAGGGAGCAATATCTGGATGAGGCAGAGAAGAAGTCGATTCCTGAAGAGAAGGGCGAGGTCGGTTCGGTTCCAATCGACCATCATTTCAATGTTCGAGGGGTAGGCACTGTTGCTTTGGGGCATGTGGTGAATGGCAAGATCCTCCGCCATGCAACGCTCAAAGCTTTACCAGGCAAGAAGGAGGCAGTCGTTCGCTCAATCCAGAAACATGATGACGATTTCGAGGTCGCCTATAAAGGAGATCGAGTCGGATTAGCATTGAAGAACATCGATTCCGACGAGCTGGACAGAGGTTCGGTGTTAACGAACGACCCGTCGATCAAAGAGGATAAGTCGTTCGAAACAACGGTAAAATTGATCAAATTTTGGCCGACCCCCTTGAAAGAGGGAATGGTCATGCACCTTGGGCATTGGATGCAGTTTATTCCAGCGCGTATAACCAGTGTCGAAAATCCAGCAAACTGGAGAGCGCCAAGGGTAAAATTCGAGCTCGAAAAGGAGCTAGTGCATCTGCCCGGAGGCAGCGCCGTACTGTGTTATCTTGAAGGTGGCAAATTGCGAATTGCCGGCACGGCAAGACTTCCTTGATCTGAAACGAACGATCTTTCACATTCATATCGGTCATTCGACTGGCTTCCATGCATTCCTGCAAATCAACTGACCCTTCGAAAAGATATAAACCCGCTTCGGCGTTGTAGAACCCGATGTCAGTCCCTTCAGCTACTCGAGAGATCTATGATAGGATTCTAGCCAGAGCAAAGAGCATGGCGATCATTCGTTCGACTGCATCCATTGTGAATTGGGATTCGGAGACGTACATGCCGCCTCGAGGAATTGGGATTCGCAGCGAGCAATTGGCGATGCTGGACCTAATGGCTCATAGGGAATTGATGGACCCGAAGTTTGTCGAGTTATTATCGACAATCGAGTCGGACAGGAATACAAAATCACTAAGCTTTGTTGAAAGAAGGAACCTGCAGTTGCTCAGGAGAGCTTACGACGAGAATGCCAAGGTGCCAGAGAAACTGGTAATGGAATTGGCAAGACAGCAGACGTTAGCGGTTGGTTCATGGAAAAAGGCGAAAGCTGCGAAGGACTATTCACTTTTCAAGGCGGATCTTTCGAAGAACATCGTTCTCAAGAAGGAGCTGGCAGGAATTCTGAAGACCGTCAAAGGTGTTAGGACCGACTATGACGCATTGATCGATGGTTTCGAGCCAGGCGTGACCTCGGAGAAGATATCCGAGATCTTTTCGGACATGAAGTCCGGGTTGATCCGAGTGAAAGGCAAGATCGATAGATCCGGAACAAAACCAGACCTATCGATACTTCACAATAAAGTAACCATCCTAGCTCAGAAACGGATTAGTAAGGCGCTGATGGATTCCATCGGGTTCGAGACAACCGGCGAGACATCAGGCGGGCGGCTGGATGAGTCAGAGCATCCGTTCACTAACGGCTATTACGATGATGTCAGGATCACCACGCATTACTATCCAGAGAGGTTCGCAACTAGTATGTTCAGCGTCCTCCATGAGGCTGGGCATGCGTTATATGAGCAAAACATCCCGGCAGGGTGGATCTACCAACCGGTCGGTAGCTCTTCCAGTAATGGTGTCCATGAGTCGCAAAGCCGATTCGTTGAGAATATGATCGGGAGGAGCCCAGAATACCTTTCACATATGTTGCCCAAACTGAGGAGACTTGCAGGAAAAGGGCTATCCGGCGTAAAGTTACCAGATTTCATTCTCGCAGTGAACAACGTCGAAGGGTCGAAGATCAGGACCGAGGCCGACGAGGTGACCTATGGCCTTCACGTCATAATCAGGTTCGAGATGGAAAAGGCCATCATCGATGATATGGCCGATGTAGATGACCTTCCTCAACTTTGGAACGAGAAGTACTCCAAGTATCTTGGAATGGACATCGAGGACGACTCGGAAGGCCTAATGCAGGATATCCATTGGTCGGGGGGAATGTTCGGGTACTTCCCCAGCTATGCGCTGGGTAATATCTATGGAGGTATGTTCCTCGAGAAGATGAATAAAGATATTCCCGATTGGAAGGCCAGCATCAGAGGTGGGAACTTCGCTCCGGTAAA
>PMBU01000039.1:2165-2790 GCA_003153895.1 Methanomassiliicoccaceae archaeon | reverse complement strand
AAGGAGCACCGCATGACCCGCGAGGAGGCGATTGTTTTCATGAAGCAGAAGTTCAACGCAGAGGTGGTCGAGTGAAGCCCAAGAAAGTTTTCGGTAGGAGCGTAGGCTGCACCCGCTGCGGCAGGAAGAGAGGCATAGTGAGGAGGTACGGCATGCATCTGTGCCGCCAGTGCTTCCGTGAGATCGCACCGCAGATAGGATTCAAGAAGTACTCGTGAGGTGGAAAAAATGCAAAACGATCCCCTTAACGATGCGATGTCGACGATCAAGAACGCCGCCGTGGTAGGCAAGAATGAGTGCACCATCAAGCCCTCGTCCAAGCTCATCGGGCGCGTGCTCAAGGTCATGCAAGAATCTGGTTACATAGACCAGTTCGAGTTCGTAGAAGATGGAAAGGCCGGCGTGTTCAAGGTGATGCTCGAAGGCAGGATAAACAACTGCGGCGTCATCAAGCCCCGCTACTCGGTGCAGAAGACCGAGCTAGAGAAGTGGGAGTCCCGTTACCTTCCAGCCCAGGACTTCGGCGTGCTGATACTGACCACCACAGCGGGTGTCGTCAGCCATATGAAGGCCAAGGAGCTGGGAGTGGGCGGCAAGCTGCTGGCGTACGTTTACTGAGGTGGAT
>PMBU01000039.1:1035-2071 GCA_003153895.1 Methanomassiliicoccaceae archaeon | reverse complement strand
TTCGAGTACCACATGAAGGTGGTCTACTCCCACTTCCCCATGAAGGCCACGGTGAAGGGCGACAAGTTCATCATCGAGAACTTCTTGGGCGAGAAAGCCCCGAGGCATGCGAACATCATCGGGAAGACCAAGATCACCATCAAGGGAGCTGAGGTGGTGCTGCACGGCATCGATGTCGAAGCGGTCGGCCAGACGGCGGCGAACATCGAGCGCGCCTGCCACATCAGGAACTTCGACCCGCGCGTCTTCCAAGATGGCATATACATCATCGAGAAAGCAAGGAAGGTGAAGGCATGAGCAAGTCCAAGAGCGAGATCAAATCGATCACTGAGCTCCCCCATTACAAAGAGGAGTTCGGCCCGATCCTGAAAGAGATGGGCATCAAGACCCCACAGGACATGCTGGACGCCCTAACCGACGAAGAGCAGTTCAAGGAAATCGTCGACAAGCTCAAAGGCATCGGCCCAAAATACGCCGAGCACTGGACCGAGCTTCTCGAGGAATCGTTATCGCCTGAGGAAGAGACGGAGATTGTGGAGGAGACCCCAGCCGTCGAAGAGAAGAAGGCGAAGAAGATCCCCAAGGAGAAGAAGACGAAAGAGGCAATGACCGAGATCGTAGAGTATCCGGCCGATGCCGAGGTCGTTCCCGAGGGAGCTTACGTCGCCAAGATCAAGCCCGAGCTGGACGCGAAGACCAGGGACCTGCTGGCAAAGCGCGCGGCCATCAATGACCGCCGCCCAGCGTTCCTGAGGCAGGAATGGTTCCGCTTCGCGAGACTAGGAGAGATCTGGAGGAAGCCGAAGGGCATCCATTCCAAGATGCGCCGCCATTACGGCTACCGCCCGCCGATCGTCAGCATCGGCTATGGTAGCCCCAAGGAGGTCCGCGGATACCATCCGTCCGGATTCCAAGAAGTGATGGTGCACAATCCATCGCAGCTAGACAAGATCAACCCCAAGATCCAGGCCGCAAGGGTCGGAGGCACGGTCGGCTTCAAGAAGCGACTTGCCATCGAGAAGCGCGCCGACGAATT
>PMBU01000039.1:0-1023 GCA_003153895.1 Methanomassiliicoccaceae archaeon | reverse complement strand
ATCCGAACCGCGATCGAGTCCGGGACAATACGCGCTCTCCCCAAGCAGGGCATTTCCCGCGGCCGAACCCGCTATAGGCTAGCCCAGAAGGCGAAAGGGAGACAGCGCGGACCGGGCAGCAGGAAGGGCACCTCCGGCGCCAGGACGCCGAAGAAGAGGAATTGGATACAGACCATACGCCCCATCAGGGAGGAGCTGAAGCAGTTGCGGGACTCGGAAAAGATCACACGCAAGACCTACCGCGCCTTCTACTTGAAGGCGAAGGGCGGTCAGTTCAAGAGCCGCAAGAACCTCATCTCCCACCTCCAGATGGGAGGCCTTCTAAAGGAGGTCAAGTAAATGGCCAATGGACCGCGTTATAAGGTCCCCTTCCGCCGCAGGCGCGAAGGAAGGACCGATTATCGGCAGCGCGCCCGACTGCTACGGGGAAGGATCCCTCGGGCAGTGGTCAGGAACACGCTGCGACACACCAGCGTTCAGTTCATCGAGTATGATGCGAAGGGCGACCGGGTGCTCGCCACCGCCCATTCCAAGGAGCTGTTGGACATGGGGTGGAGCGGCTCCACCGGGAACCTGCCCGCCGCCTATCTCACCGGCTACCTGGCCGGCAAGAGAGCGGCGAAGAAGGGCGTGAACGAGGCGGTGCTGGACATCGGGCTGCAGAAGCCGGTGAAGGGCGCCGCTTGCTTTGCGACCCTCAAAGGCCTTCTGGATTCAGGGCTCGACATCCCCCATGGGGAGGAGATCCTGCCATCCGAGGACCGCTTGAAGGGCAAGCATATCAAGGCCGAGATGGAAAAGATGATCGAAGAGGTCAAGAACCGCATGGAGGCGGATTAAAATGGATTGGACTCCGAAGACAAGGCTGGGCAAGATGGTTCTAAATGGTGAGGTCACCACGATGAGCCAGGCACTGGCCACAAAGCTACCGCTGAGAGAGCCGGAGATCGTGGATATCCTCCTGCCGGACCTGAAGGACGAGGTCATCGACGTCAACATCGTCCAAAGGATGACCGACTCTGG
>PMBU01000086.1:2763-9908 GCA_003153895.1 Methanomassiliicoccaceae archaeon | reverse complement strand
AAGCGAGAGGGAGACGGACGTCAACAGGCTGATTGAGCGGCTGAACGCCCTGAACATCCCGATCGAGACGTACGAATGGTATCTCGACCTGCGACGGTTCGGCTCCGTGCCACATTCCGGTTTTGGTCTTGGGATCGAGCGCGTGGTGCGATGGGTTTGCAAACTCGAGCACATCCGGGACGCGATTCCGTTCCCACGAACCGTCGCTCGGGTTTATCCCTAAGCCAGGCGCCTGGCCATTTGGACGTAAAGGTCGATCGCCCTCTCCAGCTGGAAGCGCTCCACGCACTCATCGTCCGCATGCGCCATGTTCATCGCTCCAGGCCCGCAGACGATGACGTCGTTGTTCACCGTTGCGTACACCGGTGCCTCGGTGGCGTAAGGCACGACGATCAATTCAGAGCCGCTGAGCTCCTGCGCCGCCTTCGCGATCTCCGAACCAAGGTCTGCCTCATAGGCTTCCAGCTCATAGAGCATCTGGATGTCGTAGCTCTCGCCCATCAGCTCGTCCATGATTATCGTCCTGACCTTACGGTAGGTGAGTGGCGTCGGGAACCTGACGTCGATCTCGGCCTCGCACCTGTCAGGAACGATGTTGCTCTTCGTGCCACCGCGGATCATGGAGATGCAGAGTGTCATGTCCTCGGTCGGGCCCTCTGGCCTCTGTCCCAGCCAAGAAAGCCTCTCCAGCAGCCGGCTCATCTTCTGGATGGCGTTCTCCCCCAGCCACGGCAGACTGGCATGGACTGCCGTCCCATGGGTCGTGAGCCGGAAGCGGGAGATGCCCTTCTCCTTGTATGCTGGCAACAGGTCAGTCGGCTCCCCGATGAGCACGCCCGTCGCCTCGATCAGCACGTCCAGCTCGCTCAAAGCCATGGCGCCGGTCATCTTGTCCTCCTCATCGGTCGTCAGGAAGATGGAGAACGGTAGATCCTCCTTCATCAGCTGCTTGGCAGCCAAGAGCATGGACGCGCACGCGCCCTTCATGTCCGCCGCCCCCCGGCCGTAGATCCTACCGCCCACGACCTCCCCAGCGTCCCTGGTCCATTTCGTCCCTTCTGGGACGGTATCGAGATGACCTGATAGTATCAGACCCCCTCGGCCGTTGGTGGCGCTGAGGGCTGGCATGGATTGCTCGCCATAGGTGCATACGCTCATCCCGATGTCCTCCAGCCAATCATAGGCGTAGGAGGCGATCTCGGTCCGACCGGGAGCATGGTCGCTCCTGATGGCCAGGAGCTCAAGCAAGGTGTTGACCACGCTGCTGTTAGAGCTGCGGGACATGCGCGCCTCCGACGCCTTCTCTGCCTCGGCCTTCGATGATCACGGTACTTGGGGCGGGGAGAGACTGGCGCTTCCGGCCGCGGCTCATCCTTTCTTCCTCCGATAGAATGGCGCGCTGACCACCTTCGCCTTGACGCTCGCGCCTCGGATGGCGATGTCCAGCTCGGCCCCGATCATCTGATAGGGCGGGCGGACGTAGCCCATGGCGATCCCTTTCCTCAGGCAGGGGGACATGGTGCCACTGGTGATCTTGCCGATGACTTCCCCTCCAGCGTGGATCAAGTAGCCATGACGGGGGACGCCCTTCTCCAATAGCTCCAGGCAGATCAGGCGTTCATAGCTGTCCGTAGCCTGCTGCCGGGCAAGCGCCTCCTTACCGATGAAATCGTGATCCGGTTTTATCACCCAGTGCGGTCCGGTCTGAAGGCTGGTCTGGGTACCGTCGAAGTCCGTCCCGGAGAGCAGGTAGCCCATCTCCAGGCGTAACGTATCGCGAGCTCCCAGCCCGCAGGGCACGATGCCCCTATCCTTCACTTTGTTGAGCAGGACGCGCCACAGAGCCGTCACGGAATCCCTTTCGAGCAGGATCTCGAACCCGTCCTCGCCCGTATAGCCGGTCCTGGAGACGAAACAGGTCTCGCTGAAGTCCCCGAACGTGCCCTTGGTCCCGGGGCGGCATTGGCGCGGGATGAGGTCGCAGAGGAACCCTGACGGTCTGAAGCCATCGATCCGGCTTCCGGAGTTCATTCCATCGGCGAACAGCTCCATGAACGCCCCAGACATGTGCTTCAGCGTCGAGAGGTCGAATTGGGTAAGCTCCGCCAGGATCTCCGCCGCTTTCGGGCCCTGGAGAGCGATGCATGCCAAGCGCTCGGAGACGTCGATGACCTCCTGGCCCGCCTTATGCTCGTTCACCCAATGGAGTATCCGCTCGGTGGTGGCGGCGTTGGGGACCATAAGATATTCGCCTTCGCGCCAGTGGTAGACGATGACGTCGTCAATGATATGCCCCTCTTCGTCGAGGACGTGGCCATAGACCGCCCTTCCGACCTCGATCCCCTCCAGTTCGTTGGTGATTAGCCGGCGGATCAGCTCTTTCGCGTCCTTCCCCCGGATGATGAGGTCCCCCATGTGCGAAACGTCGAAAATCCCCGCCGACCGACGGACCGCAACATGCTCGTCGATGATCGATGTATAGAAAACAGGCATCTCCCAGCCTGCAAAGGAGATGAGCTTCGCTCCGAGGTCGACGTGCTCTTGGTAGAGGGGCGTCCGCTTCACGTTCCCATCCTCCGGCGTGATAACCGAGCGCCGGCTAAACTACTTTTCTGCTGGCGCTCTGGATTCAAGCGAATCAATGTATCGAACTCTCCAGCCGCTCCCTCAGGACCTTGGCTGGGATGTCAGGCAGCGAGATATAGGTCGTCCTTCCGCCACCAAGGGAGTCGCCCACCACCTTGGTCTCGACCAGCCCCTCGTTGGCGATGTCCTGGATGTACGCCCAGAATTGAGTGTGCGCCCTCGGCCTCTCCCCGAACTCCTCCGCCACCACCTTGTAGGCCTTCTCCACCTCGCCAGTCGTAACATAAGCTTGGTCCCGGATCACTCTGGCGATGGAAAGAAGGACGAGCTTCCTCTGCTTGTCCAGCTCGTCGATCTTCGACTCAGTGACGACCGAATAGGTGAGCGCCTTGGCAGCCCGCACGTGTTCGGCGCTGATCGAGCTCTGCCCCTCCTCCTCCGCCAGCATCCCTGCCTTGTCCAGCAGCTCAATCGCGAAGCGCGCGTCCCCGAACTCCGAAGCGATGTCGCCGATCAGGCTGACACTCTCCTTGCCGATGGCGTTGGGGAAGAGGGCCAGAACGGCTCGGTCGGAGACGATATCGGCCAGCTCCTCCACGCTGTACTTGTCGAACATGATGGCGTTAGCGCGCTTGAACGTGGACGACGAAGCGGGATCGAGCATGTCCAGGACGTACTTCTGGGAGATCAGGATGAGGGAGAGCGATGCCCTGCCGCCCACCTTCTCCTCGTCGAAGCGAGATAGGTGGTAGATCAGGTCTCCCGCTCCCTTGCGCAGCAGCACGTCTGCTTCGTCCAGGACCACGACCAGATGGATCTTGCGTTTCTCGATGTGCTTGCGCAGCGAGCGCAGCATCTCCGCGGAGGAGAACCCCCGGTCCGGGAAACGTTCGTCGAAGTGAGTGACCAACCGGAGCAATACGCTGCTCTCTGAGTTGCGCTGGCGACAGTTGACTATTACGAAGTCCATCGCCTTCTCCTTCGATTGTGCCTCTTCCACCAGGTCGAGGCAGAAACGCTTGGAGGTGGCTGTTTTGCCAGTACCGACCGCCCCGATGAGGAAGGCTGACTGGGAGATGCCCTGCTCCAGCACTGGACGGAACAGCATCCACAACTTGGAGAACTGCGCCTCCCGGTGCACCAGCTTCTCAGGCACATAGTCGAAAGAGAGCTTGGATTGGTCCTTGAAGATCCTCATCGGCCTTTCCTGGTACTGTCCCTTGCTCACTTCACATCCACCTTCATTTCCTCTTCACTCGGATGAACCCCGAGAAGGGATGCACCACGACCCCCTTCTTCTCCAGCCTGTCCATCATCAGATTCAGTCCGAGGGAGTCCGAGGCCACATGCCCCGAGACCACTATGTTCATATGCGCCTTTCTAGCTTCCTCAAGGTGGCTCTCGGGCAGATGCATGCAGACCACCGTCCCCACGCCCGCCTTGGAGAGACCGTCGTAAGCCTCTTTGGGCAAGGCCGCACCCCCGGCCATCTTGACCATTATCTTGCCAGGTCGCTTGCCCTTATCGCCAACATACACCTCGGGATTGCTGCTGTCCCGCATTGCGATATCGAATTCTGGGATATCCGATAGGAGGCTGAGGATATCCGAGACCCGCTCTGGCCTTTCCTTATCGATGCGGTCCTGCACGAAGCGCTGTGCAAGATTGTCGCAGGGACAATGGAGGCACATAAACGGGACGTCGAGCAGCCTGGCGGCGTCCACGGCCTGATTGAAATTCAAAGGATGCACGCCGCGGAATACCTCCTTGATCCTTGGTGCTAGGATGTCCTCAGCTACGTTGATGGGAACTCCGAAGTTCTCCAAGAGGCCTTCCTGCACATGCAAAACCTCCGAGAACATCGTCCTGGCCTTTCCAACAGGATGATGTCCTATGACTGCATCGATGACCTGACCTCTCTCCCGCAGACGATCGATCAGCAACAATTCGGCCGAGCTGACATCAATCCCGCAGAACAGCTCCTTGACTTCCTTGGTCTGTTCGCCATAAAGAATGCGGGAGTCGGAGTACGGATTCCAAAGGAGGTCAGGATCGAAGCGTTCCTTCTCCTTGCCTTCAAGCTTGTCATACCGCTCCCTCTGACGTCTCAGATCCGCCTCGATCAAACTCGGCCCTCTGGAATCAGCCTTGCAGCCGAGATCGATAGCTAGTCGGTAGACGTCAATGAGCTTCATCATGTCCTCGGAAAGAGCGAGATGGGATTATTTAGTGCTTGCCTTACCCTTGCCAGGATGCTGGACCTTGCAAGTCTGATCATAACAGGACATCGTCGGGCGATTGGTTCAACGAATTGAGAATGAGCGAATCACTGGCCGAAGATGTCGCGCTCTACTCTCAATGCGACGAAACCATGATAGCGCAATCTTGACCGCCCGTGAAAGTTTGTTATATCTGCGGATGCATCTTTGTTTTGAGAGTGGAGCACAATGGTAATGGACCAGATGTTGAAGAGCACCATAGGGGTGTCGAACACCGAGGACCTCATCATCGAGGCCTTGAGGGATTTGGTCAAGGACGAGATCAAGAACTACGTGCGCCAGAAGATCAACGATAACCCGGAGATTAAGAGGGAATTGAAGGAAGCGGTCGCCGAGTTCATAGATGCCAAGATGCGCGAGACCTATGCAATGGTGAAGATGGGGAAGTGCGTCGCCGAGCTCGGCATCCAGATCGTCCCGGCAGAAATGAAGGAGAAGCTTGGGAAGGACGTCGCCTCGCTTCTGGAAAAGGAGATGTCGGGCGTTCTCGACAAGATTTGATTGCAATCAACGTTAGGATGGCAACGTTGGCAAGCATGGTTCTACTGGTTAGGTCACGTGATATGAAAGGAACGCGGGAAAATAGCAGATGACAAGGGTGGCGAGCAACGCCAATTCGAACGGTCCATACCTTGGAATGGGCTTGATAAATCCTCTTTTATCAGTCAATCCTATTGATGGGATCATTCGGCTTGCCTCATAACTTGAGGCCAAGAAGACGCTGGCATAGGTGAACAGGTTGGCAGGATTGAATACCAGCCATAGAGTAAATATGAAGAACGCAACGGAGACTGAAAGGAGCCAGGTGACCTTGTGCCTGTCTAGCTTGATGATCTCCGTGATCCCAGCGAACATTGCAACGATGAAAACGAGATCGAGCAGGTCATAGTATGGCCAATAGACATAATCACTCGGCAGTCCGAGGAATCCCGCGGTGACAAGTTGGACGTCATGTTCGATAGCGTTGAGTTGCAGGATTGCCACCAAGATTACCAGTGCGAGGGCGAAAGGGATGAGAACGTGGTAATGGCCGATTGCTTGGGCCGCTTCCCATATGATGATGAGGATTATAGCAAAAACCAGGGTCAAGGCCAGCATAACCGAGAATTCCACGATGTCTGGGCCGAAATAGAAATGACTATACGCCACCTGGAGTGGTGCAATGGCAAAGAGCAGCCCCATTGCGACGCCCAAACGACCAAGAACCTTAACGAGGTCCATAAAACACCCCATTTGATTAACACGAGTGCCGATTTCATCTTTTTGGTCTAGTTGGAGTGCGATTCATTCCTCATAGCTGATGCAGGATGTAGGGGTTCGAGTGAAAATAACAAAAAGTTGAGGCTCGGGGCGAGGCCCCAATGGGTTTGAGATGGTCCGCAGCCTCGGTTCGTAATACCGAACGAGCTGGTGGACCGGGATAGAAAGGCGAAGACAAATGCCAGTTCGGTTTACCCGAACAACGCACCAAGGCCAGCAGCGGCGTCTTCCTCGCTGACCTTCTCCTCTTTCTTTTCCTCTTCCTTCTTCGCTTCCTTCTTCTCGGCGGCTGGGGCAGCGGCGGCAGCAGGAGCGGCGGCGACGACCGCGCTCTTGATGGCCTCGTCGATGTTGACGCCCTCGAGGGATGCGGTCAGTGCCTTGATCCTAGCTGCATCGGGCGAAATGCCCGCGCTCTGCAGGACGGCGGCGACCGAATCCTCGTTTATCTGCTTGCCAGCGGCGTGAAGAACCAAGGCGCTGTATACGTATTCCATGTCTTTTACCTCCTTATTTTCCTGATTATCCGAACAGTGCACCAAGGCCAGCAGCGGCATCCTCCTCGCTGACCTTCTCCTCTTTCTTTTCCTCTTTGACCTCTGTCGGCTTCGATGCCTCAGCAGGCTTGGAAGGGGCAGGCGTCGATAACATTCTCTGTTTCACACGCTCGTCGTCCTTCTCTGACGACCGATTCGCGATGGCGAGCATGTTCGCCTCCGCCTTAGCCAAGAGGATATTGATGTTGCCTTTCGTCGGGAAGGCCGCGGTCACGCTCAGTCCTAGAGCCTCGCGCTGTGCCTTCGCGAACAACGGACCGATGGTCTCCGGTGTCGGGTATGCGGCCGTCACTGCCAGTGCCATGGCGTTGTTCGATGCCAGGGCCATCATGCCAGTATAGTAGTCCGCCGGAATGTCCAGGACCTCTTTCTTGTAGATGAGGCCCTCCTCGAACACCGCCCGCAGGTCCATTCCCACGGTCATGGGCAGGATCTCCAGCTTCGGCAATACCGCCGCCAGCTC
>PMBU01000086.1:0-2620 GCA_003153895.1 Methanomassiliicoccaceae archaeon | reverse complement strand
ATCGCCAGGTCCATGAGCGTGTTACGGGACATGATGATCTTGGCCTTGGGGCGCATGCCCTGGCGCATCATCTGGAGCTGTGCGGATGGTATACCATGCAGATCCACAACGGCGATGGCCGCGTGGTCCTTCATGGCGCTAGATAGCTCGCTCACCACTTGTTTCTTCCAAGCTGCGACATGTGCCATTTCTGCCACCTCACATGATCCTCTCGGCCGGGCCCATGGTGGTCTTCACGAACACCGATCCGATGTTCATGGTGCCCCTTTCCAGCTTGGTCGTGAGCCGCTTCAGAATCATATCGATATTCTCTGCGATCTGCTCCGGGGTCATGGCGGCCGTGCCGACGGGGGCATGGAACGTCTTGTGGTCCTTGGAGCGGACCGTGACGGTCTTGCGAAGGTTCTCGATCACCGGTTTCGGGTCTGCGCCGGGTTGGATGGGCCTCGGCATCTTCCCGCGGGGCGCGAGCACGATACCCAAGCGCTTACCGACCACAGGCATCAAGGAAGCCTCGGCGATGAAGAAATCGAACTGCGCCGCCATTTTCTTGGCCTCCTTCTTGTCGTCCGCGATCTTCCCCAGTTCATCCGCGGTCAGGACCCTGTCGGCAACGGCCTTGGCCTTCTGGACAAGTTCGCTGCCACCGATGACACAGACCTTGATCGCCCTGCCCCGTCCGTTAGGCAGGATGACGTCATCCACTATCCTATTTTTCGGGACGGAGAGGTCGATGTCCTTCAAATTTATAGAAATATCAACCGCCTCAACGAAGTTACGCTTCTTCGATTTCTCTAGCGCCTTCTTGACGGCTTGGAGTGTTGCTTTGTCTGCCAATTGCAATCCCTCCTGTAGTGCCAGCGAGCTGTACTCTCCTACAGTGGTGGAATCCCTCTATGCACATGTTGTTATTAAGGTTTACTGCGGGGAAGGGGTTCTAGGAAGCGAACTTCGCGTCCCATTTCCCTTCCTTTATCTCCTTCTGGATCGCCTTGGGCTCCTTGCCTTCGACGGTGATCCCGGAGGAAACGCAGACTCCGATGACCTCGAGCACCCGCATCTTCAGGTCCTTGCCCATGAGCGAGTCCTGCTTCATGTTGGCGACCTTGATCGCCTGCTCGATGGTGATGTTCCCGACCTTTTGGGTGTTCGGCGCGCCCGATCCCTTCTCTGCCTTGATCTCCTTCACCAGAAGCGAAGACGTCGGCGGCGTTCCGACCTTGATCTCGAAGGTCTTGGTCTTTGGATCGATGAGCACCTTGACCGGGACCTTCATGCCCTCATAGGCCTTGGTCTTCTCGTTGATCTTGGCCACTACCTGGACCACGTTCACTCCCATCGGGCCGAGCGCGGGACCAAGAGGCGGACCGGGCGAGGCTCGCCCTCCTTCAACCAATACTTCAATTGTATCTGTCATTGTTTCACTTCTCCTTTTCTAGAACTCGAACGTGATCTCCTCTGACCGTGACCGGGATAGGGACCATTGCTTCGAACAGCTCCACGGTGATCTCTTCCTTGGCCTCGTCGATCTGTTTGACCCGGGCCTTCTCGCCCTTGAACGGACCGGCGATGAGCTCGACCACGTCGCCTTCGCTGATCCCAGACACCAATGGCTTGGGGGTAAGGAAGTGGTCGATCTCCGCGAAGGTAGTCTCGCCATCTACCAGGCCGCGAGCGCGGCGTATGCCGCGAACGGATTCGCGCATCTGGTCGGTGTTCATTCCTTCGATCATTATGTAACCATGGAGGTTGGTCGGGGCCAGTATCGCATAGATGCCGGTCTTGCCCGTCTTTGCCCTTGACGCGACGTCATCGGCCACGTTCTTCTCGTGCCCGATGCTAGCCTTCAGGATCATCATGGATTGCCTGGCGACTGCCTTGAACTCCATGCGGTCGCAGACCGTCGCCGTCTCGTCGAAGCAAGCTTCCAAAGTGGCAACGCAGGCTTCGCCGAAACGGACGCCCTTGGGCGCCATCAGCTCGAACCTGAGCTCCTTGGGCTTGGTAGCGTCCAGATTGAACGTGACGTCGGGCGCGGACGCTGAATTGCTGTCCCATATGACTCCGGGAGAATCGTAAATGCGGCATTCCCAATCAGCGGCGCCCTCCTCGGTGGATATCACCTTCATGATGGCGCGCAGCCTGATCTTTTTCTTGCCGCCCTCGTTGCTCTTCAGCATTAGTTTCCAAAGCGTGTTTCCTCCAGCTGGCACGAGGCGATCGTCCTTCTCTCCAGTGAGAGATAGGCCGCCCACTGGTGTGAGTGCCACTGCTTCCGGAGTAACGGGTTGTTGCTCTTCTTCGTTCATATCAGGCTACCCCAAAGTGCTCGAGCTCAACGGATCCCGCCAAGGGCCCCGCTCCATATCAGGTAGATCAGGAAACCAACGCCGCCGATGAGCAGAAGGCCGATCCCAGTGATGGTGATGGTCTTGATATACTCGTCGTTGGTTGGCTTGCGCGCCATCTTGATCACACGGCCGTACTTGCCCTTGCCGATCTTGGCGACGCGCTCCTCGATGTCCTTTTGGACTTCCCAGGACTTGTCTACGATGTCCATTTCGAAACACTCTTCTAAGGCTTCCCGATTCCCTTCAATGTTAAATGCCTTTTGGTCCTA
>PMBU01000142.1 GCA_003153895.1 Methanomassiliicoccaceae archaeon | reverse complement strand
CTCCGATCGCGAAATAGGCGTTGCTCTGACCAGTATCCGCGAACGCAGCCAATAGCAAGCCTGCTCCACTGATTATCCCGCTGACCGCCGAGCCGAACGTGATCGCTAAACTCTGGAATAGGGGGTCACCAGGTGCCCTTCCGGATAGTACTTTGCCAGTAACGCCATCCACGGTGTTCATGTACATCCGATCGCGGTAAGAGTATCGGACCACCCAGATCGGGTAATAGATGATGGACATGTTGTGAGGGATCACATATAATCTTTCGAAGGTGACATTAGGAACGTTCGCCTGGTCACGTCCCCACTCCTCGGCCTTCTTTTGAGCATCCTTCGTCGCCACGTCCTTACTGGTCGTCGTCTCGAAGGTCGGGATCATCTCGAAATCCGCGAAGGAGCGTTCCCCGCTTAGATTCTTCAACGATTTGATTCCCAGATCACCGGGATCGCATGCTATCTCCGAGTATCGATAATCGTTGAGGACCATAACTTCCTTCGGTATCCTTTCAACGTAAGTGTTGCCCTTTGAATCGCTGTGGCGACGTTCCTCGTAGCCACAAACCCATCCCGCAACTCTGGCCGTCGTTGACCAGAAGGGGATATAGATTGGATAGACCTCGATTATCTTGCCAGTGCGTTTGAGGTCCCTCGCCTTGAGCCCGCTCTTCCACCAACCCTGGGATGATGATATCGTTGATTCCTTGGTGAGCTTGTTCTTGAATGCTATCGTTTGGATGCCTTGGTCCCCCTCGATGANNCGATGAACAAGGTCGAGCCGCAGTATTGGCAGTTCAGCACGCTCTCGCCCTCTTGGATGGCAATTGCTCCGCCACATGCGGGGCAGTTCAGACCTACCGATAGGTCTGCCATATCAGAGCCTCCAAGCGACGAACAAGGAGCTGGCGAAGATACCGGCTAGCGTTATGCCCATCATAATGATTGCTAGGACCGGGTTGACCGTCGTTACCAGTGTCTCCGCCAAGAATGCGACATAGCCGGCTCCAGCAACGGCAACATAAGCAGATGACCCACGTCCTGGATAGGTGGAGGCGAAGATCTCTCCAGATGATCCGTCGACGACGATCTCGTAACGCTTCTGGTCGAGGATATAATCGATCTTCCAGATCGGGAAATAGACCAAAGCCTGTTCCTTTGGTTTCCCAGGCATCTGCGTCAAGTAAGATGACATCTCGATATCGGGCTTCACCATTTCCACCCCTTCGGTGCTGAAGCTGCCGTCAAAGATCTTCAGGTCTCCTGCCGGCACCTTAAGGCTATGTAGGCCAGGTAACGTCGTGGAACCGGCGGGCTCGATCCTTATCTCTTCTTTGCCATTCAGGTCCCTTTTAAATTGGTATACCGGGAAGAACTGGCATTTTATTCCAGCCAGCTGCGCCCTTTTGTCCAAGTCCTTTGCCTTGGTTGGACCGGCGGCCCAGCGCCTGAAAAGCCCTACAGCATCTTTCTCCTGAACCAAGAACGGGATGATATAATAGAATCCAGCGCCGGACCGGTCGATATAGATTTGGGATGAGCAATAGCTACACTTGGTGAACCTGGTGCCCGCCTCGAATTCGACCCTAGCATTGCATTTCGGACAGTTGGTGGAAGCCATTCCCATCCCCCTGTTAATGTCAGGTCGGCTTTCCGCACTCCAGGCAGAACTTGGAACCCATCGGCACCGATGCACCGCAATTGGCGCACTTCTTGTTATTGGCCATTGAGGAACCGCAATTGGGACAGAACTTCGTTCCCTCCGGAACCTTCTCCCCGCACTTCGGGCAGGGGATCATGTTCGGCATCAGCTTTGCCCCGCATTCGGCGCAGAACTTGTTGCTGGCTGGGTTCTGAGCGCCGCATTTCGGACACAATATCATCGGCTGGGCCGGCTGCCCGGCCCCGGGTGGCTGTGAAGCCTGCTGCATCGAGCCCAACATGGTATAGCCCATGCCGATCCCTGCACCAACTCCAACCCCGACCCCGGCCGCTCCGCCGGATGGGTTCTGGGCTGCCTCGCGCATCGCCTGTCCGGTCTGATACTGCATGTAGTTCGCGCCGAGCACTTGCATCGAGGCGCGGGTATCGACTGCCTTCTGAACCTCTTCCGGCAACGAGATGTATAGACCGGAGAGCTTGTCGATGCCGACACCATAGAGACTGAAATGATCCTTCGTTCTGGATAGAACCACCTGCTCGATGTTGGTGAGGTTGCTCGCCAGGTCGGCGACGCCCATCCCCTGGTTCTTCATATCACCGATGGAATCGTAGATGATTATCACCATCTGCTCCTTGATCCGTTCCTCCACCTCTGTAGAGGTCGCGAAATTGAACGTTCCGACGAACTGGTTCACGAAGTTCTCGGGCGAGGAAATCTTGTACCTGAACTCGCCGAAGACGCGCAGGTTCACCATCCCGAACTCCTTGTCCCGGAACTGGTAGGGCTGCTTCGACCCGAACTTGCCGTCTATGGCCCTTTTCTGGAGATAGATGACCTCCGCCTGCTGCTGAACGCCAGAAAGGAATTGGACGATCTTACCGACGATCGGCGCATTCAATGAGGTGAGCGCATACCTGTCTGGACGATCGATATAGTCCAGGACTTTTCCATCTCGGTAGAAGACAGCGATCTCATCCTCTCGCACCACGATATTATCATTATATTTGATGTTGCGGGGCAGGCGGAACATTATGTTGTCGCGCTTGTCCGCGTCCTCCCACTTGAAGGTTTCAGCTCCGATAAGGCTCATCTTCAGACCTCCGTGTTGGTGATGACCTGCATTCTGCGTTCGAACTTATCCTCGAACTCGATTATCGCGTTCCTGATCTCCTCAATATCGTCGCCGCTTTGGGCGTTGTCATTCGCCTTGAGTGACCTCTTGAGGGATTCAAGCGACTTCGAGATCACACCGATGTTGTCGATCAAACTCGTGTCATACTCATAAAGGCGGTTCAACTCCGTCTCCTTCACGCGGACATCGGCGGCAATTCCAGAATAGCCAGTCTCGGCATGCAGGACTAATCCCTCTACCATCTTGAACCGGTTGATCAGGCCCCCGATCGCATCCAGCTGGGGTGAATTGAAGTTCTGGACCACCATGGCTCGGCAATCTTCCAGACCTCTTCTTTGCAATCCAAGCAACTTCGCCAACTGGGCGCGGAGCATCCTGTCCGAGTCCCTNNCTTCCTGATATCTGTCATGGAATCAGCAATCCACCGTAGCGATAATATTCCGAATCAGCTCTTAAAAGTGTCGTAGTTACCCGGCCATTCCGCAATGCCCCGAACATAATGATGATGCAATACGAGCGGGACGATCGAAAGGCGCTGTCACGGAAGAATCATATATGGTCCCGCGCAATTCAGATTCATCCTGGATGGGTGAGATAGTTGGACCGCAGGCGCATCGTTCTCGTAGGTTATGGCAACGTAGGCAAAGCATTGGTCGATATGCTGGCAGACGTCGACCCAGAGGGGAAGCGATTTCTGTTCTCCGCGGTCTGCTCTCGCTCGATCGGGGTTGCCGAGTTGAGGGACCTCCCCGCGGCCAAGGTCGACAAGAAATTGAAGATGCTAGGTGGGGATGAAGGGGCCTATAACCCAGAGCAGCGCGTCGCTGACATCAAGAGCTACCTGAAGGAGGGGGATTTCGACATCCTGGTCGAACTTACCTCCGCGGATTATGAGACGGCCGAACCGGCGCTGTCATACATCATGACCGCATTGGAACGGGGCATCGATGTCGTCACGTGCAACAAAGCCCCGATCGCCCTGGCCATGCGGGAACTGAAGGAGGCTGCCTCAAGGACCAATGCCTCGCTCAAGTTCGAGAGCACCGTAATGGATGGAACTCCGGTCTTCTCGATGTTCAAATCGCTTCCGCCAGTTAAGCTTATGAAGATCCGTGGCGTCTTCAATTCCACTACCAGCATTATCATCGATACCATGAGGGAAGGCAAGAATTTCACCCAGGGCATGAAGAAGGTCAAGGGTCTGGGAGTGGCCGAGACGGATCCTGACAACGACCTCAGCGGCATGGACGCTGCGGCAAAACTGATAATCCTCTGCAATGGCCTAGCTGGCAGCCAATTGAAGTTCTCAGATATCACTATGGAAACTATCACCGAGCCGATGGTCAAAGAGGTCATCTCCAAGGTGAAGAATGACAAATGCATCAGAGTGCGGCAAGTAGCATCTGCCGACTTCGAGAACAAGGTCTTCCGCGTCGGACTGGAGGTCTTGAAGCCAGAGGATATGCTTTTCTCCTGCACTGGCGCAACGAACGCCGCCATCTTCTCCATGGACCTTTTTGGAGAACTGGTGATCGCGGAGCGTGACCCGACATTACGGGAAACGGCCTTTGGGATTTACTCGGATATCGTGGATCTGTATTCGAAAGAAACCTGCTACTACTGACCTAGATGTCGTTCGAGCAAAACGCAGAAGTAACATGTCATTGTAGGGCATTTACTGCACAAGATTTCATGATTCGATTTTTGGAACTGAGATGAACCCCGGCACAAACATGAAAGGAATTATTTCCCCGGCCTCTCATAACAAAAACGAGGATATGCTTGAGTGCAAATCACCTGAAGGATGAGAAGAGCCTTTATCTCCGCCAACATGCGAACAACCCAGTTGATTGGTACCCTTGGGGTCATGAAGCGTTTGACAAGGCGACTGAGGAGAACAAGCCGATCTTCCTCTCCATCGGTTATTCGGCCTGCCATTGGTGCCATGTGATGGCGCGAGAATCCTTCAATGATGCCAAGGTAGCTGAGATCCTCAATCATCATTATGTCTGCATCAAGGTCGACCGGGAAGA